>DATHOK010000310.1:0-9968 GCA_035484995.1 Verrucomicrobiia bacterium | reverse complement strand
GGTATCGGCGCCAGCGCCGCCAGTAATTGTGACATAAGCACCGGCGACGTACATGCGGGGCCCGATGATGTCGCCGCGATTGATCGCATCGCGCAGGGCAATATCTCCCAGTGCGCGGTACGTGCCTACATCACGCACAGTGGTGAATCCGGATTCGAGCGTGACCCGCGCGTTAGGCACGGACTCGAGCGCCAGTTCAGCGGCGGTTTTTCTGAATACGCCCATCGGCTCGGAATCGTGTGCGCCGTCGGCGAGATGAGTGTGGCAGTCGATGAGACCTGGAAGGACGATCATCCTAGTGAGGTCGATGATCTTGGCATTGGATGGGATGGTTACGTTGTTGCCTACAGCTTCGATTTTATTGTCGCGGATCAGGATGGTTTGGCCAGCTAGAACTGTGCCGGAGTCCGGATCGATTAGCTTGCCTGCGCGGATGGCGGTGGTTTGAGCGGAGGCAGGGATTAGTAGCGCGCAACACGCGGCGAGAATCGTCAGGCCGCCCAACACGCGAGGAGCGATTCTTTCGCCCCTTCGGGGCTTGGTCATTTGTCCTTCCTTACCCAGAGCTTGCGCCCCCGGGCTGCATTCTTTCGCCACTTCGTGGCTGCCTAAGCTGTGACTAATCGTCGGCGGCGGCAGACCTAGGCTCTAAGCCGCGTTTCAAATCGGCGGCCAAGAGGCGGTGAAATAGTTGTTCTCCGGCTTCGCGACGAACCGAAAGACGCCCGGCGCGATAGGCTCGCGATTTCAGTCCGCGCTGCACGTCTTCGCAGATGCCGAGATCTTCCTCCTGCACGCGGTTGCCTATGTTTACAGACTGCTCATTGTATTCGCGGGCGGCATCGCTGATGTCTCCGAAATAGAAATCGAAGATCACGTGGCAATGATCGACGTCGACGGGGATTACTAGGTTTGTGTCCATGTATCCTTCGTAGCAGTTGATCATTAGGTTGGGATGTTGCCAGAAATACCAGGCTCGGTCGCCTTTGCGTGCGGCTCCGGTGGCGGCATCCGTGTCGGAAGACACCATGGGGCTGGACTGCAGACAGTAACGGTCTTCGTTCTCGATGGTGTACTGCTTGTAATCAAGAACTGAATTCAAACCTTTATGCAAATGCGGGACATGATAGCCGCCATCGAGGTAGTTATCGACGAAAACTTTCCAGTTGCAATTGATGTCGTAGGTGCGGCGGTCGAAGTAATGCAGTTTGCTGATGCCTAGAGGCGCCATGCGGCCGACGAGGCCGCCGAGGAATTCGGTGAGCGGGGCGGCGCGGTTGTCGAGGTTGATGAAGACGAAACACTCCCAGGTTTCGACTCGAATAGGAACAAGTCCGTTTTGCGCGCGATCGAAATTCTCGACACCTTCGAATTCGGGCATGCCTTTGAGCGACCCATCCAGGCCGTAGTTCCAGCCGTGATACGGACAATGCAAGAGAGCAGCCTGGCCGCAGGGTTCGGTCACGACGGCGGCAGCGTGATGGCGGCAGACATTGTAGAAGGCGCGCAGAGCACCGTCGTTGCCGCGGACGACGACGACCGGCTCGCCCGCGACCATGGTGCTCAGGAACTGGCCCGGCGTTTTCACTTGTTCAGTGCGGCCGACGAGCTGCCAGGTTTTGCTGAATACGCTGAGGCGTTCTAGTTCGGCGATGCGGGGATCGACGTACCAGGCTGCTGGAATGGTCGAGGCTTGCGACAGCGGCGCGCGGTCGTCGTAGCTAGCGAGAATTTGCTCGATGGAAGTCTGCATCATCTGAATTGTTCTCAGTCTGGATTTCTACACTAATTTGAGCGGGCTGGTTGGGTTTTGCTAGAGCGCCTTCGGTCTGGCCACCAGCTCGACCGGAGCGATTTTGCGTATCTCACGCTGACCACGAATTGCAGGCGCGGGAGCAGCGCCCACCGCTCCTTGCAAGAGCGCGAGGAATTGCCGAATGCGCGCTTCCTTTTTCTCCGGCATCTCGCCCTGCCTGCGGAAAAGTCCGGGATCGAGTTCGGCGGTGAGCAAGGCATCCTGGAAGCGCTCGAAGGTCCAATCGAGTACGGAGACAATCATTTCGATGTCCATATCCTTGCGCAACTCGCCACGCTCGATGCCAAAACGAACGAAGGCGACGGTACCGTAGGGATCTTCGGTGGTGAGGAAGCGATTGATCTCACGCTTCAAGACCAGATCGGTACCGTAGTTGCCGAGCAGCGAGATGCGGTAGGGGATCCAGTCTTCGCGCAGCAGGTGTTCGGTGCGGACCAGCCAGTAATAGAGAACCTCGAAGAAGCCCGCGGCACGCACGTCGGCGGGCGCATCCAGATACTTCGAAAACGAGCGCACGGCGCGTTTGTAGACTTCGAAGAACAGGCCGTCCTTGCTGCCGAAGTGCTGGAAGATCGAACCTTTGGCAATGCCAAGCGCGGCTGCGATGTCACCGACGCGTGCGGCGTGGTAACCATTCTCGGCGAAGTGTTGCATGGCTGCGTCGACGATGCGGGAGCGCTTGGCCTCGGACCGCGGACGTGCCGCGTGCTGCCGCATGTAGCGCGGGGGTGCGACGGGATTGCTGGCGATTCCGCTCATGAATGACTCCAAGTCACGAAAGCATATAAGAGGAGGGTCCAATTTTCAACTTCATTTTTAGCGAGTAGTACAGTAATGTATGGCTCCGTGGCAGCACGGCGTGACTCTGAGTCAGACCTGGATAGATACGCGAATCCGTCTTGGCGAAAACGGCTTCCAACTTTATTTATGACGCGATCGTGGTTGGCGGCGGTCACAACGGCCTGACTGCGGCTGCGTATCTGGCGCGTGGCGGACTTTCCACGCTGGTGCTGGAGCGCCGTGAAATCGTCGGCGGATGTTGCGTAACCGAGGAGATCGCTCCGGGCTGCCGGGTCTCGACTACCTCTTATATCGCCAGCATGCTGCGGCCGGAAGTGATCGCGGAACTGGGCCTCGCCGATCACGGTCTGCGCATGATTCCTTGTGACCCGGCGATTCAAGTTCCCTTCCCTGACGGGCAGGTGGTGCCGTGGTGGGTGGATCGGGACCGGGCGAAGGCGGAGTTTGGAAAAATATCGACGAAAGATGCGGCACGGTTCGTCGAGATCGACGATCAACTGAAGAAGCTGGCGCGCTACCTGCAGCCGTTTTTCATGGAGCCGCCTCCCGAGATTGACACGACCACGGTTGGCGGCTGGGGCGATTTATTTCGCGTGGGCAAACGGTTTCGCGGGATTTCGAGATCAGAGATTGCGCAACTGATTTCGTTTCTTACCGGAAGTCTGGGAGAGTTTCTCGATCACAATTACGAATCCGAAAAGATGAAGACGATGTTTCTGGCGAACAACGTGTACGGCAAGCATGGCGGGCCGTACCAGCCGGGAACCGCAATCGGGCTGCTGTTTCACTTACTAAGCGGCGGGGAGCACGAGTTGCAGGGCTTTTACGGACACGTGATGGGTGGGATGGGATCGATTGCGCAAGCTCTGGCTGCGGCCGGGAAGAAGCTGGGGGTTGAGATTCGAACGTCCGCATCGGTGGCTCAAATTGAGGTTCGCAATGGGCGCGCCTGCAGCGTTGTGCTGGAAGACGGAAGCGAAGTTCGAGGGCGGATGGTTCTGTCGAATGCCGATCCCAAGCGGACTTTTTTGAAGATGGTTGCGGCTCGCGAACTTCCAGAAGATTTCTTGTTTGCGGTGCGCGGCATCAAGATGGATGGGCCCTGCGCGAAAGTGAACTTCGTATTGGCCGAGGAGCCGCGGTTTACTGGTACCTCGCCTCAAGCAACGCCCTTGGAGCGGACGTTTTACACGCTGGTGCCATCACTGGAATTCGCGGAACGCTGTTATGACATCGCGAAATTTGGCGAGATTCCGGAAGAGCTGTGGGTGGATTGCGTAGTTTCCTCGAATGCGGATTCGTCGCTGGCGCCCCCGGGCAAGCACATTCTGACTTGCTTCGTGCAGTACGTCCCTTACCGATTGCGTGAGGGAAACTGGGATGAGAAACGGGATTTGCTCGGTGATCGCGTGGTGAAGAAGATCGCCGAGTATGCGCCCAATGTCCCGGGCGCGATGGTGGCGCGGCAGGTGCTCACTCCCTTGGATTTGGAACGAACTTATGGATTGACCGAGGGAAATATTTTTCACGGCGATTTGCGACTGGAGCAACTTTTCTTTATGCGTCCCGTGCCGGGCTGGGCACAGTACCGCACGCCGATTCGCGGGCTTTATTTGTGCGGAGCCGGAGCGCATCCCGGCGGCGGGGTGACTGGCGCGCCGGGACGGAACGCGGCGCGGCAAGCTCTGCGAGATTGGAAGAAGGGGCGATTCAAGTCAGCCGCGTAACGCGGTTAACCGAAATGGTCGCTAAGGGTTCGCCAAGGTCGCAAAGAGAGCTGTCGATTTAAGGAGGATGCATGAAAAAGAAAGGGATTCTGGAACGGTTGAAAGAAGGGCCCGTACTGGGCGATGGCGGATATCTGCTGGAACTGGAGAAGCGTGGGTGGGTGCGCGCGGGTCCGTTTACTCCGGAGGTCGTGTTGACGCATCCCGAGGCGTTACGCGAATTGCATGTGGAGTTCCGCGAAGCGGGATCTGAAGTTCTGCAGGCGCTGACGTTTTATGCCAGCCGGGACAAGCTGGCGACGGTAGGACTTGAGGATCGACTGCAGGATTTGAATCGGACCGCCGTGCGAATTGCTCGCGAGGTTGCGGGAGATCAGTGCCTGGTTGCGGGAAACCTGAGTCTGACGTGGATGTATGAACCGGGCAGCGCATCAGCCGCCGACCGAGTGCGGAAGACGTTTGACGAGCAACTGGCAGTGCAGGTTGAGGAGGGCGTGGATTTCATCATTGGTGAAACCTTCTCTTTTCTTGGAGAGGCGCTGATCGCAGTGGAGCGCGGTAAGAAGACCGGCTTGCCCACGATGGTCACAATTTGTTTCGAGAACAAAGATGAGACCACCGACGGCAAGAGCGCGGCCGAAGCCGCGAGAGCGCTGTTCGACGCCGGCGCAGACATCGTTGGCATGAACTGCCTGCGGCCTCCTGAGCACATTCTGGGGCCGATGGAGGAGATGCGCGAAGCAGTATCGGGCTACCTGGCGTGCCAGCCGGTGGCCTACCGAACTCCAAAGGCGAAGCCAGACTTCACCAGCTTGCCTGAGTTTCCCTACGCGTTAGATCCGATGCAACTGACGCGGCAGGAAATGGGAAAGTATGCGGCGCAGGCGCGCGATATCGGAATCAACTTCATCGGCGCGTGCTGTGGCACGGTCGCGATGCACATCCGGGAGATGGCGCGCGTGCTGGGCAAGTTGCCCGAGGACTCGCGCACCTGGAAAAAGGGCGGCGAAAAACCGATGTCAGCCTACGAGTATTACAACCACGACACTCTGAAGGCAGGCAGCCGGACTTAGCCGGTCCAGACAAGAATCCAGGGAACAAATAAAGAGCAGGCTCCACGGTCAGAGCCTGCTCGATTTATCTGTGACAGGTTAGCTGGCGCTGCGTAAGCGGGGCTGCTCTGCGTGCACTAACGGCGCGTCGACCAGGTGCTCGCTCAGGAACCAGGCCTGGAGTTCATTGGTGCGCAGTACATCGCTGACGGCGAGATCGTTCGTGCCATCGTCTCCTATTTCGTCGGCACGGCGAGCCAGGGTACGACAATGGCCGATGATGATCTGGTGGGCGTCGAGCAAGCGGGAAATCTGCACAGGAACTTCTTCCCTGCCCCGTGGCGGACGCTCGATGCGCGTAGTTTCGGCCACATCGGCAGCCATGGCGATCGAAACGCCACCAAGAAGTTGAATTCGCTCGGCGATGGTATCGACAATTTCTGACTGCTCTCCGTAATGCTTGTCGAACAAGAGATGAAGCTGATAAAAGGTTGGTCCCGCAACCTGCCAATGCGATTTCTTGTAGAGATCGCGCAGGGTCATGGTATCTGCCAGCAACAAGTTGAGCTGCTCGGTCATTTCCAGACGAACCGGCTCCGCAAGATCAAGAGGCAACATGTGCGAAACCGTGCCGTACGCCTGAATTTCGTCGGCACGCTGGTGAAGACGAGGCTGAGCGCTGATTGCCGCTCGCCCGGTGGAGGGTGCTTTCGGGTTGAGATCTTTCTTGGCCATATGTTCTCCTGGCTGCGCAAAATATCGATTCGTAGTTTACTAGAATTCCCGGTCACAGAACCGCAGCGCGTTATTTCGATGCAAAGAACAGAGGGTTGGATGCGGTGGGGTGCGAAATACAAATAAAAAACCATTGTTCCATGAGACGACCAGATCGTGTGCGAAACGGCCGACTTCGGCCGCGTTCCTGGAGCAAGAGGTTTGACGATGCCGAGAGCATTGTTTATGATCGAAGTGCGGGGTGGAGCAGTCTGGTAGCTCGTTGGGCTCATAACCCAAAGGTCGGTGGTTCAAATCCACCCCCCGCAACCAAAAATCCTTCCTTTCAGTTACTTGCGTGAACCCCGCTACCATCCGAATTGATAATCGAGTGAAGCACCGCTCAGATTCAACTAAACGAGCCGCGAAAACGGTGAGAATTTATCACCGGGTAGTTTCCGTATAGCCCGTCACTCGGCAGCAGGCGCGATCACCACCTGATGAATGCCTGCTTTTCCACCAGACATTCCTTGGCGCTGATCATCAAAATTTGCGAGGTGGCTGTGTCGGAGTAGTATTTGCTTTGTCAGCGTATAATCCGACAAAAAATTAGCCCATGAAACGAATTGGAAGTTGGAGAGAATTACACCGAGCGCGGCCATGCCGACTTTCACCACCCAATGGAGCGCCTAGACGTCCTGCGTTTGTCGAAACTGATCCCTGTACGTTCTCGGACTGATTTTCACTTGTTCACGGAAATGGTGCCTTAGCAGGGCTCCTGATTCAAAACCGCACTGTTCTGCGATCTCCTCCATCGATAGAGCGGTGGTTTCCAGCAGATCCTTTCCTCTGCGCACGCGCAGAGATGTGATCCATCGATGTGGACTTAGCCCTGTTGCCTCCACAAAACGGCGAGAAAGAGTCCTCCTGCTGACATTCGCCTCGAGCGCGAGCCGCTCGATTGTAATGTCGGTATGTAGGTTGGCCTGTAACCATTCCACTAGATGGGCAAGCCATGGGTCTGCTTGCTGTCCCACCGGTTTGTCGATGAACTGCGCTTGACCACCCTCGCGGTGGGGAAAGACCACCAGGTGCCGTGCGACGTCATTGGCTACTACCGTTCCAAAATCCTTACGAATGATGTGCAGGCAAAGGTCGATTCCGGCTGCAGCGCCGGCAGAAGTGAGGACGTCTTCGTCGTCTACGTACAAGACATCGGGCACGACCTTGATCTGTGGATAGAGCTTGCTCAGCTTGTCGCTGAGCTTCCAATGAGTTGTAGCCTGTCTGCCATTCAAAAGGCCAGTGGCTGCCAGCACAAATGCTCCGCCACAGATGGATACCAGGCGGACTCCTCGTTGGTGAGCCAACCTCAACCTGCGGATAAGTGGCGGTGGCGGTAGAACGTCGGGATTGCACCAGCCGGGGATGACGATGGTATCGGCCTGCTGCAAACCCGCCAAACCTCTTCCGGGCATTACACCGCCGCCTCCGGTTGCTTGAAACGGGCGCTTGCCCAACCCACAAACTGAGACGGAATACCAGCTGTCTACTCCGGGGCGAGGCAGTCCGAACAGTCCAACGGCGATTCCAAAATCAAACGCGTTCAGCCCCTCGTATACCAGCACAGCGACTTTGTGCGGCGCTGGCGCATTTTGGAAGCGTCTCCTGGTTGGCATGTTTTTGACGATAATCGTCTTTTGGGCCACTGGTCAAGAAGGCTCTTTCGGGCGAAGAATTGCTGAGGACTGAGTGCGCTGGGTAAGGGGGCTTTGCGTTATGAATGTGAAAGCGTTGTCGCTTGCGCTGCTCACGCTGTCGGCCTGCTTGCTTCCGTGCACGCCGGTCAGTACACGAGAACGCGATCCCGCCAATGACATCACGGGTTCCCGCGTGGGCGAGACTCTTGGTTATCTCCCGGCCTTCGCTCGAGCGCGGGCGCCCGCTCCGGGATCGCAGTTCCGCGATTGTCCCAACGGTTGCCCCGAAATGGTGATGCTGCCGCGGGGCCGTTTCGTTATGGGCGCTCCTCCTGGGGAAGAAGAGCGTGAGAATGCACCGGATTATTTTCGCGGACACTCGGTACCGCGGCACTCGGTCACGATCGAGCACAGCTTCGCAATTGCCAAATTTGACGTGACGCGAGATGAATACGCTCAGTTCGTGGCCGAGACAAAGCGGCCGGACCCCGATACGTGTTATACCCCGGATGCGTCTGGTGGGGAGAGTGATAAGAAAGACGCCAAATGGCATTCTCCAGGGTTTCCGCAGACGGGAAGAGACCCCGTCGTCTGCGTCGACTGGGACGATGCGCAAGCCTATGTGGCTTGGCTGAGCACCAAGACGGGGCATGTCTACCGTTTACCAACGGAGGCTGAGTGGGAATACGCGGCGCGCGCGGGAACGACAACGGCCCGTTACGGTAGCGATCGTCCTGCGGAACTCTGCCACTATATCAATCATGCTGATCTGGATTTCAGTGAGCAGCATCCTCACGAGAGCGACGTGAATCGAACGTGCCGCGATGGGTTTGCATTCACATCGCCGGTTGGAAGTTTCCCGCCAAACCGATTCGGCCTCTACGACATGCTGGGTAATGTCTGGCAATGGACTGAAGATTGCTGGAACGACGACTATAGGGGTGCGCCGTCTGACGGCAGTTCCTGGCAAAACGGGAATTGCGGTCGGCGAGTTATGCGCGGTGGTGCCTATAGCCTTATTCCGGCGCTCGTTCGTTCGTCCGTCCGCCTCGGCGCCAAATCGCCGCACCGGGATCACAGCGGCGGTTTCCGCGTGGCCAGAACAATTGAATGAGGGAATCGTTAGTTCATTCTTTTTTCCAAAATTCGTCCGGTGAGCTTTGCAAATGGTAAATCATGGTTGTAGCTGACGACAAAGTTGTGCTTGACGTGCTTCCGATCGTTTGTCTTCTAGCCTTCATGAGGGATTTCGGTACAGCTCGGTACAAATGAGGGGGGACAGAGTGGCTTCCGGCTCATAAGCGACGCCGACTGAAGCACTTGGAATTGACCAGTTCTTGGTTCGTAAGCCAGGGGCTCGGTGCGGGAGCTTGATGACCGTCCGTATCGTCGGCAAACCGGAAGTAATCGGGTTTCTCCTGCGCGACCGCTTGTCCAACGACGTTGTTCGAGGTATCTGTAGGTCGAGATCTCAAAAATAGACTTAGGCGGCGCAGTGAATCAGTTCACTGCGGAATGCAATGCACAATGTGTCTAAATTCGGTACGTATCGGGCCCCCGCAACCAACGCAATCATAAGGTTACGGGCCATTGGGCACTTGTAGCGACTGTCCAAAACTGTCCACTAAGGGGAGCTGACTCACAGTTCCCCTTATTTATTGAATGGAGAGACCTCTTGATAGGCAGGTCTTTGCAAGAGGCGTTGCACGATTGGGCGATTGGCTTTGCGCTTGGCTAAGGCCGAGGCATTGCCGTGCTGGTCTGTGGTGGTCGACTCGACTCTGATCTAGAGATCGAGCATGATCCATGTTGGGGCGTGGTCGCTCGCGTTTTTCTGCCCACGCGCCCATCGGTCAACACCGCCGTCCACGAGTCGGTCCGACAAATTCGGTGAGAGCAGAAAGTGATCGAGTCGCATGCCTTTGTCTTTTTGCCACCGTTCAAATTTGTAATCCCAAAATGTCCAGAGCGGCCCTTCCGGATGTAGCTTCCGCAGGGCGTCGGTCCAGCCTTGAGCCAGCAAACGCGCGAAGGCCTGTCGGCTCTCGGGTTGGATTAACGCGTTGTTATCCAACGATCGAGTCGGATAGATGTCCTGCGGCGTCGGCACGACATTGTAGTCGCCGGCCAGCACCACGGGTGCGCCGCTCGCCATGAG
>DATHOK010000309.1:0-7039 GCA_035484995.1 Verrucomicrobiia bacterium | reverse complement strand
AGTGGGCGTGAAGTGCCGCTACATGCATTCGGAGATTGAGACGCTGGAGCGGGTAAAGATTCTGCGCGATCTGCGCAAGGGTGAGTTCGATGTATTGATCGGCATCAATCTGCTGCGCGAGGGGCTCGACTTGCCGGAAGTGTCTCTCGTGGCGATTCTCGATGCCGACAAAGAAGGCTTCCTGCGGTCGTGGGGATCGTTGATTCAGACGATTGGGCGCTGTGCGCGGCATCTGCACGGGCGCGCGATTCTTTACGCCGACCGCATGACCGATTCGATGAAGCGTGCGATCGATGAAACCCTGCGACGGCGCGAGATTCAAACTGCCTACAATCTGGAGAACGGAATCACGCCGGAGTCGATCATTCGTCCACTGGACATGACGCTGGCCGGAATCGTCGCCGCGGACTATACCGACCTGACCGGGGGCGAGGCCGAAGGCATGCCGGAGTTCAAGTCACAGCCGGAGTTAGACGCGTATGTTGTCAAACTTGAAAGCGATATGCGAGAGGCGGCCAAGCGGTTTGAGTTTGAGAAAGCGGCGAAGTTGAGGGATACGATTAAGGAATTGAGGACGAAGGAGTTTCTGTTCGCGTAGGTTCGAAAGGCATCCGTGACGAGCCTCCTATCCCCGCTGGGCCGTTGCGACCAAGATCCCTCGCCCGGCTGAACTGCGCCGTGCTTCAGGATGACTGCCTTATCGTGGAAGCCAGGTTTCCCCCTCTTTACCGTCCATACGCCGCACTGGCCGCCAGCGGTTTGCGGTGGAACGTATAGCCGTCGAAGGTTTCGGAGCGGAAGTTCAGGTTCGAGGTGCAGAGTTTCTCCGTTTGGCTCAGGAAGAGGTATCCGCCGGGCTCCAGATAAAGATGCAGGCGCTCGAGCAGGGCAATCTTCTGGGCGCGCGAGAAGTGGGGCAGCACGTCCATGCAGAAGATGCAGTCGAAGCGTCCGATGTAGCCGGGGCGCGCCAAATTCATGCAATTGAAAGTGACCAGGCTGCGCAGGCGAGGCTTGACCAGCAGGTGGTTAGGGTTGGATGGAGCATTCTGCGATCGGGTGCCGGCACTGTTCCTTATCGGATTTTGGATTTGACTTAGTCCGTCGCTCTCGGTTTCGTCCTGAGCTTCTTTCGCTCCGTTCGGTGAAATAATGGGCGAACTGATCTTCGAAAAATAGTTGCGGATGGTGGCTGGAGGCAGGCCATCCAGCGCCGACTGCGGATACACGCCGCGATCTGCGGCTTCGATGTTGTGCGGCAGCAAGTCGCTGCCCACGATATGAATCGAGAAACCGGTGCTGAGGTTCGCGGAACTGGAAAGGGTTGTCCCAGTGTCGGCGATGCCTCCGTTGCGCGCGGCGGTCGACTTTCCGTTGCCGTTACCGTTTCCATTCGAGCCGTTTGCGTTATTGCCGGAACTGGCGCCGTTGCGGCTCAACGCGTCGCAGACCGCTATGGCGATGGAATAGGTTTCTTCTCCGGTAGAGCAGCCGGCGCTCCAGATGCGGAGCGGACTCGGCCCATCGGCTGACTTGCGGGCGCAAAGCACGGGCACAACCTGCCGCGTCAAAGCGTTGAGCGCTCCGGGATGACGGAAGAAGCCGGTATTGACATTGATCAGTCCATCGAGCAGGGACGGCAGGGTGGAAGGATCCTGATCGGAGGAGCGAAGACGTTCCAGCAGGGCGGCCGATGATCCCAGGCCTTGAGCCTCGACGCAATCGGCGACATGGGCGGCCAGGGCGCTGTTGGGACAATCGAGAACGACTCCGGTTTGGCGCTCGACCAGCAGGCGCAGCTCCGAGAGCTCGTGTTCGAGGATGGTGCTGGTCGCGATTAGCTTATGCATAGAGCCTTTCCCCAAGCGCAAGGAAGCGCTTTGCACGCCTGCCGGCGAGATCAGGTCGGCGTGTTGCCAGGGGGAGTATGAAATCAGTTCACTTCTTTACTTCGGTAGTTCTATTTCGATAGTTCTATTTCAGTAGCTTTGTTTCAGTCGCCTGCTGCGGCCGCGACGCGATACTTGCCCGAATCGCGTTCCACTTGTTGAGCCACCACGTTCAGTTCCTTCTCGATCGATGAAAAACGCTGCAGCACCTCGTGGATGCGCAGAGTCATATTGCGAATGGTTTCAATTTGCGCCCGGGCCTGGGCCGAGAGGCTGCCCGGTTCGATCAGCAGCAGATCGGAATTGCCCAGAAGCGAAGTCAGCGCGTTGTTCAGGCCGTGGCGCATCTCCAGCATGTAACGGCCGAGCATGGCCTGGCGCTCGAGGGTAGCGCAGGCTTCCTCAGAGGCGCGAGCGCGGGTTTCGGCGGCAGCGCGGAGCACAGCTTCCCCCGCCGCCGGAATTAGAACGTTCAGCCAGTTTTCATCGCAGCGCAACACTGAGGTACGCGGCCAACGCTCGCGCACCAGTTGTGCCGTAGCAGCGTCTTGACAGATGCAAAACAAGGGCTGCTGAGTCGAGTGCAGAGGTTCCAGAACCACCGACAGCACCTCGCGGCGCAGCGGACCGACAATGGCAACCGCGAAGTTATCAATGGAACGTGGCCAGAGGTCCCCGCTCAGCAGCGTGAACGTCGGGACGTGGCGCTCCATTTGCCAACGCGCGGTGATGCTTCGCGAGAACTCCACGTCGTCGGAGATAACCAGTACGGTCGGATGATCCACTTGCAATTTTCCTCTTGGCGCTTATTTCTTCTGGCCAGCTTGCGAATCCGCGTCCGGATTCCACTCCTGTGCACCGGAGATTTCAAATTCAGGCGCGTCTGCATTGGCCACGGCGAACTTGGCTTTGGGCTTCGCAGTCGGCTGTGGCGCAGTCTTCTGTGGCGCCGCTGCTTTCGGCGCGGGGGCTATGGGTGCCGGCGGCTTTGACGCAACTGCCGCAGGCGGTTTTGGGGCGGCTGCTTTAGGGGTCGGTGATACAGACGGCTTTGCGGCTCCGGTTCCGGCACCAGCAGCAGCTGCAGCGGCTCGCGGCGCGGGCGCTGCCGATCCGCCACCCTTGGCTGCGGAACCGCGTCCCAGGGCGCCGTCCACCGAAGCACGCAGGTCCACCAGCATGCGCAACGGCTGGCCGGAGGAATACTCCGCCTGGAACATGACTTTCCATGACTGGCAGATCATGCGCAGCCGAATAATCGGTTCCTTGTCCGAAAATTGGGCGCGCCGGCAGTCGATCGTTTCTACGCCCTTTTCTTCAAGCTCGGTGAGGCCGTCGAGAATGTTGTTCAGGTCGGCGAGCATCAGGCGAAAGAAGGCACGCCGCATCAGATATCCGAAACGAGTGAAGGCGATTAGCGCGATGGGCAAGTAGTACAGGTCGCCGGCCTGAGCTTTGGCCTTGCGCCCCTGCTCGAGCACCCCGCCGTGCAGCAGTTCGTCGAGCGAGCGGCAACGGCGGGCGGAATCGAGCACTCGATCCAAGGCGTTCAACCATACCGGGGTTTTGAGTTCCACCTTGCCGAGAATCGGTTCCAGTGCCTGAGCGACATAGGAGACGTCGGCATTGCTGTCGTCGAGTTCGCTGGGCGCGCCCTGGCTGAAATACTGCACCATCAGGAAATCAATCTTGTCGCGCCCGGAATCGCTTCGCGGAGTCTTACCGAGGAAGTGCGTCAACAGGGCGATGAGACCGTCGGCATCCACCAGCGAACTGGTTTGGAGAAACTGGCGCAGCTGATGTACTTGGATCTTATCGTCCATCGCGTTCAGCCATTGTTGGGCCTGTTCGACGGACTCGCGACCCGGCGTATCCACGTGCGCCTCGAGATCAGAGCAACCGGGTATGTCGACGACGAACTCCCGGGCCATCTCGGCATAAATGGGGTGAAGGCGGCGCGCGCTCGACCAAATGGTCGCGAGATCTGGAGCTGGCACCGAAGGTTGCGGAGACGAAGGTTGCGATGAAGTCATGGTTTCACGATCCAGTTAGGAACTGAGTTGAGAAAGCGGGCGGCCACGATGGTTATGCCGGGGTGGTATTGCACGGCCACCACTGAGGCTTCCGTGTCGAGCGAGCCGTCGGAGTTGCGCAAGCGCAGGACGTCGGCGAACTCGAGCGGCGTGGTGCAGGCAAAGAGAACTTCACGCGAGGTGCCGAACTCGATGACCGTGCTTTCCTCGACGGCGGCAGCGCCCTGCCGGTTCTCATTACTCGCGTTTCTGCTGCGGGTAAACTGAACCGGAATGCGCACCGGTGTGGCCTCGGGGAAAAAACGCGCCAGTTCGGCGACCGTGCTGGTTTGCGCCGTCCGCGATGGAGCTGTGCCCTGTTGCGCCAAAAAAGATGCCAACCCTTTCCCTGTGCTCTAATCTCTATGTCTGCACGTCACTCAGCCGGGCCAAGCCTGGCATAAATCAGGGCCCGGCATAAATGCGGTTGGGCTCCCCCTCTTCCCGGTTAGGAAGAGCTATGGGGAGCCAGAACGCGCGGTTACGCTAGAAAGAGATGCACGACCGAGACCATAGTGCAAAACGGAAGGATTAGCACTCAGGCGCTAGATTTTTCAGTCAGTTAGCGACCAGCACGAAGTGTTAGGAGCGGTGCCGCCGAGACGTTAGTCTCAAGCTGAGACAAAAGTCTCATGTGCATTCTGCCGTTGCCTCGGGATTGGGTTCACAGTAGAGGCCCGAGCGATCTGTTATGCTTGTGGCCCTCTCAACAATCTACCGAGCGTGTCGGCCGAGCGCATTCGCCTGTTCGTGGCGCTCGTGCCTGGGTCGCTGCCGGACATGCTCGGGGAAAAACCTGATGGCAGCGACCCGTATCCGTCTCTGAAGATAGACGGGAATTCCGCGAGGCTCGGGTCTCGCGAACAAAGCTTGGGGGAATTCTCTTATGAAAACAACTCTGAAGTTAGTCTGGTGGAGCGCGGTGCTTGGGATAGCGCTCGTCACCATCGCTTTACCGACAAAATCCGCAGCACAAGATCAACAAGATCAAGACGATCCGCCTGGCCGCGTTGCGCGGCTCGGCTATTTACAGGGTTCGGTTTCTTTTCTGCCGGCGGGCGAGACGGACTGGGTAGGAGCCGTCCCCAACCGTCCGATGAGCACGGGCGACCAGCTCTGGACGGACGAGAATTCGCGCGCTGAAGTGCAATTGGGCTCGGCCGTGATCCGTCTGGCGCCACTTACCACCTTCTCTTTCCTGAACCTCGATGACGATACGGTTCAGATGCAGCTCAGCTCGGGTGCGATCAATGTCACGGTGCGGTGGCTGGGTAACGAGGAGGATTTTGAGGTCGACACTCCCAACCAGGCGTTTAACGTTTTCCAGCCTGGGCATTATCGCGTGGAAGCGAGTGCCGACGGAAATTACACGATCATCAGTGTCCGCGCCGGCGACGGCGCAGCGACAGGGGGCGGCCAAACCTTCACGCTGCGCGGCGGGCAGCGAGCCACATTGAGCGGAACCGACTCGCTCTACGCCGACGTTGAACCGATTTACGACCCCGACGAGTTCGATACATGGTCCGAGGGACGCGACCACCGCTACGACTTTTCCCGTTCGGCGCACTATTTGTCACGCGATGTAGTCGGCTTCGACGACCTCGATGACTACGGCGACTGGCGCGACGATCCCAGCTATGGCCATGTCTGGTTTCCCAACCAGGTCGCCGTCGGATGGGCTCCGTATCACGCTGGCCACTGGGCTTGGATTTCCCCCTGGGGATGGACGTGGGTGGATGATTCCTCGTGGGGCTACGCGCCGTTCCACTACGGACGCTGGGTGAGTGTGGGCGGACGCTGGGGCTGGGTGGCAGGTCCGGTAACGGTGCAGGCGGTGTATGCGCCCGCGCTCGTGGTCTTCATCGGCGGCGGTCCGGGCGGCATCGGCGGCAATGTGGGATGGTTTCCGCTGGGTCCGCGGGAAGTTTATGTGCCGTCCTATCACGTCAGCCAGGCGTATGTGACCCGGGTCAACATCAGCAGTACCACGGTCAATGTCACCCAGGTGACCAACGTCTATAACACAACCATCATTAAGAACTCGACGACGATTACGAACATCACCTATGCAAACCGCAGTGTCCAGGGCGCGGTGATGGTGGTTCCGCAGCAGGCGTTCGTGAGCGCGCAACCGGTGGCGAAAGCATCGGTCGCGGTGAACGCACAGCAGATCGCCACGATGTCGGTGAGTGCGCGGGCTTCCGTGGCTCCAACGCAAGCGAGCGTGCTCGGCGCCAGGGCCGCAACCGCGGGCCGCGTGGCGGCACCTCCGGCAGCGATAGCGAGCCGGCAGGTCGTTGCTAAGAAAACGCCGCCCCCACCGCCCGTGCCTTTTGCCAAACAGCAACAGGCGTTGGCGGCGCATCCAGGACAACCATTGGCGCGAAGTGAAGTGCAAACGCTGCGTCCGGCTGCCAGTGCGGCATCACGGCCAGCGGTGAAGGTCGCGCCTGTCGGGAAACCGGCGACGCCGAATGTGGGGCATCCGGCGGCCAACGTGCCGAGTGCCGCGCGGCCCGGCCAGCCTGCGGCACCTGCGAATCAGCCTGTGAATCGGCCCGGCACCACACCAACCCCGGCGGAACGGCCCGCGGCGGCCGCGCCGGCTCAACCGAGCCGTCCAGCCCCGCAACCGAGTCAGCCGGTGCCGGCTCAACCAAACAATCGTCCGGCGGCGACTCAGCCGAGTAGTCGTCCGGAGCCAGTGCAGCCCAGCAACCGTCCGGAACCGACGCGGCCGGAAGCCACTCAGTCCGCGCCCAACCGGACTCCGTCTCCATCTGCTCCGGCGGCGCGCCCGCAGACTGCTGCGCCGGCCGAGCGTCCGGAACAGCGCACTTCTCCTCCTGCTGCGGCAAAGCCCGCGATGCCCGCTCCGACGAAACCCGCGGCGCCTCCTACCGCTGCCAAGCCTGCGCCGGCGCAAAAGCCGCCAGCGAAGCCGCTGACGCCTGAGGAGAAAAAACAGCAAGAAGAGCGGGAGAAGAAGGAGCAGCAGAAGCCTCAGGGGGAATAGCGGCTAAGCTGCGAAATGTAAATCGTACGGGCACCCTGAGTTTTCTCAGGGTGCTTTTTTTG
>DATHOK010000308.1:0-3934 GCA_035484995.1 Verrucomicrobiia bacterium | reverse complement strand
AATAGTTTTCTGCGACTTCTTCCCAAGGCTGAGTTGCACCTGCATCTCGAGGGCGCGATCGAGCCGGCCACATTGGTGGAACTGCGGAAGCGCCGCGGCGAACGCGTTACCCACGCCGAGGTCGATGCACTCTACCGCTACGAAGATTTTCCCGGCTTCCTGCTCGCGTTCAAGAACATCACCGAACATCTGCGGACGCCGGAGGATTACGAACTCATCACCTACCGGCTGATGCAGCGCCTGAAAGAAGAGAACGTGCTGCACGCCGAGGTCTACGTCTCAGTGGGAGTCTGCCTTTGGCGAAAGCAGGATTTTGCTGCCATCTTCGAAGGGCTGGATCGCGGCCGCGCCCGCGGCGCGCGCGATTTCGGTGTCTCGCTGCTTTGGATCTTCGACGCCGTCCGCCAGTTCGGCGCTGACGCTGCGCAGAAAGTCTTCGAGCTGGCCGTGCGCTACCACGACCGGGATGTTGTCGGCATCGGCATTGGCGGCGACGAGCAGAAAGCTCCGCCTGAGATTTTTCGCGACGCCTACGCCTGGTCGGCGGACCATGGGTTACGGCTTACCGCGCACGCCGGCGAGACTGGGCCGCCGGAATCCGTTTGGGGTGCGCTCAATCTGCGCGTCGAGCGCATCGGGCACGGGCTTACGGCCTTCCATGATCCCGATCTCGTCGAAGAGCTTGCGCAGCGGCAGGTTCCGGTAGAGATTTGCCTCACCAGCAACTTTCGCACGGGTCTTTGCCCCAATCTGGCTGATCATCCGGTGAAGAACTATTTCGACCACGGCGTGATGATCACGCTCAACAGCGATGATCCGGCCATGTTTGGCACAACCCTGGCGCGCGAATATCAACTTGCCCAGCAAATCTTCGGATTCACCGACGAGCACCTGCGCGAACTGGCACGGAATTCATTTGAGGCGTCATTCCTGCCCGCCGAAAAGAAGCTGGAGTTTCTGAACCTGTTTGACGCCGCTGCCGCGAGGTAACCATGGCGGTCAAGAGCATCCTCCAACTCGGCGACCCGCGGCTGCGGGAAATCGCATTGCCGGTTGGCGATCCCTCCGCTCCCGAAGTCGCTGCGTTGGCCAACGACCTCGCCGATACGCTTGCCTACTGGCGCGCCACCACCGGATACGGTCGCGGAATTGCCGCGCCGCAACTCGGCGTGCGGTTGCGCGTCATCTTCTTGCAGCTGCCCGGAGAGAAGCCGTGGCCGCTGATTAACCCGGAAGTCGTCGGACGCAGCGAGGAGAAGATCGTCGTCTGGGACGCCTGCCTCAGCTTCCTCTCAATTTTCATGCAGGTCGAACGCCATCGCGAGATCACGGTGCGTTATCAGGGTATGGATGGGAAAAGCCACGAACTCGCCGCCGGGGACGACCGCAATCTTTCCGAACTGCTGCAGCACGAAATCGATCATCTGGATGGCATTCTGGCCGTCGACCGCATCATCGACCTCAAGACGCTTTGCACCCGCGAAGAATTCGAAAAACGATATCGCCAGAGCAGCCCGTACGCGGTTGCTCCAGCTACAATTTAGAATTGAGAGATTCTCAATTGAGGAGTAACTGGCCACTGATCGCTGATCCCTGATCACTGGCCACTGACCACTGTGTCCCTGCACATCGGCATCGTCGCTTGCAGCGCGGAAGGCGCCGCTCTGTGTTACCGCACTATCTGTCTCGAGGGTGCAAGCTTGCTTGGCCCCTACGGCCATCCGGAAGCCTCCATGCACGGCCACAACTTCGCTGACTATGTGAAGTGCATTGATGCTCACGACTGGGCAGGCGTGGCCGAACTGATGCTTTCGTCGGCGGAAAAGCTGGCAAAAACCGGGGCGGATTTTCTGATTGCTCCGGTCAACACTGTGCATCAGGCCTTCGATCTTGTTGAGCATCGTTCGCCGCGGCCCTGGCTGCACATTGCAGTCGAGGTTGCGAACGAAGCGAAGCGTCACGGTTACAAGCGGCTGGGAATTCTGGGAACGCGCGCGCTGATGGAGGGCCCGGTCTACAGCGAGAAATTGAAAGCCGCGGGCATCGAGCATCGCATTCCGGGCCCGGAACAGCGCGCGCGCATCCATCGCGTCATCTTCGACGAGCTGGTGAACGGTGTGTTCCTGCCGCGCACGCAGGTTTATCTCACCGAAGTGATCCGCGGCCTGAAGGGCGAAGGCTGTGACGCGGTAGTTCTCGGCTGCACAGAGATTCCATTGGTGATGACGGCGGAACAGTCGCCGCTGCCCATGCTGGACTCAACACGTCTACTGGCGAGAGCTGCGCTGCGCAAAGCGGTGGAGGGTTGAACGTTCTACGTGTTGATCGTTCTATGTGCATTGTGCACCGTTCGCCCAGCTAATTTCACCGAACGCTGTTGCCAAGCCTGCAATTATCCCGCATCCATGCTGTAATTAAGAGATCAGTCAATCTATGCCATCCGCCATCACAACTCTGCGCCGCCGCGCCAAGGCGTTCCACCGCAATTTGCGCGGCGCCGCCATGGCTGCTCGTGCGCTGTCCTCAATCGACCATCCGCTGCTGGCACACATTATTCCTGTGCGGCGCTGCAATCTGGCTTGTACCTACTGCAACGAGTTCGATGACTTTTCGAAGCCCGTGCCTACGGAAGAAATGTTTCGCCGCATCGACAAGCTGGGCACGCTCGGGACGGCGGTGGTCACGATTTCCGGCGGCGAGCCGCTTCTGCATCCTGAACTCGATGATGTGATCCGCCGCATTCGCGCGAACGGCATGATTGCCGGATTGATCACCAACGGATATTTTCTGGTGGCGGAACGCATTCAGCGCCTGAACCGAGCTGGACTGGAGTGGCTACAGATCTCGATCGACAACGTCAATCCCGACGAAGTCTCGAAGAAAAGTTTGAAGGTGCTCGACAAGAAGCTACAATTGCTGGCCGAGCACGCGGAGTTTCATGTCAACATCAATTCAGTAGTAGGCGGCGGCATTTCGAATCCGCAGGATGCCCTGACCATCGGGAAGCGCGCCGTTGCACTCGGTTTCAGTTCGACAATCGGCATCATTCACGATGGCAGCGGACAAGTACAGCCTCTAAACGAAGAAGAGCGGGGCATCTACGATGAAATGAAGTCGTGGGAGAAGCGCAGCTTCACCCGCATCAACGCCTTCCAGGACAACATCGCGCAAGGCCTGCCGAACGAATGGCGCTGCCGCGCCGGCGCGCGCTATCTCTACATCTGCGAAGACGGGCTGGTGCACTACTGCTCGCAGCAGCGCGGCTATCCCGGCGTGCCGCTCGCAACCTACACGCGCGACGACATGCGTCGTGAATACCTCACGGAAAAAGGCTGCGCGCCGCACTGCACGGTTTCCTGCGTGCATCAGGTGTCGATCTTCGACGGCTGGCGCGCGCCCCAGCATCTCGCGCAGACCGTGTCTTCACCAGACACGGCACGAGGCACGGAACTCATCCAGATCGGGCATTAGCCCTCTCCGCAAGAGAGCTATTTCTTCGGCTGCGCACTCGGCGGCACAATGTTGTTCAGCCGCAAATACTGGGCGGCGGCGGCGTAATGGTCGGCCCATCCGCCGGCTAGGATCAGGTCAGCCAGGGCTCGGGGGCCTTGGCGTCCAGGAAAGAGTTCAATGTTGTCGCCTAGCTTGGAGTCGTCCATCTTACCCAGCGCGTCGGCGCAAAAGTCGTACGAAGCCGTTGCTGCGGCGAGCAACTTGTCTTTGGAATCGCTTTCTTTGGCTTCCTCGACCTTGGGTTCGGCGATGTTGGCTGCCTTCGCGCACAAGGCGTTGTTGAAGCCCACGATGTGAACGACCAGATGGGCAAAACTCGTCTGATCGGGTGTGGGCTTGTAGCTGAATTTATCGGCGGGCATGGCGGTAATGGCGCCGAGGGTATTGTTCCGCGAGCGTGTCAGCAGCAGGCGCAGACCAG
>DATHOK010000307.1:0-25014 GCA_035484995.1 Verrucomicrobiia bacterium | reverse complement strand
AGCCGAAGGAATCGAACTCGCTCCCGGCGTGTTCCTGGCCTCCGCACGGCGAGTGCAGCAAGGAGATGTGGCCAGGACCGCGGCTTTCCGCGCGGGCCTCTGCGTTATTCAGGACGAAGCTTCGCAGCTCGTTGCAGCTCTTGTCGGGCAGGGCACTCACATCCTCGACTGCTGTGCGGCTCCTGGAGGAAAGACTCTGGCCATCGCCGATCGGAATCCGAGGGCAAACATCTCTGCCGTGGACCTCCACCCTCACCGCGCACGTCTTCTTCGAAGAATGCTGAGCGCGCCAGATTCACAAACCGACATAGAATCCCGCAATATCCGCGTGGTCGCCGCCGATGCGCGTGATCTCCCCTTCTCGACAAGGTTCGATCGCGTCCTCGCAGACGTGCCTTGCTCCGGCACCGGTACGCTTGCCCGCAACCCGGAAATTAAATGGCGGCTCATGCCTCACGATCTTGTTGATTTGCAGGCGCGGCAGCTCGCGATCCTCCGGTCGGCCATGGCGCAAGTCGCTCCCGGAGGCCGCCTCGTCTATTCCACCTGCTCTTTGGAAAAAGAGGAAAACGAAGACGTCATCGAGCGCTTGTCGGAAGAAGACTCATCGTTCCGCGTCCTCGATTGCCGCGCCGAACTCGAGCGGCTTGACGAGAAGGGCGAACTAATCTGGCCGGACCCTGTTTCGCTCACTCGCGGCCCTTACCTCCGCACGCTGCCCGGAGTTCAGCCATGCGATGGCTTCTTCGCCGCGATTCTGGAAAAGATCTAACATCTCTCACCGTACCTCGAAGTTGATCACTGCGCCCGCCAGAACCTTCTGCCCCGCCGGAGGCCACTGCGTAACAATCGTGCTCGCAGGCGACGGTTCTGCAGGCGCAGCCGGCACGACCGGAGGCACCCCGGGTATTTCTGCGTTGTCTGCCGGCGGTGGCGCCATGCTCACGGTTCCCAGTTTGAAGCCCGCATCCTGCAGCGTGCGGCTCGCAGTGCCCAGCGCTTGCCCCACAAAATTCGCCATCACATACGCCGGGGGATCGGCCGCGACGGTCACCAGCAGGCTAGTTTGCGGCGCCGCTACCTGGCTCGCGTTCGCCGGAGGACTCTGCGCCAGCACCTGGTCCGCAGGGGTCCCCGGCAGCTGCATCTCCGCCATTGAAGCCAGTTCGAGCCCGCGCCGCTGCAGGTTCCATTCCGCCGCGCGTTCACTTTGCTTTGTCACATCCGGAATCGCAACGCGCTGCGGGCCCATACTCTGCGCCACTCGTACCTGCCATCCCCTCCGCACCTTCGCCCCCGGCAGCGGCAACTGAGTCATGATCCGTCCCTCGGGAATTTGTGGGCTGTAGTACTGCCGCTCCACCTCGATCTGCAATCCCAACCCGGCGACGGCGCGCTCCGCCTCCAAAGGCGTCAACCCGACCACCACAGGCACCTCGACGACCTGTCCGTGAATGGCAAATCGCATCGCCGTCAGCGCCGACACCAATGCCACAAAGATCAGCACCAGCGCTAACATCGCAAACTTGAAGAAAGGCTTCATCGTGAAATTACAATGTCGAAGGGTAGTAATCCCCGACAAACATCTAGTGTAATGCGGCGCAGGAGATTCAGCCCTCCTGAAAATTTCCCGAAAATGATATCGGCGAGGAAACTATGCCTTTTAGATTCTTTCGCTCAGGGGTAGACTTCCGGCCATGACTAGGTTCGGAATGCTTTTTACAGCGCTAGCTCTCGCGGGCTTCACGGTTGCACAGGCCATAGCCGATAGCAACTTCAAACTTGCATTGCCCGATCATCGAGGGCAATTGCGTTGGTCGGCAGAAGGCTTCAAGATCATTCAGTCCTCCGCCAAGCCGAACGGAAGTGAGATCGGAATTCGCGGTAGGGATGAAACTGGGCGTCTCACTATTCTAGGCTTTTTGTTCCTCGTTCCGGAGCAGGCGCCTCTAACCAGCGCAAAATGCCGTGACGGCGCTCTGCAGCCAGAGAAAAAGGGCAATCCTACCCTGAAGATCATCGGAACTTCGGAAAATGCCAAGCCGGGCACCTCGCCTGTTTCTGTTGTGATGTACACGGTGAGAGATGCTAGCGGTAAGACGCTATACATCGTACGCGGGTTCGTGGCGGCCGGGGACATGTGTGGCGACTTGGAGGTTTACGGCAACGCCCCGGTCAGCTCTGAAGATGAGGATGTAAAGAGAATTTACGCGAGTTATGAGCTCGACGAGAACTATATCCCGAAATTCAACGACGTGTTGCTCTATGCTCAGATTCTCTACAACGCGCAAATGTACAAGGCGGCAGCTCCTGTATTTGAGATGGCACTGACTAAAGTGGGCGAAAATCCCGGCCCTAGCGTGAAAACAATGAGGCGCGTCGTGACCGACCAGGCCGGAATGTCATACGGGATGTCGGGGGACATAGCAAAGGCGCGCGCTATCTTCGAAAAGGCCAGCGTAGACGATCCGGACTATCCGATGTATTACTACAATTTGGCATGCGCGGATGCTGAGGAGAAAAACTTGGTGGGCGCAAAGACAAATCTGCAAAAAGCGTTCGACCGCAAGGCAAACGTCATACCCGGGGAGAAGATGCCTGATCCGACCACAGATGACTCGTTCCTGCCCTACCGGGAGAACAAAGAGTTTTGGGCATTTCTGGAAGGCCTCCGTGCGAAGCCATAGGCGCCGGGTGCGCGTCGCCTAATGCATCTCATCCGCGCCCGGCGATGTATCCGGCGTATCCACTTTTTGCACCACGGTCACTGGCACGTCCGGCGCCGGCTGGAACTGCCCGGGATCTTTCCCTGCCATGGCTGCATTCATGAAGTTCATCCAGATGGGCAGGGCCGCACGCGCTCCCGTTTCCTTGGCTCCTAGAGATCTCTTCTCATCGAATCCAATCCACACCCCGCAAGTCATTGATGGAGAGAATCCCACAAACCATGCGTCCGTGAAATCGTTGGTGGTGCCGGTTTTTCCAGCGACGGGGAAAGGCAGCTTCGCGGCCGCGATTCCCGTCCCGTGCAGCACGACTTCCCGCAGCATCGAAGTCATGACTCGCGCCGTACGCGCGCTGACCACATCCTTTACCTCAGGATAATCTTCTTCTAAAACTCGTCCCTCATAATCGGTCACCTTCGTGATGTAGTGAGGCGTGACCCGCACGCCGTCGTTCGGAAACACACTGTATGCCGAAGTCTGCTCGATCAGCGTGATCTCCGCCGAACCCAGCGCCACCGGCAAATACGGCGGCAACTTGGCGGTGATCCCGAACCGCTCGGCGTAGTCGATCACGCTCTTGATGCCAACTCTGTTCGCCAGCTTCAGCGCCGGAATATTTCGCGACTGCGCCAGAGCGCGCCGCAGGGTGATGATCCCTTCAAATTTTTCGTCGTAGTTATGCGGCGAGTAAGGCCCGGATCCGGTCTCGAACGTAACTGGCTCGTCCAAAATGGTGTCGTTCGGGCTCGCACCCTTGTCGATCACGGTCGTGTAGACGTAGGGCTTGAATGATGACCCAACCTGCCGCAATGATTGAGTTGCGCGATCGAATTTCGATTCGCTGAAATCGCGCCCGCCTACCATGGCCTTGATTCCGCCCGTAGCGTTGTCAATCGCCATCAACGCGCCCTGCGCGCCAGAATCCTGTTCCAGGCTCACGCGGGCCGAGCCGTTGGGATTCAGCACCAGTATTTTTACGTAGCAGATGTCTCCCGGCCGCAACAAATTCTGTAACTTGCCTTGCGTCCAGGCCACGTCCGCCTGTCCCAGAGCCGCCGCGTAGCGCCCGAACTTCAGTGTTGCAATCCCAACCCCGGCCGATGTCACCAGCGCGTGGACGTACCCGTTCACCTCCGGTTCGTCTTCCCAATCAGGATGCTCATACTTCTCGATCGCGCTTCCCTCCGCCACAACGTTTTCCAGATGCCCCTGCCATCCGTGACGCCGTTCGTAAGTTGCCAGACCGTCCAGCACCGCCTGGTTCGCAGCATTTTGCAGATCGACGTCAAGCGAGGTGTAAACCTTCAACCCACCTTCATGAACTTGATCGGCCCCATATTTGTTTTCCAGATACCGCCGGATCTCCTCCACGAAATATGGGGCCAGTGAGTTGGGATCGTGCGTCAAATGTAAAACTATCAGCGACGACCGCGCGTCCTCGGCCTGGGCCGCGGTAATCTTTCCGTCCTCGAGCATGGCGTTGATCACCAGATTCCGCCGCTTCATGGCCCGGTCGGGATGGTTGATTGGAGAGTAGTAAGCCGGGCTCTTTGGCAGACCCGCGAGGAGCGCGGCTTCGGGCAGCGTCAGCTGACGGGCCGGCTTGCCGAAATAAAATTCTGACGCAGCCTCGAACCCGTACACTCCATGCCCGAGAAAAATCTGATTCGCATAGAGCGCGAAGATCTGCGGCTTGGTGAAGCGCCTCTCGATCTGAACCGCAAGCATCGCCTCCTGCACCTTGCGATGGAACGAGCGGTCGGGCGAAAGGAACAAATTGCGCGCCAACTGCATGGTCAAAGTGGACGCGCCTTGCACCTTCCCGCCGGACTCAATGTCGCGGTACGCCGCGCCCACGATCCGCCAGAAATTGATCCCGGAATGGCGGTAGAAGTCCTTGTCTTCAATGGAGACCAACGCATCGCGCAGGACCGGAGCGAAATCGTCGTAGCCGGCGACCACCCGGCGCTGCAGGGCGAAGGACCCAATCACCCGACCGTGATCGTCATACAGTTCAGTGATCGAGCTAGGTCGGTATGCTTCCAGCGCTTCCACTTGGGGCAAATCGGTGGTATAGACCAGCAGAAGCCCCGTCGTCGCTCCCACCAGTGCAGAAACCAGCACCAGCAGGCTAAACAACACCGTGCCGACAAACCTCCGCCCGGCAATCTCCACCGGCGGAAGATCTTCGTAGAGCGACTTCATAGCAAGATGGGTTCAGAATAGCAGGGCGTCGTTCACCCCGGTAGTTGCGAGCGCAGGCTCGCGAGCGGAACCTGACGGCGGGAAGGAATCCGACGACAAAAGAAATCGCGCACCTTACGGTGCGCGATCGCGTCCTCAAAGACAGAAAACAGTGTCTAGCTCGTGCGGCTCTTCAATACCTCGACCGCCTTGTGCAACTGATCGTCCGGCGTGTTCTTGGGCTTGGCCTCCGGTTCCGTAGCGGCAGGCTCCGCATCTTCATCGTCGGAGATTGCGTTGTCCGTATCGTCGGCCACCAGCACGTTGGGAGTTACCGCCGTTTCCTGAATTGCCTTCCCGCTGGGTGAATAGTATTTCGCCACCGAGAGAATCAGCGCCCCGCCGTCTGGTAGGTCGATCGTTTTCTGTACTGATCCATCCCCAAAAGTCTTGTCGCCCACCACGTCGCCGCGGGCATTCTCCAGAAGCGCTGCCGCCACAATCTCGGCCGCACCAGCCGTTCCCTTGTTCACTAGCACCGCGACCGGAAGCGTGGTCACGGCTTTTGCCGGATCCGCATTGAACGCCTCCCGCGGGAACTTTTGTCCCTGCAGATAAGTGATGGTGCCGTGGTTCAGGAAAAGATTGGCCGTGGCAATGCCTTCGCTCTCTTCACCATCCGATGTGTTCCGCAAATCCAGTACCAGCTTCTTCGCTCCCGACTTCTCGAGCGACTTGATCTTACCGGCGATCTCCTGCGACTTGCCCTTGGTGAGCGCGTCCACTTTTATATAGCCGATGCCGTCTTCCAGCATCTTGTCGGAGACCGGGGGAATGCTCACTACGTCCCGAGTGATCACCACCTTCTCCGGTTCTGCTCTCCGCGCCCGGACCACCGAAACACTCACGGTCGAGCCCGGTGTGCCAGCCAGCGCATCGCGAATCTCCGGCAGCGACATATCTCGCGTACTCTGGCCTTCAATCGATTCGAAGATATCCGTTGCCTCAATCCCTGCCTTTTCTGCAGGCGACCCGGGCAATACCGAAACCACGTCGGCATATCCAAAACGCTTGGAAACGGTCGCTCCGATCTCGGCTTTACCCTCAATCTTGTGAGCCTTGTACGCCTTGTAGGCTGCCGCTGTCAGGTAGCTGGAGTTCGCATCCAGCGACTCCACGAGGCCGTGCAGCGCGCCATCCGTCACTTTGGGAATGTTCGGATCTTCCACGTACTCGCTCTGCACGCGGGACAATACTTCGCTATAAACCTGCATCTGCCGGTAGGCGCCGTCGTTCGAAGAGGCATGCACGCCCCCAAAGGAACCAACTACGACAAACGAAAGCACGGCAAAGGACAAAACCAAAATCGCAGCTTTAGTTTTCATCGACATCCGATTCTTCTTGTGGAAAGGAGTCACTTCCTGAGGAGCTATTTCGCATTATATAGTCTAGATGCCACTTTTTCCCTCCGGGCTGCACCGACTCGATCCCCTTCGGTAACTTCAGCTGAATTCGCGGCTTCCGACAATAGTTCAGACGCCCCAGCGCCCGGTTTGTCACCCAATTGCTAAGCCGGAGGCTTGAAGTTCAAGGTGATGACGCTCTGCACGGATACGGCACGGCCGTTCATGGAGTAGGGCTTAAAGCGCCACTGCTTTACAGCATCGATAGCGGACCTTGCAAACACCAGCGATCCCTGCAGAAACTTGGCATCCTGTACCGCGCCGTCTCGCCCGATGAGCACTTGCAGAACCACGCTGCCCTTCTGGCCGCTGGCTTTCGCTGCGGCGGGATAGACCGGGTCAACTGGCTGAGCCAACAGTCCCAAAGCCGCAGACTCCGGCAGGTTCACCGGCTCAATCGATGACATTGCGGCCTCGGCCGGCATGGCACCGCCGGCGTCCGGAGTCGAGGAAGCTATCTGCGATTTCAAGCTCGAGGGAATGCCCGTGCTGTTTCCCGCCGGAACTGTCTGCGGCGGGGCAGAGCTTTGAGCCGGCGCGGCAGCCGGCCGTGGCGCCACGACTGGTGCGACAACAGGCGCATTCGGTTGTGACGAGGGAGTGGCCGATGCAGCGGTCTGTACTGGACCGGGTGATGACGGAGCAGGCGACGCTTCCGCCGTATTCCCCGGCAGTACACCGACACTTGCCGGAGCCGGATCCTTGACCTGACTCCCGCCAACCTGCGCCTGCCCGCTGGCGTTTTGCGCGGACGGCTGATCCGTCGGGTTTGAGTTGATCTGGTTTTGGCCGGTCGGGTTTGAATTAGTTTGGTTCGGATCAGCAGCGCCGTTCTCGGCGGTCGTCACTGTCCCTTGCCCGCCGTTCGCATCTGCACCTTTCTGCGGCTTCGCCGTGGGATCAATCACCGGCAGCACGTGAATCTGGGAAGGGTCCGTTGTTGCATCAGGTATATTCGGCACGCTCGGAAGTTTGTACTCGTCACCCGCCTCGGCAAAACTGTCATGCTGTGGCGCCGACTGCGCTACCGGAGCAGGTGGTGGGTTCAGCCAACTTACTCCCGCCTTTACGCCGTTCCGGTAAGCGGTCCGCAAAGTTTGGCGGTTTCGGGGCACGGCTGCCAGTGCTAGGCACGCTGCGACTATCCCTATCACGAAGATTTTGCCGAGTATCGGACGCGGTTCTCGCGCCGGCGGTTCGCTCTCTTCCTTCTTCTCTCCCGATATGTAGGCGAAAAGCGCGGCTTCCGGCGCTGATTCCTGGTGCGGCTGCGGTTTCGCGGGCTTCCTGATTTCTTCTGCAGCGGGAGCTGCAGGCTTCGCCACGAAGGAGGGCGTTTCCCCGTACGATACTATTTCAGTCTTTTCCGGAGCTGTCTCCTCGGGTGGTGGTGGCGGCGCCGTCTTCGTCAGACGTGCCTGCAACGCTGCCCATCCCGTCAGCGGTTCCTGCGGTTCGGGTTCCGGTGCCGGAGGAGCTTCCACAGCTGAAGCCATCGGCTCGAGCTCAGTGAGCGCGTCAACCTCCGCGGCCGCAGACTGCTCCATCGACTTATAAATTTCATTTTCCGTATCGAACTGCCCGCCCGGTGCAGAACCTTGCGACTGCAGAAATTCTCCCGCTCGAAAAGTCTTCTCTGGCGCTTGGGTTACGGTGGAAGGCGCCGAAGCCGGGCCCGCCGTCGCAGCGGCCGCAAAGGCGGCTGCTTCCGGCGTTTCCCGTTGTGCCATCGGCGCAGCCTGCAGCGCTCCCGGTTGCTGCTTCGCTCGAAGCAATTCGCACGCCGTGCTCATTGTGTCGCGCACCAGTTCCACGCGAATGGGTTTCACCAGAACTGAATTGGCTCCCGCCTGCAACGCCTCCGGCAGCCGGGCGTCATCGCTTACAATCGCGAGAGTTAGCGGGCGCTGTGCCGCTTTCAATTCCCGCGCCGTCTTCAGCAAGAATCCCGCCTCAGGCTGGTCGTCCCAATCCGTGATCACGATTTGGAACACTTGCGTCGTAACCTTCTCGACCGCGTCCACAGCGCTTTTGCAGTACTCTCCCTCGATCCCGAGGTCGGCGAGCACCTGCCAGATCGGCTGGACCATCTCTTCATGGGACGAAAACAGGAGGCAGCGCAAGGCCATACTAGTCCAGACTAGGCAAGCCGAGTAACCGCAGCAAGTTACCGAGGTCGAAGGAGTTCGGACCTCGAAAATAATCGAAGGCCCCACTAGTACATGTCCTTTCGGAATGCCGAGCGCAGCAGCCGCGTCCCGTTCTGCTGGATCCTCGGGCTCGGGATGGTTCAACGTCGGTGCGCTAGAATGCTGGGTCGTTCCTGATCGTCAGGTTTTATGCAGACTGCGGATGTTGTCATCATCGGAGGAGGAATCGTCGGCTCCAGCATCGCCTATCACCTCACGGCGAGCGGATGCCGCAACGTTCTGGTCATCGAACGCGAATCCGCCCAGGGTAAAGGATCGACCGGAAAGAGCATGGGCGGAGTGCGCGCGCAATTTTCCACGCCGGTCAGCATCCAGATGTCGCTCTACTCGATTCCCTTCTACGCCAGCTTCGAGAAGCGCCTGGGCAACCCGTGCGACTATCGGCCGCAAGGCTATCTGTTCTGCGCCACCAACGAGAGGCAGATGGCGTATCTGAGCACCAACTACGCCCAGCAAGTGAAGATGGGATTGAAGAACGTCCGTCTGATTGCGGCCGACGAGATCCGCAGCCTGTTTCCGCAACTGCGCGCCGACGACATTGTCGGCGGAAGTTTCTGTGCGACCGACGGCTTCGTCGATCCCTACAGCGCCATGAATGGGTTCATGGCTTCGGCAGCCGATCAGGGTGCTGCACTTTGGAAAAACACCGTCGTTACCGGCCTCACGCAGGACGCGACTGGGATTGCATCAGTCGACACCACGCGCGGCTCTGTGTCCACGCGCAAAGTAGTGAACTGCGCCGGTGCGTGGGCGGCGAGCGTGGCCAAACTCGCGGGCGTGGATTTGCCCGTCGAACCGCTGCGCCGCATGCTGGTTCCCAGTGAGCCCTTCGACGAATTTCCCCGCTCCGCGCCCATGATCGTCGACATGTCGAATGGATTTCACTTTCGACCCGAAGCGCGCGGATTTCTCCTGGCCTGGAACGACCCTGAAGAAACGCCCGGTTTCAAAACGGATTTCGACCCCGCCTTTGTGGAAAAAATCCTGACCCGGGCCGCAGACCGTGTGCCTTGCTTCGCCAATCTCCCGGTGAACCCCAAGCGGGCGTGGGCCGGCCTGTATGAGATGACGCCGGACCACCACCCAATTATCGGCGAAGCTCCAGGTGTGCCCGGATTTTTCCTCGCCAACGGTTTCAGCGGACACGGCGTAATGCACGCCCCCGCGACAGGAAAGATTCTCAGCGACTTAATTCTCACCGGCAAAACGGACCTGATCGACGCCTCGCTGCTAAGTCTGACGCGCTTCGCTGAAGGCCGCCTGATCCACGAAACCGCTGTTCTCTAAAGGAAACATGGCACTGCAAGAACACAATTACTGGCTCACGACCGCCGACTTCCCGAAGATAGAAACCCTCCCATTACCCGACCGCGTGGACGTCGCCGTAATCGGCGCCGGGTTTACCGGCCTCTCCGCCGCCCGCACCCTGGCGCAGCGCGGCGCCAAGGTCGCCGTCTTCGAAAGCGAAACTGTCGGCTGGGGAGCCAGTTCCCGCAACGGCGGCATGGTGCTGACCGGGATGAAGCTCGGCGTGAACCAGCTCATCTCCATGTACGGACGCGACCTCACCCGCCGCATGTACGCCTCATCGCTTGCCACCGTCGATTGCGTCGAGCAGCTCGTTCGTGAGGAAGCAATCGACTGCGACTTCTCCCGCTGCGGCCATCTCGAAGTCGCCTGCAAGCAGAAGCATTTCGACGATTATGCGCGGCAGGTGAATGTGATTGCGCGCGAGTTCAATCACCAGCTGCGCGTAGTGCAGAGAAATGAGTTGAGCGCAGAGATCGGCTCGAGCATTTACTACGGCGGCATGGTCGATGAAGTCAGCACGGGACTGAATCCCGCGCGATATGTAGCCGGCCTCGGCCGCGCCGCGACCAAAGCCGGTGCGGAAATCCTCGAACACACTCGTGTCGAAGGCATGCAGCGCGAATCCCGCCAGGGCGAATCAGGCTGGAAGATCACAACCTCGCGAGGTCCGCTGTGGGCGCGCGAAGTTTTCGTCGCCACCAGCGGCTACACCAGCAAAGCAACTCCCGCGTTGCAAAAGAAACTTATCCCCATCGGGTCATTCATCATCACAACCGAAGTGCTCCCGGAAGCGCTGGCCCACGAACTCAGCCCGCGCAACCGTATGATCTACGACTCGAAGAATTATCTTTACTACTACCGCCTCACGCCCGACCGCCGCATGCTGTTCGGCGGCCGGGCTGCATTCTTCCCCGAAAACGACCAGACCATCCGCCGCAGCGCCGAAATCCTGCGCCGCGGCATGATCGACGTCTATCCCCAACTGGCTGACGCCAAGATCGAGTACGTCTGGGGAGGCACGCTCGACTTCGCCTTCGACATCATGCCCCACGCCGGCCAACTCGACGGCATGTACTACGCCGTAGGCTACGCCGGGCACGGCGTGGCCATGGCCACGTATCAAGGTCAGAAGATGGCGGAGTTAATCGCAGGCGATAGGCCGGACAATCCATTCGTGGGCATCAAATTCCCTGGCGCGCCTCTCGGCCTGTACGACGGTAGGCCGTGGTTTCTACCCTTCGCGGGAGTGTGGTACAAGTTTCTGGATTGGGTGAGCTGAACCTACCACGGAGGCACGGAAACGAAGGAACTAGAGGAGTGGAAAGCGATTTAACGAAACGGGTTTCGAATCGTTAGCCGATGATCGATCACCTGCCCGTCACGCATATCCTCAGAGTACAAGATCGTGCATCTGGCTTTTAGGGCAGAGGCGACGATGAGAGCGTCATAAACTCTATAGCCGTATTTTTCCGCGATTGTTAACGCCTCGTTGTGAATATCAACCGTGAGTGGGAGCGGATCGGGACAGAGGGCCTTGATGTTCTGGATTGCGAATCGTACTTTGTCCCAAGGCATTTTTGCCTTCCGCCGCACCACATCCGCGAACTCGTTCAAGACCTGCACGCTAACCGTTCCGCCTTCAGCAATTAATTCCTCCGCCTTATCGGAGCGCGGATCATCTTGAACTACGGCGTACACAAAGATGTTGGTATCGAAGAACGCGCTACCGCTCATAGATTTCGTCGCGGTCGAAGACGAATCCCGGAGGGAAGGGACGACGGAGCTTGCGCAGGTTCTCCACAGCGCGCCGGCGACTTTCGTCGCGGCTCACTTCAAAGGCTTTCTCCCCTGCGACGCGAATCTCGATGTCGTCGCCTTCTTTCAACTCAAGCGCCTTGACGACTGCAGCGGGCAATCGAACCGCCAGGCTGTTTCCCCACTTCGAAACCTGCATAGGCTCTCCTTGGATATACATTTTAATTGTATATTCAAAACGGGTTTCGAGCAAGCGCCAGGCGAGCTTTCCTATGTGCACAAGTAGTGAGGCTAATCGCCTTAACCCAATCATTAACAGGCGCTTGCGGAGGCCTCTGCCTGTGCAAAACTAGGCCCGTATCTCAATGAAAACATTCCACTTAATTCGCCAAGATAAACCGGTTTATCTCGCCTGTCAGAGGACTCGGAACAGTTGATTCACCCCGGTGCAGCCGTAGGTTCGTCTGCCCCGGACGACCCCTTAGAATCGCCGGACGGGGCATCTCTGTGAGCGGTCGCCGTAAGCCCCAGTCAAACCGCGCCGGCAACGTCTCTCCGCCGAACCGCCGCATACACCACCGGCCCGAGCACAAGAGCAATCGCTCCGCCGATCGCCGCATACCGATCGCTTCCCAGCAGCGCGACCAGGCTCATCACCACTGGCGCAGCGACCACATAAATCAATCCCAAACGCCCACCGGGAATCAGAAATGCGCGCGGCATGTCAGGCCGCGTCCTCCGCAGCTTCCACGCGGAGAGCACAGTCAACACCGTAGTTGCTGAACGCAACCAGATGTATACCGAGATAAGTTGCCCGAGGCTTTGCCACGCCAGCACCGCATAGATGACCGCCGATACAACGATCGCCAGCCAGGGTGTTCCGTAACGCGAGTGTTTGCGTGTAAGCGCAGCGGGAAGGTAACCATCTTCAGCCATGGCAAACGGCATGCGCGTGGTGGTGAGGACGGTGCTGTTGAGCAGCGCGACGTTGGCGACGATCGCTGCCAGGGTCATCCACATGCCCAACCGCGGGCTTCCCAGCGACGCCTCGCCGATTCGCTTCGCCGCTTCCGTGAAGTATCCGGTGTGCCAGTCCTGCCAGTCTCCCGCTGAAGCCAGACCTGCCAGCGTGGGCAGAAAATATGCCGCAATCGAAAGCGGCACCACCAGCGCCAGCGCCCGCGGATAAGTCCGTTGCGGATTCTCCACTTCCTCGGCCACAGTTGAGAGCTGTTCGTATCCCGAATACAGCCACAGGCCCAGAGCGAGGCCCACGCCAAAGATTTTGAAGGTTGGCTGATGCGGCGGGATCCACGGGACAAACGGATTGTGCCGCCAGTGCGTGAGCCCCAGCACAATCATCGTCCCGACCGGGATAAAAATAACGATCTCGAGCAGAGTAGCAACCCGTCCCACCATCTGGATGCCGCGCACGTTGATCCATGTGATCAAGGCAATCAGCGCCACCGAGACGAGGTAGCGCATCCCGGCCGTCGTGCCGGGAAAGAGGTAATCGGCGAAGAGTACGGCGTACACTCCGCCTAACAAGAACGACGCTGACCAGTTCCACCATCCCACCTGAAATCCCCAGAAATCTCCGAAAGCCGCACGGGTCCAGCGGTAGAATCCGCCCTCGACGGGCATGGCTGTGGTCAGCTCCGCCGTGACCAGAGAAACCGGGATGCACCAGAAAAACGGCAGCACCAGCAGATAGAGCAGCGTCATCCCCGGACCGGAGGTGGTGACCATGTCTTCAAGTCCGAAAGGGCCGCCGGTCGTGTAGGAAAACATCACGAAGACGAGATAGAAGAGCCCGGCCTTCTGCAGCGCGGAGTTGGGTTGAGTCGTCAAAGAAAGAATTGTTGATTGCTGATTGTCGATTGAAAATTACAGAGGCAGTGGGCTTTCCAATCAGCAATCAACAATCAGAAATCAACGATTTCTACGCCGCGAGCACTCCGGTCAGCGCGCCTTCGAGCTCGAGCAGCTTTCGCTTCACATCAAGCCCGCCGCCATAGCCGCAGAGGGTGCCGTCGGAAGCGATCACGCGATGGCACGGCACCACGATCGCAACCGGGTTACGATTGTTCGCCATGCCCACCGCGCGAAATGCGTTCGGCTTGCCTACCGCGCGGGCGATGTCGGCATAGCTGCGCGTCTCTCCATAAGGAATCGCCAACAGCGCCCGCCAGCATGCCAACTGGAAGTCGGTCCCGCGAAGGTCGAGCGGGAATGTGAACCCACGCCGCTTTCCGTCGAAATACTCTTCGAGTTCACTGACGTAAAGCTGCATCCGGTCGGCGGAATCTGCGAACTGCAACCTTTCCTTCTCTTTCTCTTCGCGAAGATGCCGCGGGTTCGGGCGAATCGATTGCTGTCCCGGCAACCGGGCGTCGAATTCCAGCGCAACCAGCCCATCGCCGGAAGCGGCTAGAAACAAAGGGCCAATCACCGAGTTCATATTGGTGCAGTTAAGCGTTTCCATCAGACCTGATCCTCCGACAGCAAACCACGATAGCAGACGATTGGCTCGGTCGCACCCGCTTTTGGGAGGCAACCCTCCAGCCCCGCAGCAGTTGACAGAAACCGCTTTTTGGCCCAAAGTGTGTCCGGCGTGCTTATGCCCCTATCCCCGTCCCCCATGAAGAAGGGCCTGTTTATCGTCTTTGCCGTGGTGCTGGCCCCGGTCTTGCTGGTGGGACTGGTCGCCCTGGCTGCGGGAGACTGGCGGCAGATCGGCGCAACTCCCGGCGGCGATCAGGTGCTGGTCAGTTCGGTCACCACCCAGAAGGACGGCCTCCGCACCGCGTGGATCCGCGTTGAGTACAAAGAACCCATCAAACTGCCGCAAGGAGGTCCGTTCGTGGAACTGCGGGCGCGGGTTCGCTTCAACTGCGCCAGCGGCAGCACGACACCGAGCGTGGTCGCGAATTCGGAATGGTTCTACTCGCGTGACCATGGCGGCAAACTTGTCGTCAGCAAGAAGGCTCACCGCGACGATCAATTCGGACAGACTTCAGAAGGCGACTTCGGCGAGATCGCCAAGGACTTTGTTTGTAAGCAGAAATGAAAGCAGCGTCCAGTGGGCAGTGGCCGGTAAAACCAAAGTCTGCCGAGTTTGTCTTTACTGGCCACTGGACACTGATCACTGCCTTTTCCACAGACTGGCACCTCGGTAACTCTCCACCCACTTCCGCAGGCGCTGCTTCCGTCATATGCTGATAACGAAACCGCAGTGGGCAGCACGCCGTTGCGGGACTCCTTCGCGATGGATTCTTTTCATCTCTATTCGCTGGTAGCCGCCGGAGGCGCCGTTGCTCTGGGTGCATACGCGCTCTTGCGGCGGAAGCCAAAGGGGCCGGCTGAGCTTGAACGTGAACGCCGTACCTGGCTCGACGGCATCGGGCGCATCACTGATGGCACCGTCATCGATGTGCAGGAATTGCCGGTCAGCAACGGCCATCACGCTGCCGTGCTCCTCATTTACAAATATGACGTCGCGGGCGTTTCCTACGAGTGCTCGCAGGATGTAACCTATCTGCGCCAGTGGATCAACCTGCATTCCTGCCGCCTGGGGCTGCCCACGTCGGTGAAGTACGACCCGCATAATCCTGGTAACTCCCTGGTGGTCTCGGAAAGCTGGATGGGGTTGAGGCAGTAAGGCAGTGGTCAGTGGCCAGTGATCAGTGTCCAGTAAAAACCAGGGAGGCAGACTCGTTCTTACTGACCACTGATCACTGACCACTGCTCTTCATATCTGGTAGTCATCCTGAAACAATTCGCGGGCAGAGATATTCGGCGTCGACGTTGTCCCCTCGTCGATGGTTACGTCAGGCTCTGCTCCCAGCGCTTCGTGGGAGTGCCGCTGAAACTGCTCGCGCAATTCGTGCAGCTCGGCAGCCAGTTTGATGATCACGTCTGAAAGCGGGTCGCGGATGTCCTTGGGATCCGTAATCACCACGCGTTTGCCGTCGCGCAGAACAATGTGTCCTGGCACGCCCACAATCGTGGAATTCGCTGGCACACTCCGTAGCACGACCGAGCCGGCGCCGACGCGGCAGTTGTCTCCAATGGTGATGTTTCCCAGCAGCTTTGCTCCGGACCCGATCGATACATTGTTACCGATCGTAGGATGCCGCTTGCCTTTCTCCTTGCCGGTTCCACCCAGAGTCACACCCTGGTAAAGCGTGACGTCGTCGCCAACGATTGCCGTCTCGCCGATCACCGTGCCCATGCCATGGTCGATGAACAGACGACGCCCAATCTCTGCGCCAGGATGAATCTCAATGCCGGTAAGCAGGCGTGCGACTTGCGAAACGAATCTCGCCAGAAACCGCATGCCATGGCTCCAAAGCCAGTGGCTCAAGTGGTGCGCCCACACCGCATGCAGGCCGGGATAAAAGAAGACGACCTCAAAGTAGGAGCGAGCGGCTGGGTCTGACTCGAAGACCGCCGCAACATCCTCGCGGGCTGAACGGAAGAACATAAGGCAGTTCTCGGTTCTCAGTTCTAAGTTCTCGTAAAATCCTGCGGCTTACGAGAACTGGGATTGAAAACCTGCGTCCTGATGAACGTAGCCTAGCGAGGTGAAAAAGCGCAAGGGGTGGGGAAATTGAGGGCGGGAAACTGAAAACTGGAGTGAGTCCTAGCTGCCGGTCTCGAAGCCGCCACTCTGAGCGACGGTCATGCGGAGATACTTATAGGGATTGACCGGAGTGTCGTTGATGCGGACTTCGTAGTGAAGATGCGGTCCAGTAGAACGTCCACTGGAACCAACGTAGCCGATCGTGTCACCGCGATGAACTTGCTGCCCGGACGTGACCGCGAAGCCGGAAAGGTGACCATAGCGCGTGGAGATGCCGTGGCCATGATCGAGCATGATGGCCTTACCGTATCCACCCAGGAAATCAGCGAACATGACCACGCCATCGGCCGGAGCGACCACCGGATGGCCGTAAGTGCTGCCAATATCCACTCCGCTGTGAAATGCGCCCTCGCCGTTGAACGGGTCGATGCGCTCACCGAAGCTGGCCGTGACCTGGCCTTCAACCGGCCAAAGGTTTGGTGCGGAGTTCGCCCGGAACCAGTCGGCTGTGGTGGCGTTACGAGTCATGCCCAGGCTGATGCCAACCGTAGTGGCGCCGCTGAGGGCGGAGGAGCGCAGAACGCCCAGCTGATCGAGGGAAGAACTGACGTCGGCGTCCTGGATTTCCTGCTGCGATGCGGTGACCAGCGAAGGCTGTGATTTCAATCCGTAGAGCGCCGATACTTCGCTGGCAATCGAGCCCAGAGAAGCCACTTGCACGTCGCGTTCCTTGGCCACTTGTTCCAGCTCGGAATAACGATCTTTGAGTTGCTGTTTTTCCGTCCGCAATTCGTTGTAGCGCGAAACCTTAAGCAGCATGCGGGTATAAGAGCTGGCGATCCCGGTCAGGCTGAGGAATCCAATGGCGGCGCCCACGACGAATACATACAGGTAATGGACCGGAATGGGGATCTTGCGCAACTGCCCGTCATCCCCCCGGGCCACAAAAAGTATGTAGAAGCGTTTCCGCAAATGCCTTCCTTCTCCTGCTTTAAAATGTTCTTCCGCGTTTAACGATCAGGGACGGAAGTCCAGGCAAAGTTCTGAGGTTGCAGAAAGCCTGTTCGAACACCTGATCTTTTCGGGCTACGCTTCCCCTCTTGGGAACGGAGACTTCTAACGTACCCTTAACCTACCGGAACCGGGGACCTAGCCGAAAACCTCTTGTCTGCAATTCCTTCGGGATGCAGAACTTATGCTTGCCTGAAGGTTACTGCACTGCTCGGCCAAAGGCTTTGTGAATGACTGGTAAAAGGTAACAAACTGGGTTCCCCCTGTCAACGATGCGACAGAGCAATGAGAGTTACTTAAGACGTGGTAATCGAATGTAACCAGCGCCGGGTTACCCGTGCGGATGGGCACCAGCCCGTACTGGCCAAGGGGCCCATGCGATTTCTAGTCCCAGCCCACGACGTGTCTTTAAATTCGCACATTGATTCCGGCGGCAAGCGCCAGCGCCGCAGGTGAGCCTCGCTTATAGTAGTTGCCGTGGTGATTACCGAGAAAGCGCTGATAGCCCAGGTTCGTCGGCTGGCGAAGCCGGGGGCCAGCCCTGCCGTACTCAGAGGAATTGGAGACGACTGCGCCGTGCTGCGATTTCTCCCCCGCGCGGGTCGAGGCCGAGCTCCGGAAAACGACACCCTGGTCACGACCGACTTCAGCCTCGAAGGGATCCACTTCCGCCGCGACTGGCACTCCCCAGAGTCAGTTGGGCACCGCTGTCTGGCGCGAGGACTGAGCGACATCGCGGCCATGGGCGGCGAGCCCGTGGCAGCATTTCTCTCGCTCGCTCTGCCGCGCGGCTCGCCGCAAAACTGGGTAAACCTGTTCACCCGCAGCCTGATCGGCGTGGCCAAGAGATATGGCGTGACCCTTGCTGGCGGCGACACGGCGAAGTCACCCAACGGAATTCTGGCAGATATCGTTGTCGTAGGGACTGTGCCGAGAGGCAAGGCTATTCTGCGATCGGGGGCCCGGCCCGGCGACCGCATCTATGTATCCGGAGCGCTCGGCGGCTCGGCCGCTGCCCTCCAGCTAATGCGGAAAAACCGCAAGAGAAAACTCAAGCTCAATCCGCGGGACTACCCTCGGCATTTCTTTCCGGAGCCGCGAATCTCGCTCGGGCGCGTTCTGCGCGAGAAAGGCTTGGCCTCCGCTATGATCGACACCAGCGATGGTCTTTCCACCGACCTTGCGCATATCTGCGAAGAAAGTGGCGTCGGGGCCGAACTGCAGGCGGAAGCTGTTCCGCGAGCCTGTGTCGGCAAACCGGCGAGGGAAGTCGATTTGGAACTAGCTCTGCACGGCGGGGAAGACTACGAACTGCTGTTCACTGCGCCGCGCAGCAAGCGGATTCCATCCCATATCGCCGGAGTGCCGATCACTATGATCGGACACGTCACGCGGTTGAAGAAAATATTCCTGATGAATCAGAGCGAGGCGGGCTACTTGGGACTCGAGCTTCAGCCTCAAGGCTGGGAACATTTCCGCAAGTAGTGGTTACTTTGGTGATCTGTCACCCTTAGTGTCTATACCCTCCCGGGGAAAACGGTACTAGAGTAGGGACATGTCGTACTCCCGAGTTATCTCCCACTGCCTTTTGTTTATCGCGCTGGCGTTTGCCGCCGTGTCCGCTTCGTTCGCTGCAGACAAGAAGCAACCTCCTCCGCCGCCGGCGCACGCTACCGCGCCTTCGCCCACGGTCACCGATGCGTACATCCACAAAGAATTTGGCGACAACTGTTCGGTGCTGGCCGGTGAGCCGCAGTTTGTCGGCGATCTCGACGGCGATGGTGTCGACGATCTTGTGATCGCCGCCCGCTGCAAGAATCCGTTGGCCGATCAGTCCGAATTCGCTTTTCGCGTAACCGATCCCTTTGACAGCTATCTGGGCTATGGCAATGTCAAAGTCACCTCCGGGTTTGCCTCGGACGATCCCGAGCGTAAAGGGGTTTGTCTGCTGATTGTGCACGGTGTGGGTTCCGAGGCCTGGCGTTCCGACAAACAGAAGCCCAAATTCGTCCTGATTAACCTGCCTTTCAAAACGCTCACGGTAAAGAAGCTCGCGTTGCGGAAGAAGACCGTGCTCGGCGTCTACATGGAAGAAAAAGGCGAAGGCGAAGCGACCGCATCGGTGGTCTTCTGGGACGGGAAGAAGTATCGCTACCAGGTCCTGGGATCGGATTTGGAGTAAGTCAGCTTCCTCGAACTCAGTCCGTCTGCCTTCTGCAACTTCCACACCTACGCGGGGTTCTTACACCGTATCGGATTCACCCGGGAGAACTTCATGCTGCAGATCTCGAAGTCACAAATCCTGTGTGCAATGGTTGCGCTAGCCTTGATGATTGTTCCGGCCATGGGGGCACAACAAACAAAGGAGCCCACTGGCAGTGCACCAGTCCCTTCGCAAATCGGCGCCGCTCACAAAGTATTCATTTCGAATGCCGGAGCCGACGTGGATGCTCAGACCGCTTTCAAGAGGGCGGGAGAGCCCGAAGAGGCCTATAACCACTTTTATATGGCCATGCAGAGTTGGGGGAGATACGAGCTCGTAACAACTCCCGCCGATGCCGACTTGGTTTTTGAGATACGCTTTACCTCCCCGATGTACATGAACGGAAATCTGGCAACCTACCAGCCGCAATTCGGTTTGCGAGTACTCGATGCCAAGACACACTTTCTGCTGTGGAGCTTGACTGAGCCTGTGGAAGGTGCATTCCGAAAAGACACATGGCTCAAAAACTTCGCCCACGGACTGGATGCGCTTATGGATGATCTGAATAAACTGTCGGCGCCTCCGGCAGCGGATCCCTCTAAAAAGTAGCTATCGTCAGCAGATGTGTGGCATGACGATTCGTTTGAAACCGCGACGCATCGCACACCTGCCTGCTCACCTACCCGCTATAATCCTTCCGCACATGAATCTCGAAGAAAAGCTCGCCGAACTCAAGAAGCGCAACCGGCTCGCCGAAGAGGGAGGAGGCGAAAAGCGCCGCGAGCGCCAGCACAAGGAAGGCAAAATGTCGGCGCGGGAGCGCATCGAGTTCCTGCTCGACGACGGCACATTCGAAGAAACCGATAAGCTGGTCACGCACCGCTGCAATGATTTCGGCATGGCCGAGCAGAAATTCTACGGCGACGGGTTCATCACCGGCTACGGCCGTATCGAAGGCCGCCTGGTTTATGTTTTCGCCCAGGATTTCACCGTGTTCGGTGGATCACTCTCGGAGACGAATGCGGGAAAGATCGTCAAAATTATGGATCTCGCCGCGAAGATGGGTGCGCCCGTTATTGGCTTGAACGATTCCGGAGGCGCGCGGATTCAGGAAGGCGTGGCATCGCTCGCCGGCTATGCTGACATTTTTCTGCGCAACACGTTATATAGCGGCGTGGTGCCGCAGATTTCCGCCATCATGGGTCCCTGCGCTGGAGGTGCCGTCTATTCGCCCGCCATCACCGACTTCGTTCTCATGGTCGACAAGACTTCCTACATGTTCATCACCGGCCCCGACGTAATTAAAACGGTGACGCACGAGGAAGTCACCAAAGAACAGCTCGGCGGCGCCATGACCCACAACGAAACCTCCGGCGTGGCGCACTTTCTCGCCCATGACGACGCCGAGTGTTTGTCGATGGTGCGCGAACTGCTGAGCTTCATGCCTTCGAACAATCTGGACGATCCGCCGCGCAAGCCCAGCGCCGATCCTATCGACAGAGCTGATGCCGTGCTCGACAGCATCGTGCCTGCCCAGTCGAATCTTCCTTATGACATGAAGGATGTGATCCACGCCGTGGTGGACGACGCTTACTTCTTCGAGGTGCAGGAGCACTATGCGAGAAACATCGTCGTCGGATTCGCGCGCCTCGACGGCCGCCCGGTGGGAATCATCGCCAATCAACCGGCGATGCTCGCCGGAACGCTCGACATCAACGCCTCTATCAAGGGCGCGCGCTTTGTCCGCTTCTGCGATTGCTTCAACATCCCGCTGATCACCTTCGAAGACGTTCCAGGATTCCTCCCCGGAACCGCGCAGGAATATGGCGGCATCATCAAGCACGGCGCCAAGCTTCTCTATGCCTTCGCCGAGGCCACTGTGCCGAAGATTACGGTAATCACGCGCAAAGCCTACGGCGGCGCCTATTGCGTGATGGCGTCAAAACATATCCGCACTGATGTGAACTACGCGTGGCCAACGGCGGAGATCGCAGTCATGGGTCCAGAAGGTGCCGTGGATATCGTCTACAAGCGCGAACTCGATGGCGCGGCGAATCCACAAGATCGCCAGGAATTGCGACAGAAGAAGATCGAGGAATTCCGGGACCGCTTTGCCAGTCCCTACGTAGCCGCTGACCGCGGCTTCATCGACGCCATCATCCAGCCGCGCGAGACGCGCAAGAAACTCATTCAGGCCCTGGCAATGCTGGAAAACAAGCGCGATAAGAACCCGCCGAAGAAGCACGGGAATATACCGCTGTGAGCGGACGGGCGCTAGAAAATCTTGAGGGCGGGGCGTAGGCGGGCGAAAAAATAAGAGTTCCGAGGTGGTGTTGGGTCCATTCGTCTCGGCCAGTAGCTCGCTTTTAGACCCTTGCTTGACCTGCTATCGCAGCTTCCCTTGCGGGGTGCCACGCGCGATCTTCGCTCGGGCTCCGGGCTTACCGCCAACCGGAAAAACCTACCCAACGCCTCGGAACTCTATCCTGCCTTCGACGTTTCTTCTTGTTCTTCTCGACCAGCGCTTTGCTATAGACCCTTGCTTGCCCTCCCTGCTCATTTTCATGTGCAGGGTGACTACACTTGAGTCCCGGACGCCGCACCAACCGGAAAAACTCTAGAAGCTGTCAAAGAACGATTATGGTTCTACTCCTTCCAATTTTAGAGTCAATGAAAACTTTGCATTTATAATCCGCGTATTTTCAGCCAAGTGCAGCCTGTCCACAGGCAGCTGACCGAAATTGGTGCAAGCCGCGGCGTAAGTTTCGCGCAGAAGCCGTATCCGACGCGCTTTTCCCGGTAGAGCGATGCGGATGATTGGGCTTCAGCGCACTATGGAAGCGCTTCGCGGCGTGTGAAAATCACGCAGAACCCTTGCTGGACAGTGCACTTGGGAAGTTCGAAGTTTTTGCCGGACGTCAATCGATCTCGATTTTCTCATCCAGGAGTTGCTTGTCCGCCTCGTCGGAGCCGGCAAGCTCAAACGAGTTGGTAATCGCAGCCTTCCCCTTCTCCACGCTGGTGATGACGTAGGAGCAGCTGAACCAGTGTGCCTCGGCGAGATCGGTCGATGACCACCGGGCAGGATGGTCCGGGTGGGAATGATAGAACCCGACGATATCCTCACCGCGCTCGCGCCCCTCGCGCTGAATACGGACCAGTTCACGGGGATCGATGTTGTAACGGTTCTGGGGTGAATCGATGCGGGTGTTGCCGCAGCGCGACGTCGAGGTCACGATGCGAGTGCCGTCGTCGTCCATACGGCCGAGCAGCACACCGCAGCACTCGTGCGGATAAGTTTCTTCGCCGTGCCGGCGCAAAGCTTCGTAATCTTTGATTGTAATCTTCAGCATCGATGGATGTTGTTCATGCTGGGAGCAAAGTTTGCCTCTCAACGAGGAGTTGCAACGCTTATCTGAGCGACGTTGTTCACCGGAAAATTTACTGAGTTGGCGATGAAACAAAGATGGTGAGCTTGTTCATGAAGGGATAGAGCCTTGGCCTCGTCAGAGTCTTCTGAAATGGTTACATGCGGATGTAGAGTCACCTCAGCAAATGCGGCTGAACCATCCGGGCGCTCGTTCATCACGCCGCGGGCGTCGTCCTGATATTCGGTGACCACTATTTTATTGACGGCACAGAGGTGAAGGTAGGAGAGCATATGACAAGCCGAGAGGCTCGCCACCAGGAGATCCTCGGGATTGTACCGTGCCGGGTCGCCGCGAAACCCCGGATCGGCGGACGCCAATACAGGGGGCTTTCCGGGAGCTGTGATCGTATAGTCGCGCTTGTAGGTCGCGTACGTCTTTGTGCCTTGACCTTGATTTCCTGTCCAAGCAACTTGAATCTCATAGTGGTGCTGCTTCATGATCTCTCCTTGGAATTTTGCAGGTCTGACGCAACCGGTCCGATGCAACAGGCCGGATGCAAACGATTACGCTTCCGTCCAGAATCTCTCACTCAAATACTTCTCGCCGGAATCGCAGAGGATGGTGACAACCACCGCCTCCTGCTTTTCCCTCCGCTCGAGCTGCTCAGAGATTTTGAGGCTGGCGAAGATGCCGGCTGCAGCAGAAATTCCTAGAAGCAGTCCGCACTCGCGCCCGATCCGGCGGCACATAGCGTAAGCGTCTTCGGTCGCGATCTCAAGATTTTCATCCGCGAGCCGCGGATCGTAGATCTTCGGAACGATAGCGCTAGCCATATGCTTGGCGCCTTCGATTCCGTGAAAAGAAGAATCCGGCTGCAGCGAAATGCAGCGGACCGAAGGATTGAGTTCCTTGAGACGCCGTGCGGTGCCCATAAATGTGCCGCTGGTGCCGAGCATGGCGACGAAGTGCGTGATGCGTCCTTCGGTCTGCTGCCAGATTTCGTTGCCAGTACCGCGATAGTGGGCAATCCAGTTGGCATCGTTCGAATATTGGTCAGCGTAGAAATATAAATCGGGATGCTCGACGGCAAGTTCGCGGGCCAGGCGAATGGCTCCGTCGGAACCTTCGCCGGGATCGGTATAGAGAATGTTCGCACCGTATGCGCCCAGAATCCTTTTGCGCTCGGCGGAAACATTCTGCGGCATGCACAGTGTGACAGGAAATCCTTCAGCCGCTCCCAGCATCGCATAGGCAATGCCGGTGTTCCCGCTGGTGGCGTCGAGCAGAGTTTTGCCGGCAACAAACTTCCCACTCCGGCGTCCTTCGGTAACGATGCCGGCAGCGGCGCGGTCCTTCACTGAGCCGCCGGGATTGTGCCATTCGGCCTTGCCCAAAAGTGTTGCCCCCGGCAAGTGGGTGGTCAGCGAATCAAAGCGCAGCAACGGAGTATTGCCGATGCGTTCGAGCAGACTCTGCCCCGGACGCGGGACGCCGGGCTCCGGCGCATGTTCCGCCGGGAACGTTGCCGCCGTTTTGGTCGAAGTCTGCCCCATGTTGAACTATTCTCTCGTGACTATCGTAATATGCAGGAAAGAGCGAAACACGCTATGTAGTATGGTGTCTTTAGATGACAAAGTTCGCAAGTCGATGCACGCTGAATAAAGCTGTGCACGGTTTGCGCGCCGCTTGCATCTAAGAGAAAGATTGGAAAAGTAGAAAATGTCGAAAGCATTAGAAGAACGAACTTACGAGGAAGCGCTGGCTTGGCTGCGCGAACACGGTTTCGATGTGCTCGAGGCGCCCGGCACCAATGGGCGCGTATTCCTCAGAAAATACAACGTCTCGGCCGCAATTCAGAAGACGACCGAGGACGGCGTAAAGATTTTTGCCCACCCTGGATACCTGATTGGAAGCGAAATCTCAAAGCTGGTCAATCGTGGCTACCAGCAGTTCCTGAAAAACTCCAAGACAGAAATCCCCGCCACTGCCGATCATCTCAAAGCCTTGCAGTCGTTTTCCGAGGAACTGAAAGAAGCGCTCGGATTGCCCAGCCTTTATAACGAGTCACTGGGAACGGTGAGCGACTCCTACCATTACGATCGCCTCAAAGACGACGACAAGCCGCCGGTCGATCGGCCGAAGCGTCCCTGGGAAGTTGCTGGCAAAGCGGTCGCGGTTAAAAAAGGCCGGGCGTA
>DATHOK010000306.1:0-8525 GCA_035484995.1 Verrucomicrobiia bacterium | reverse complement strand
GCTGAAGTCAGACCTCCGGCCCAACCCGCACCATAGAGCGGGAAGCCCATGGTGTACTTTGCGGTCGGCGCACCTTGCGACATGTAGTACTGCACGGTTGCGTCGATATCGTCGGCGGGCTTTCCATACAGTGGATTGGCGGTTTCGTCGAACAGCGCAGACGCGTCGTTCGTGGCGTTGGACCAATCTCCGGCATAGTTATAGCCATCGATATTCATATAGTTCAACTCCGCGGCGACTGCCGAGATGTTGATGGTGTCATAACCGCCATCGTTGCCGGAGTCTGCAGCCGCGCCCGGGGTTGAGGGGCCGGCAGCCAGATCAGCCAACAACTGATACGTTTTTCCGGTGGTTCCGGTCAGCGTAGTCAGTTCGTTGCGGAACTCCGTCAACAGCGCGGTGAAGTTGGCCGTATCGTTTGCGTTGGGGAACTCCCAGTCGAGGTCGATGCCGTCGAAGAGAGTGCCAGTGGAAACACCCGAGGCGATATTGCCTTGGATGAACATGTTGATGCAGGAGCCGACAAAGGCCTGACGTTGAGCCTCCGTGCTGGCCGCGAGATCGAAGAGTTCGTTGTAGGTCGGGGGATTCCATCCTCCGATCGAGATCAGCACTTTCAGGTTAGGATTGAGCTGCTTGAGTTGCACGAGCGCCCCGAAGTTCCCCTGTAGCGGGGCCGTCGCCGGAGTAGCGCCAGTCACCTGCGGAACGACCTTTTGGTAATCGGCATAGGTGTCGGCGAGCGCGCAGTTCACATTGCTGCCGTTCGCGACAGGTTTGGCAAAGGCATAGATGATGTGTGTGAGAACGCCGGCTACGCCATTCGTCTGCAGTTGCGCAACGTTATAGTTGGCGTAGTAAGTGCCCCACTCTTCATACCATCCGCCCATGAACAGATTGGTGAGTGCGGTTGTCGTCACGCTGACGGCCGAACTGGCGCCTGACGTGCCGGCATAGTCCGTCGCTTCAACAGTGAAGCTGTAGTTGGTTGAAGGAGAAAGGTTGCTTGGACTGAAGGAAGTGGTGGTCGTGGTCCCGACCGCAGTCCCGCCTTGCAACACGGTGTAGTTGGTGATGGTGCAGCCACTAGGAGGAGTGACCGCATTCCAGCTGAGGTTTGTGCTGGAATCTGTCGTGCCCGAGGCCGCCAATCCCGTGGGAGCGCTTGGTTTGGCGGTGCATGAGCTCGCCAGAGTCGTCACATTCACCGCCGAACTAGCGGCTGAGGTGCCGGCTGCATCTGTCGCCTCTACAGTAAAGCTGTAAGTTGTCGAGGGCGTGAGACCGGTCACGGCATCCGACGTTGTGGTTGGGGTTGCGATCGAAGTTCCGTTCTGCAGGACCCTGTAGCTGACACTGCATCCCGCGGGAGGAGTGACCGTGTTCCAACTCAGGTTCGTGCTGGATTGAGTCGTGCCCGAAGCCGCCAAACCGGTCGGAACGGCCGGCGTGGTCGAGCAAGTCGAACAAGCCCCCGTAGCAGTCCAAGGTTCGCCGGTGCCAGCACCGCCGTTGTTGGTCGCCGGACTCTGGTTCTGCGTCCAGAAGTTGGCGACATAGTTTTCTCCATTCTGGCTCGCCGTCATGCCCGCGGTGTAGACCGCAGTCGCGCTCCATGCAGTGGCGCACGAGCCGCCTCCGCCTGCCAGCGTCGTAACACTTACGGCCGAACTCGCGCTCGACGTGCCGTGGCTGTCCGTCGCTTCCACGGTGAAACTGTAATTGGTCGAAGGGGAAAGCCCGCTCACGGCAAACGAAGTGCCGCTTGCGGTTCCAATCGAGGTTCCGTTCTGCAATACGGTGTAACTAGTGATGGTGCAGTTGGCAGGCGGGGTTACGGCCGTCCAACTCAGGCTGGTGCCGGAGCTGGTTGTCCCAGAGGCCGCCAATCCGGTTGGAGCAGTTGGTACGGCGGTGCAGGAGTTCGCGAGCGTGGTCACGTTTACCGCTGAACTTGCGGCTGACGTGCCGTTAGCGTCGGTGGCCTTGACCGTGAAGCTGTAAGCGGTCGATGCGGCAAGTCCGGTGACGGTAAATGATGTGCCGCTCGCGGTTCCAATCGAGGCTCCATTTTGCAACACGGTGTAGCTGCTGATCGTGCAGTTCGTGGGAGGAGTGTCCGCGGTCCAGTTCAGGTTTGTGCCAGAGCTGGTTGTGCCAGACGCCGCCAGTCCGGTTGGCGCGCTGGGCGTCGTTGTACAACTTGCGCCACTTCCGCCGGTTCCGCTGAGAGCAGATGTCTGAGGACTATTTGTGGCGTTATCGGTGACGGTCAATGTGCCGCTCGCTGCGCCCGACGCAGTTGGGGCGAAATACACGTAAATGGGACACGAACCGTTGGCGGCCACCGACGATCCACAATTGCTGGATACGACGAATGGGCCACTAACAGTGACGTTGCTGATGCTCACGGCAGAGCTGCCGCTGTTGGAGAGCGTGAAGGTATACCATGCGGTGCCTGTGCCCACTGGGGTGCTCCCAAAGTTGTAGCTTGATGGGCTGAGGGTGACTGTCGCTTGCGCCAACAGCGAAACCGACATAAAGACGCAGACGAGGGAAAGGAAAAGTAAAGCACGCTTCATTGTGGCTCCTTTATTCGGAGGGACGCTTGCCAGCGCTGTCCGCCCGCGGTTGGATGATTAAAGGAAACGGGCCCGTGCGGTAGCCGCATCGAGCTCTGTGTCGCGAGAGTTGGTTGTATGCAGCACTCGTGGAGATTCATGGAGCAGTGATTTATCGATCGCGGTATCTTGCGGATCTGCAAGGAACAAAGTTTTCAACGAATCTACAATGTTCCAAACTGCTCTATAGCATTCGCGGGATGAGCGTACTCCCCTTCGTCAACCGACTCAGGAAACTTTTTTCTTGTTGCGCGTTCCGAACTACAAATTATTCCGCGACCCGCTAACCGCTAGAAAGCGTGGGGCGTGCAAAGCCCGACCGCGTTTGTTTCAGAAATGGGAAAACGGCGATTCCAGCGCGATTTTGTTACGGAAAACGAACTTGATGAGAGAACTTGGAGGTTATGCAGAGAGGATGGCTTGTGGGCAGATCATTTCCTGCAGGTGATTCTCTCGCAGGCGATTACTTGAGCCCGGCCGCGATCGCCTTCGTGAGAGATCCGTTGGTATCGTCGTCATTCAGCGCCCACACATAGGCGCCACCAAGCTTTTTCTTCTTGATGTAAGCGGTCTTCGCAGCTACTGACGCCGGATTATCGTAGGTATAGAAGGTTCTGGTGGCCGGATTGTAGAGCGTCCCCCCGACTCTCGCGGAATCGTGCCAGGCGGTATACCCGTACTTATTCGTGAGGTTCTCAATGGTCGAGTAAGTGGCAAATCCCGCGGTCAACACTGTGTCGCAGCCGGGTGAAGCCGTGGCTTTATCAGTATTCAGACAGAGACCAGATCCATCGGCCAACGGAACCGGTGCAGGGGCAGCTGCGTTCTGGTACAAGCCATGATTCACGTTAGCGACGCCCGTCCAGCCGACGGCGTACAACGGCAAACCCATCGTGTACTTGGCGGCCGGCACGCCGGCGTGGCGATATGCTCTTACCGTCGCATCGATGTAGCGCTCGTCGGAATAAACAGGGTCGGCGGTCGTGTCGTACAGCGAGGATGACTCATTGGTTTGCTTGTCCTGCGGTGCGGCATAGTCGTAACCGTCGATCGTGAGGAAATCGACTTGCGCCGCAGCGGCCTTAAGATGGATGTTTACATATTTCTTCGGGTTTGCCGGCGAATCGAACGTCAAGACATATTTCTTGCCCGTCGTCTTCGACAAAGCATTGAGCTGCGTGCGGAACTCCTTCAGCAGAGCGGTAAAGTTCTGCTTGTCCGCGGCGCCGGGAAACTCCCAATCGATATTGAAGCCGTCAAACAACCCGGGAGCCGTAACGCCTGCTGCGATGTTGCCCTTCACAAACATGTCGATGCACGAAGAGGCGAGAGCAGCGCGCCCCTCAGTGGTGGCTGCGGCGGTCACGAAGCCCGCAACATTGCCCGCCTGTCCCCCCAAAGAGATCAGCACTTTCAGACTGGGATGGAGCTCCTTGAGTTGCTGGATCGCGCCAAAGTTTCCGTAGAGCGGTGCCGAGTAGGGCTTGCCGCTGACACTTGGAAGGCTCGACTTCTGATAAGCGGCCACGGGATCAGCAATCGCGCACGCCGCCGGAGAAGTCGGGGTTACATTGCCGAAAGCGTAGATCAAGTGTGTCAGTACGTCAGCCACGCCATTCTTTTGCAAATCAGCAATGTTGTAACCGGCATACTGGATGCCCCACTCCTCGAAGTAGCCCCCGAAAATCTTGCCATCCTGGTGCGCTTGCGCAAACGATTGAGTGACACACACCACGAGAGCTAACAAACTCATCAAAAACGCTCGGAGCAGATACCGTATTAACAATCGCGACATGGCAAGCGTCTCCAGGATTCGTACGGGGTTAATCATTCAGTAATGCGGTGTCAGCTCAAAACCTGATCAAGCAGTTGGCCGACAGCCCGCTTTGCTTCGAGTATTGAATAACGATGGTCCATGGCTCCGGCGAGGTCGGTGTTAGCAAATGCGATGCGTCCAAATGGCGCGCTGCGCAGAATCTCGCGGGCGGCAGCTTGACCACCACTTCCAAAGAAGAACCCCGGTTGCGGACTCAGATAGGCGTGTCCCCATCGATTCAAGATGATTCCAGCAATGTCCCGCTTTGCGTCAAAGCCCCCTCGCGCGAACATCTCGGTGAATTGGTCGCGGACTTGTCGTTCATAATCTCTGAAAGACGTTCCCAGCAACTCGGCGCGGCCTCGGTTCCCCTGCTCTTCCGTTGAAGATCCCGGGTACGAGTACAAAACTTTCAAGCTGAGTACGATTGGCGAGTCCGGACCGATCGTCGGATTTTCAACGCCAGTCAGCGCCTGCTTACAAACGTCCATGTAGTTCCCCAACCCTTCAAACCAGCGGCAACCGCTCATCCCCATTTTGTAAAGGAACCGCCAATTTCTAACGGCAACGTTCACCATCATGCAGGGAGAACGGTAGAACTGAGCATATGCCTGGCGCTGGCTCTGCGGAAGATCCTTCACAATGTGTTTCGTAGTCCAGCATCCGCCCGCCATCACCACCGAGCGCGCCTTGATCCGGTACAACTTGCCCTTCTTTGAGTATGCGATCGAAACCGTGCCGGCTTTACCGGCTTCCCCGTCATGCTCGACATGGACGACAGTAGACGACAGACGAATTCTTACTGCAGTTCCTGGGTTATCCAGAGCCGCGAAGTTCACGCGGTTCCGGCAAACTCCTTCCACGCTTTGTGGACCATAAATCGCGGCGGGGATCAGACTCTTCAGCATCAGTCTCGCAATTGTTGCGTTCCCGCCGGGAAACATCTGATCAGAACCACCACTTTCTTCAGGCAAAGGATGAAGCATTTCAAATGCGTACTCTGAGTAGGCCGATAAAGCATCAGGTCCCAAGCCCGCGCCACCGCCTTCCACTGGCGAGAGGAACCTGCGAACGGTTTCGCGGCTAAGACCGAAGCGTTCCATGTAATGCTGTTCCAGAGTGATGGAATCGAGATACCGCGAAATCGCATCCCCTTCCACTTTGGGGTGTTCGAACTTCGTGCTCCCCACCTCTTCGCCTTTGAGCCAGCGCAGCCATTCGAGTCGAGTTGGGTTCGAAACCGGAGCGCCATCAAGCTTCTTTCCCAGTGGATCCGTCAGCCACATGCCCGGTTTCTGATTGAACTTTGCGCCAAACCAAAATCCGTACTGTCCATGCTGCAAGCCCACCGCTTGGTAAGGAGTGGTGCAAAGCGGGAACTCGGGCCCCGGTCCGGCCCAACTTTGATACGTCAGCTTCGGCGTCTGCAACCCAATCGATTCATAGAACTTTGCAAGGAAGCTCTGCGGGTATTGAATCTGATAGATGGCTGAACCTTGGTGCGCGATGAGTCGCTTGCCTTCAACCAAAAACTCATTTTGCTTCGCCTCACCGCCGAAGATGGGATGGTTTTCAACGATCAGGCATTTCATTCTCGCGCCGGCGCTACGGTGGAAGAACAATGCAGCAGCAAGCCCGCTAATTCCACCACCAATGATTACGCAGTCATAAATCTCCCCGGTATCGATGACGTCGTCGGGGAGCGGATCGTACACGTGGTCACGAATCGCATGACCCGCTTCGAGAACGGCCAGAGTGTTGCCATTCGCATTGCTATAGTCGCCGACTCCGCCGTAACCCGTGAAGTCATCTTTCTGCGCCAATAGCTCCACTGGAGAGATGCCTCCTAGCAATGCTGATCCGGAAGCCAGTAAAGCGGAGCCGAGAAAGTCGCGCCGCGTTATGCTCGTTTCCATGCCCAGCGATGCATCCAGTGCAGCAGACGATTTCTGATGAGGAGAGTGTGAAATGTGAACGTTGACCTCGCTTTTTTAGCCCTCAGTGTACACCGGACAGAAAGAGCGTAGCTCGTTACAACAATGCGAGATTCTGTCGAAACGGATCGCTTCGCAACCGCGCGCAATGCGCACCTGCAACCCGACTCACAGACCGGAAGTCTGGTAACGCAGAACCGACAGGGCCAACCGATACTCATATCCGGCTTGAGCATTTCCAATCTCGGCCTGGGTCTGCTGTAGCTGTGCCTGGCTGAGTTCGACAATCGAACTGAGGCCCAGCTTGTATCGTGTCTGGGCAAGATCAAGTGCCTGGTTCGCCTGTGCCAACAACTGGTCACTCACATTCACGCGGTCGAATGCCGTGCTTGCCGCCAGCCAACTCGTGCGTACATCTCGCGAGATCCGATTTCGAAGATCCATCAGACGTTGCCGCGTAGCCTGGGTGCGCAAATCCGCTTCGCGGGATTTCGCTGAAAAGAGAAACCCGTTAAAGATAGGAATCTCCACGTTCACTCCCACGGCCGCGTAAGGTCCATAAATGACATCATCGCGAACAGGAGAATCTCCAAAAGCCCCGAGAGCACTGATCGCAGGGTACATCTGATCATGCGCCGCCCGGTGCAGCTTCTCGTCAGACTCCGACTGAAATTCCAGCGCAAGAATCTCGGGGCGCTTGGCAAACGCTTCAGCGATCAACGGATCCACTTCTGCTGGCGGTGGGGCCAACGTGTCCGCATCGTTTACGAGTTCGAATGTTTCAAGAGTGGGATATCCCAGAATCGCCGAAAGGGCCGCCAGGGAAGCCTTGTCATTGTTTAGCGCATCAAGGTAGAGAAGCTTTGCCTGCGCGAGGTTCACGTTGGCAAAGCTCAGGTCCAGGTCTGACCTTAATTTGCTCTTGGTGAGTGCAGAAACCTGATCCGCCAACAACTGGCGCGAGGCTACGGTCTGCTCTGCTACCTGCAGCACAGCGTGCGTTTGTAGGCTGTTGTAAAAGGCCTGGTCCACGGCCAACAAAACATCTTCTTTCGTAGCGGCCGCGCTCTGTTCGTCGGCTCGCGCCTGAAGGCGGGCGCTGGCTACCAGGTTGGTGGTGTGCCCGAAATCGGTGATGAGTTGGCTGACCGTGGCGCCGCCCGCGGCCCGCGTGTAGACGCTGGGATTGTTCAACATCCCAGCCGTGATGCGGCTATTTGAGCGCGCATCGACTCCGGTTAGGTTGCCGTAGGCCTGGGGCCAGAGATTCGAACGCACTTCCCGCGTCACCTGCCCTGAAGCCAATGCAGTCAGCCGGGCGACAGAGATTGCCGGATTGTTCTTCAGCGCCAGCGCCTCCGCGTCCTTCACGCTCAGCCGTATCACATTCGAGGAAGGTGAGCCCTGCACGAGCGGTGCCGACTGTGCCAGGCCTGGGAGTGAGAGCGTGTGGGTTAAGAGCACGAGAGCGCCCAACGGAAAAATCAGTCTCCGTGTCATGCCAGCTGTTCCTCCTTTTTATCGTTCTTCTTATCCTCATCTTTGCCGTGAACCATCAGATAAACCGCGGGTACGAGGAAAACTGTGACGACCACCGAAACCGCGAGACCGCCGATCACCGCACGCGCTAGAGGCGCATATTGCTCGCTGCCCGTCTCCAGGCCCAGCGCCATTGGCAGCATCCCTAACAAAGTCGCAAGCGAGGTCATGAGAATCGGGCGCAGCCTGATCTTGCACGCCCGCACCAGCGCCTCCTGCAGTCCGAAGTCCTCCTTGCGCAGCTGGCGCACAAACTCGACGATCAAGATGCTGTTGGAAACGACGATTCCAGTCATCATGATCACGCCCATCAGCGACATGATGTTGAACGTGCTCTGCGTCAGCCAGAGAATCAGCACCACTCCCGCCAATCCTGGAGGGATCGCAACCAGGATGATGAGCGGGTCGATGAAAGAAGCGAATTGCGCCATCAGGACCAGGTAGACCAGCACGATGGCCAGCACAAGGCCGATGGAAAAGCGTTTGAACGATTCGTTCATCCCGACCACGGACCCGAGTACCTGGACCCGAATGTTTTCCGGTAACGTCAGATGGTTGACGATGTCGTTGACTTCGCGATTGATTCCGCCTAAGGCCTCGCCCGCGGGCATCACA
>DATHOK010000305.1:0-10806 GCA_035484995.1 Verrucomicrobiia bacterium | reverse complement strand
GAAGTGGACGGACGCTGGCTTCATGCGGCTGATTATCCAAAGCACGCCGTCGAGCATTCGCAGGCTCAGGGACATCTTGGCGAAGCGACAGACTGGCAGGTGACATATACAGGATTAAGCGGGCAACCGGACTTGATTTATCATCTACGCGCTTACGCCACCGAACCCTTCGGCGACATCCAAGTCACGGTTCGGAATTCGACTGGAAAGGCCATTCATGTCGAGAGCATTCGTTCTCTGGATGCGACGGAGGGATCGATTATCGATCTGGGAGGGCCCGTGCTCGACAACCGAGTTCTTTCCGATAGTTTCAGCGAGGACCGGCCCGGCATTGTCATCCGCGATTTTGGGGATGCCGAGCACCAGATGCATCGTGCTGTCGGCAGCCAGCTTATCTACAATCGCAAAAGCCACGAGAGCTTGTTTCTGGGCGCGCTTACTTCGGAGCGGTTTCTCACGATTCTGCGGCTTCACCTCGCCTCTTCCGGAGATGCAGCTCATCCCGTAGCTTATGAGGTCGATTCGACTGGGACGACCGAACTGGAGAAGGAAAACTCTCTCCAGCATTCCTCGGCGGAGGATCAGGTGCAATTAAGCCTGCCGGTTGCTCCAGGCGCCGAACTCTCCTCAGAGCGTGTCCTGTTCAGTCTGAATACGGACTACCACCGACAGCTGGAAACTTACGGTTCGTTGATTCGGCAGATTCATCATGCCAGAATTTCGGCGCCGCCGTTGATGGGGTGGTGGAGCTGGACGGCATACTACTTCGGCTTGACTGAGGGAGCGGCTCTAACCAATGCCCAGTGGGAAGCCGAGCATCTGAAATCGCTCGGCTATGACATCTTCCACATGGACGAAGGCTACCAATATGCGCGTGGAGAATACATCACTCCGAACGCGACACATTTTCCCCACGGTGTCGGTTCACTCGAATACGATGTGCGCGGTCTGGGGCTGGTTCCAGCTATCTGGACTGCTCCGTTTGAGGTATCGGTGCGGTCGTGGGTGTATGAGAAACATCCGGAGTGGCTGGTGAAGAACGCAAAAGGACAGCCGATTCATGCCGGCACAGTGACACATGGCAAAGATCAGCTGTTCATGCTCGACACAACAAACCCGGGAGCGCAGGACTATCTGCGAAAGACCTATTCCACACTGGCGAAAGAGTGGGGCATCCGCTACATCAAGATGGATTTCATGGACGACAGCGCGATCGAGGGCTTCTTCTACAAGCCGGACACAACGGCGATGGAAGCCCAGCGGATCGGGCTGGGGATTATCCGCGAGACGGTGGGCGACGGCGTTTATTTGGATAAAGACGGAAGCGTCATGCTCAACCCTGTCGGTTATGTGGATTATGGCCGCACTTCGCTCGATACCGGGCACACCTACAGCGCTAGTAAAGAAGCGGCGCCGGGGATTGCGGCGCGCTACTACATGAATCGGAATTTTTATGTGACTGATCCCGATGCCTTTACGGTATCGACGCAAACCGTTCCGGACCAGTCATGGCACGGGAGCTCGAAGCCGGCTACTTTGGATGAGGCCAAAGTCTCGATTGCACTCGCTGCCGTTTCCGGCGGGATGTTCGAAATCGGAGACGATCTTCCAACCTTGTCAAACGCGCCGGAGCGTCTCGCGCTGATTCAGAATCAGGAATTGATCCAGATGATTCGTCTGGGACGGGCATCGCTTCCATTGGATCTGATGAATTTCGCGGCCGAGGACGAGCAGCCGAGCGTCTTCTTCCTCAAAGAAGAAGACCGGCAGAGCATTCTCACTGTCTTTAACTGGACGGACAAGGAGCGGGATCGCTCGATCGATCTCGCAACCGCCGGATTGCCCGCCACCGGCCAGTACACGGTTACGGATGTTTTGAACAATCAGGAAATGCCGGCTCCAGCCGGCGGCGTATTGGCCCTTCATCAACCCCCTCATTCGGTAGGGGTTTTGAAAATAGTCGATGCTCGCATCGCGGCGGTTGCTCCCAGCGTGGCCACGGACCATCCTTCTGATGGGAACGCGGGAGCCACGATGAGGTTTGCGGCCCATAGCAGTGGCGGAGCTGCCGTGCTCTCGTATCACTGGGACTTCGGCGACGGTGTTACCGTCGAGGGCGCTGAGGTGAATCATGCCTATACCGAGCCGGGCGAATACAACGTACATCTTATCGCCACTGGCCTGACCGGGCTTAATCGGGAAGATCACTTCCAGGTGCGGATCTCGGGCCATATGCCGACTGTCTTTGATCCTCAAAGCTTCAAGCGCTACCAACCGGCGAGGTGAAGCGTACCTCCGAGACCGGAGAATTTCCAAGGCAGGTCCGGAATGGGGACGCTGGTTCCTGCCCAGACATATGCCCGCGAGCGGAAACATCGATCGAAGCAAACAATCGGTCCGATGCAAACAAAATGATTGACAAACGGGCACATGATCGGAGATCGTTGCGTGGTCCAAAAACGAAAGTCCAGCAAAGAAAGAGAAATGAAACGCAAGCCTGTTCGGAACATCAGGAGGCGGTGGACTATGAAAAGAAGCGGTCGGAACTTATTGCCCTTTGTCCTTGCCGTCCTTGTAGCCGCCACGGCGTTGGCGCCGAAAGCACTTGGCCAGAAAGACAGTGGGGGAATCGCAGGAGTCGTGCGTGATTCCGCCGGCGCAGTAATTCCGGGTGCCAAGGTGATCGTGAAGGACGTGGATCGTGGCACTGAGGTCGCGGTCACAACCAGCTCGCAAGGAGAGTACGTCGCGAGTCCGCTCAAGATTGGAAACTATAGCGTCACCGCCGAGAAAGAGGGGTTCAAGAAGACCGTAGTGGGACCGATCGTGGTGAATATCCAGGAGCATCCAGAGGTTGATTTTGCGCTGCAAGTGGGCAGCATCCACGAGGTCATGACGATCACCTCTGAAGGCCCACAACTGCAGACCGAAACTTCCGAGCTCGGAGATGTGGTAAATGGCCAGGAAGCCACGACTCTTCCACTGAACGGCCGGAACTTCGCGCAGTTGGCGCAGCTGAGTGCAGGAGTAGCTCCCGCCGAACCTGGTTCGCGAATCAACGGCAGTTACGGATTCAGCGCAGGTGGAGCGCGGTCGGCACAGAACAACTTTCTGCTGGACGGGGTTGATAACAACTCAAACCTGGCCGATTTGCTGAATGAGACTAATTTCGTAATCCAGCCTTCGGTCGATGCCATTGCCGAGTTCAAGGTGCAAACAAGCGCCTACAGCGCGGAATTCGGGCGGGGCAACGGCGCGATTCTGAATGCCGTGATCAAGTCGGGAACCAACGGCTTCCACGGCGACCTGTATGAATTCATCCGGAACGAGAAACTCGATGCGCGCAACGCGTTTGATGCGTTTGGCCGACAGCCTTACAAGCAGAATCAATTCGGCGCCACGTTGGGAGGACCGATCATTAAGAACCGCACCTTCTTTTTTGGCGACTACGAGGGATTGCGGATCCGGCAGGCGACGCCCTTTTTGGAGTTGATTCCCACACCGGCAGAGGTCCCTCAGTTGACCGGGGGAGTGGTTTCTGGTGGAGGCGATTTCAGTGCCAATCTGGCAGGGCCAACCACTTTCCAAGACTCGAACGGCCAGTTTGGCCCGGCGAATGCCACCTACAACGTTTTGGATTGCAATAGCCAACAGACGTACCTGGGAGAGATTTTCAACACCCGCCAGACCCAGCAAGTTACCGCGAGCGGAAACTTTCCTACTGGTTTCTGCGGAGTTCCGATCGGCGGGTACGCAGGGGGCTTACCGACCAATATATTTCCCGCGAATATGGTTGATCCGCTAGCCGCCGCCCTGTCACAGTATTGGCCGACTCCAAATACCACTATTCAGGGCAACAACTTTCTCTCTGATCCGCACCGGCAGGAAAGCCGCAACAACTTCGACGTCCGCATTGATCACAAAATCAGCGACAAGGACAACGCTTTCGGCCGATTCAGTTACGAGAACCAACCGAGTTTCATTCCTCCCCCTTTCAACAATCTGCTGGATGGCGGGGGGTTCTTCGACGGTACTGAGGATAATTCTTACCGCAGCGTGGCCTTAAGCGAAGTTCACCTCTTTAAATCCACTCTGATCAATGAATTCCGGCTCGGGTATAACAGGATTAATTCCCACCGGTATCAGATCAACTCCAATGAGAACATCAGTGCTCAACTGGACTTTCCCAACGTCCCGTACGGTCCAAACAACGGTGGCTTGCCCAACATCACGTTCGGCGATGGCACGGCGGGAATCGGGAGCTCTACCTACCTGCCTTCGATTGAAAAGCAAAACAGTTTTGTTCTCACTGACAACCTGACCTGGATCCGCGGACGCCACTCGGTGAAGTTCGGCACCGAGGTGCGTGTCGAACAATTCACGATCTTCCAGCCCGCCGAAGCGCGCGGTGCTCTGGACTTCGGCAACGACTTCACCGACAACCCCGCGGCGCCTGGAACCGGCGGCAGTTCCTTTGCAACAATGTTACTGGGCATTGCCGATGGTGGCGGGATCACGAGCCTGCACAATATTGACTATCGCCGGCAGATTTATGCGGGCTTTGCACAGGATGACTGGAAGGCCAACGATCGACTGACCGTCAATCTGGGTCTGCGTTATGAAGTCTTCAGCACGGTCAAGGAGCACAACAACGAGGAGGGAACCTTCGTTTTCGGCCCCAATTCTATGCTTGTTCCCAGCGGACAGAGCGAAATACTCACACCGCTGCTCGCAGCCAGCATACCGATAACGCACGGCACCCGCGGACTGATCAGTCCTGATTTAAACAATTTTGCGCCGCGCGTCGGCTTCGCTTACCGAGCCATGGACAAACTCGTGGTCCGCGGTGGCTACGGGATTTTCTACGGCGGGCAGGAGAATGGTCCTTACTCAAATCCCAGCCCAGGGTTCAATCCTCCCTTCTTCTCCGCCGAGTCATTTTCGACGCCCTGCGGGAACTTGGCTGCGAATCCGTCGGTCACGCCCGGGCAGCCGCTCAATTGTTCCATTGCTTCCCTGAATATGAACGGCTCGAACACGTTGGCCAATGGATTCCCGGCGACCGCTCTTTCGAACCCCAACACTCCGGAACTTTATTCCATCGAGCCCAATCTGCGCACACCCTATAACCAGCAGTGGCACTTCGGCGTGCAATATCAAATGCCCGCCGACACGATGCTGGATGTTTCCTACGCGGGCTCGCGTGGACTGAAGCTGTTTGGCTTTTATAACGGCAATGAGGCAGCGCTTGCGACCCTCCCCCAGTACGCAGCGCTTTGTATTGCAAATTTCGGCGGCGTGCTGGCTTGCCCGACTGCCGAGCGGAGACCTGCGCACGCGGTGGCTCCTGGCGCTCCTCCGGGATCTACCTGCGACTTGAGCCCCACCGATGATTGCGATCCTGTGTTCGATACATCGATCGCAACATTTCGCTCGAACGACGTCTCCAACTACAACTCTCTGCAGGTACGTTTTGAGAAACGCCCCACTCACGGCCTACAATTCCAGGCCGCCTATACCTGGAGCCACGCCCTGGATGACGCTTCCAGCGCCAGCCTGGGGTCGCAGAACGCGGGCGACTTCCGCCTGCAAAACGATCCCCTTCTGGAGTACGGAAACGCGGATTTTGATGTTCGTCAGCGGTTCGTCCTGAGTTACGCCTACGATTTACCCTTTGGTAAAAATAAGGCGTTCGGGGGGAACGCTTCCGGTGTTTGGAATCAGATCATCGGCAATTGGCAGGTCGCAGGCATCACGATCGCAACCACGGGAAACTGGTATACGCCGACCGACATTGCTACCAACCTCTCCACGTCAGATGGTGGCGGAGAAGTTGCCAGCGCATCGCGGCCCAACGTGGTCGGAAACCCCAACGGACACCCATGTGTACAAGGAACGCTGTTTAACACCTGCGCCTTTGCGACGAACACCATCGTGGGATCGTTTGGCGACGCAGGCAGAAACATTATTCAAGGGCCAGGCACCCAGAACTGGGATATTTCCTTGTTTAAGATGTTCCCCATCAACGAAGAAAAGCGTCTGGAGTTCAGGGCAGAGTTCTTTAACGCGTTCAATCATTACGATCCGGAGTTCGACAATCCCGCCAGCTTCAATACAAACATCGCAACCCAGCACGGGTTGGATGAAACGGCGGCGGAGACCGGATGCTCGAACGGCAACCCAAATTCGAACTGCGCGTTTGGCTTTGCGCAAGCGGCGCACGATCCGCGGTTCATCCAGTTTGCTTTGAAGTTTTATTTCTAACGTTCAACTCGCTGCGGCAGCAGTTCTACCTTGATGGAAGGAGCTGTTGATGACGGCTTTGTCCCGAACTGTCGCTCAACTCGGACTGGTTCTCTCGATTGCACTTTGTTCCACGGCTAAAGCGCCATCTTCCGCGTCCAGGCCCGCAAAATCCGCCGATGACGAAGTGTCTCTCCGCGCGTTGGCTGCGATTCATCCCATCGATGTCCACGTTCATGTCTTCAAGACCGATCCGGCATTTCAGAAGATGCTCGAACGGCTGAATCTGAAGCTTATGAATATTCTTGTGGTGGACGACACGAACCCCCATCGCAAGGATTTGCAGCGGCAGATTGATGATGCGTGGGCGCTGGTGCGGTCCAGCGGCGGTCACGTTGCCTTGTGCACGACCTTCGACCCCTACAAGTTTGGCAGTGCTTCGTTCAGTGCTGATGCCATCCAGCAGATCGATCGCGACTTCGCGCAGGGAGCAGTCGCGGTCAAAATCTGGAAGAACATCGGAATGGAAATCAAGGATAGTAGCGGCCAATACGTCATGGCCGATGATCCGAAGTTCGAGCCGATCTACAAAGACATAGCCGCTCATGGCAAGACGCTGATGACCCATTTAGCCGAGCCCGATGTCGCCTGGGGGCCACCGGATGCGGCCGATCCGTCGTGGTCTTACTATCAAGAGAATCCGCAATGGTACGTAGCCAACCGGCCCGGGTTTCCATCCAAGCAGAAGATTCTGGAAGCGCGTGACCATGTGCTCGGTGACAATCCCAAGCTGCGGATGGTCGGAGTTCATCTTGGCAGCATGGAGCGGGATCTCGACAACATTGCCAGGCACTTTGACAAGTATCCGAATTTCGCCATCGACACCGCGGCGAGAATGGATTACCTCATGCTGATGCCGCCGGAAAAAGTAGCTGCATTTCTGGTCAAGTATCAGGACAGGGTGCTGTACGGCACAGATCTCGATTTACACTCGGACGCCGAGCTCTCGGATGCTTTGACCGAGTGGCAGTCGACTTATGCGCGTGACTGGAAATTCCTGGCGACCGGCGAGACGCTTACCGTGAACGGCAAACAGGTGCGTGGGTTGAATCTGCCCCGTCCCGTGCTACAGAAAATATTTCATGACAATGCTATTCGCTGGATTCCAGGATTGTGATGTGTCAGTTCACTCTTGAGGAAGCGCGAAGCTAATCACATCGCTGCCCGCCGCGATGGCCACGTGCTGGATCCCCTCGACCGCGTAACTCATTGGCGAACCGCGAAAGTTCTGGCCGGTGTTGAACTGCCAGAGTGCACGGCCGGTCCGAGCCCCAACCGCTTCGAATGCTCCGGTGTCGTTACCAAAGAACACTAAGTCGCCCGCCGTGGTCAGCGTCCCGCCCCAGGAATTGCCTCTTCCGACTTGGGGATCGCGCCAAACGATCTTTCCCTCGGGCACGGAGTACGCCAGGAGAACCTTCTGAGCATGATCGTCAGGTACAAGCTTTGTGCCGGTGTCGTAAAAAGTCTGGCCCTGGGCGAAGGATTGCGGATGCGCGAAGAAGACACTGCAACTCTCCAGCGCCATGACGTAGAACAATCCAGTGACGGGATTGTAGGAAGGCGAGAACCAATTCGTAGCGCCGTCGATGCTTGGGCAGATCTGCGTGCCCTCCGCGCTGGGTATTCTTCCTGTCAGTATGGGACGGCCGGAGCCGTCAATTCCTTTGGCCCAATCCAGCTTTTTCACAAATGGTGTGGCCTTGAGGAACTTTCCGTCGGTGCGGTCGAGAACATAAAGAAATCCGTTGCGGTTGGCCTGCACCAGCAAATCACGCATTCGACCGTCTACTTTCGCATTCAGCAGCACGGGCGTTTCGTTGGCGTCGTAGTCGTATAGGTCGTGAGGAGTGAACTGGAAGTACCACTTCAACGCTCCTGTAGTTGGGTTCAGAGCGAGGACACAGGCGGTGTAGAGGTCATCGCCGGGGCGGGAATCGCCGACGAAATCGGGAGCCGCGTTGCTGGTAGTCCAATACAGAGTGTCCAGTTTGGGGTCGTAGGTACCAGGCATCCAGGTGGTCGCCCCGCCGTGGAGGTAGGAATCGCCCGGCCAACTGGAAGAGCCAAACTCGCCCGGCGCGGGGATGGTCCAGAAACGCCACTTCAGTTTGCCAGTAGGAGCATCGTAGGCGGCGACGAAACCACGGACGCCAGAATCACCGCCGGAGGTACCGACGATCACTTCGTCTTTTACGATGAGTGGAGCGCTGGTTGCGCCGTATTGCTTTGCCTTTTCTGCATAGGTCACATCCCACAGCAGGCGTCCTGAGCGCGCGTCGAGGCAAAGCAGGTGGGCGTCATCGGTTTCCATGTAGACAAAGTTTCGCCACACTCCGACGCCGCGGTTCTTGTGAGACGCAGCGTCGTCGAGTAACCCTGAACTCACCGGCCGCTGGTGATGCCAGATAATCCGACCAGTGCGCGCATCGAGCGCCCATGCATCGTTGGCGGAGGTGACGTACATTACCCCTCTGACGACCACGGGCGTCACTTCGAGCCTGTCGGAATTGGAAGGATGGAAGATCCATGCGGCGCGGAGTCGGGCGACATTGGCCGCGGTAATTTGGCGCAAGCCGCTGTAGCGGCGGCCGGTATAGTCGCCGTTGTAGGAAGTCCAGTTGGCGGCGGGGGGTTGCGCGAGCAGATCGGCCGGGCTGACGTTGACGTCGGCAATAACTGGAGCTTGACCTGGTTGTGCTCCCTTTTGTGTTTCGCCGGAAACACGGAACAAACTGAAGGCGGCCAGTGTGGCCGTGATGAATTTTTTCCTGAATGATTTCATGTCAATGATTTTCAGACGCGCCGACTTGAACTTCCTGAAGAGTGCCGCGGTCCAACCCCTGCGCGTCTTCGAGATGAAGAGAGACGCGGGAGGACCGTGCCGGAGAGGTTAATTCTGTATCCAACTGGACGAGATCTGTTGGATCGACCTGGATGACGGGCATAGTTCCCGCACTGGCGCCGTGTTCGTCGTAAAGGTGCGCGACCAAACGTCCCGCAAAAAACACGCCGAACGAACCGGAGAGTCGGATGCGGCCGGTTGCCAAACGAGTGGCCTCAAGAGGACGCACCACGATACCCGAATCTGCTACGCCGTGGAATTCGCCGGCGGCACGGGTGGGAAACCACTCGGTGTCGAGATCGCGGGTTTCGCCGGGCCGCAGTCGGACGAGCGGACTGTTGATCTCGGCTTCCAGATAATAAGGAACTCCATCGCCGCCGGAAGTGAGGGAAGGCTCCCCTTCGGAATTCAACCTCGTCTCGGGGCCATTCATCCAAAAAATAACCGATGCCTTGCCAGGGTAGGTTTCATTTTTTTCGTAGCGGAAGCGTTCAACCATCGCATAGCAGCTGTCGCCATCCACCACCGCCAGCCAACCTGGCGTCGAGTCGAGCCACAGTTCGGCGGCGAGGTGCGCGTAGTGAAGAGCGAAGAGCCCATCGTCCCTGACGGAGACGGCTGGATTCTCTGCGGGACCGAACCGAACGTGGTAGCGGTTCAGATAGCTGCTGGTTGGATTCGCGGGAGTGAACGTCCAAAAGTTTTGATTCCGTCGCGAGGAAGCGGACGAGTCGGCGGTGTTGTATTGCGAAACCGATTGCACAGACCACTCGACGACGTGCCCGGTTCTGTTGTGCATGGTTGCGTGAAAACGGATGCTCGGAGAATCGGCGTCCAGGCGAATCGTGCGCCGGATCTGAATGCCGGTCTGCGGATCAACGGGGCTAACCAACTCGATTTCGCACTCCTTCCCTTCCGAAACCTTTCGAAAGTCGTACGGGCCGTCGTCGAGCAAATCGGAATTGCCCACCCACTCCTGTTCGTTGTCATTTCCCTCGGGCAAGAGCCAGAGCTTGTCGCCTCCATAGTTAAACCACCGTGAAGGGTCGGGTGGCAGGTATTTTCCTTCGTATTTGGGATTCACGAAGAGGAAGGGATGTCCGTTGAAGATCACCTGCATCAGTCGTCCGCCATTCTGGGGTACGACTTCTAGTTTGAGCCAGCGGTTGGAAAGCTCCTGTGCGCTCCAACCCTTGTAATTCGTGGCCTCCACGCGACACGAAGCATTCGACTGACTCGATTCACCTTTAGCCTGCGCAGGTGCAACATTTAGGTTCAACAACCAAAGTAGCAAAGCTACTGCGTAACGCCGCATCATGTCCTCTTCCTGAATCCGCGCTGCCATGATACATGTCCGGTTAACTATCGGAGCTCGTACTCGCGCAGCAACGTTTTCTGCCAAGCTGTCCTGGGGTATAAGCTCGTTTTCACGGAACGAAACCAAAGCTAATCAAACGAAATAATTTGATTTGCGTCAACCAGATTCTGTGGTATATCAGGTTCACCGTCCGATGTCACCGATCCCAACGAAGCTGTTTTCACGGAATGGAACCTGGCGAATCGTTCTCACATTTGGATTGCTGATGATTTCCTTTGGCGCGGACAGCAACATCCTTTGCCAGAATCCGAATAGCGAAGCGCAGACTCCCGCGCTGAAG
>DATHOK010000304.1:0-13651 GCA_035484995.1 Verrucomicrobiia bacterium | reverse complement strand
GCAAATACTTCATGTCAACCATCAACAATGAATCGCGCGAACTGAACCTGCACCGAATCGAAAAGTATGGCTTGCGGAAAATCTTCCGCCTATTCGTGAGCTCCTGCTTCGTCGGCCTGCGCAAGCCGGAGAGCGGCATTTACCGCCTTGCGCTTGAGACGACGCAGATCAATCCGCAGGAGTGCTGCTTCATTGATGATCGCGCGCTGAATCTGGAGTGCGCGGCAAAGCTCGGCATGCGTACGATCCAAATGCAAACGCTTGAGCAGTTGCGGGAAGAGTTGGGAAAACTGGGCGTGAGCGCTTCTTAGGTCGAACGTGCTGGGCCGAAGGCCCGGCTCGTATGAACGAAGGCTAGCTTTTCCGCGCCTTAGCGCCCAAAGCAATCGCAGCCTTCGGTACATCCGATTCTGCGCCGGAGAGTGTCAGGTCGCTCGACCAGCACTCGGAAACCAGCTTCCAGTCTCCGCTGGCCTGCTTGGCGAAGACCCAAAGATACTTGCCGCGTTCTTCGCGCCGTTTACCGGCCGTTCCCGGGACCAGCGCGCTGTAGCGTCCCACTTCGTGAGCCAGGTCGCCGAGAACCTCCACCCGCATGGGATCGAGGGCCACTTCTCCTAGACCGGCTTCGAGGGAGGCGAAGAAGAACTCCCGCACCGCCACGGCGCCGCGGATCGCGGGAAGGTTCGACCGCAGCACCAGCGCGTCCGGCGCATAGAGTTCCATCAGTTCTTCGAGTTGCCGCGTATTGCAGGCTAGAACCCATTCCTGCGTGAGCCGGCGCACCGCAGCCTCACTGCGGCTCATGGGTTCGCCTTTGGCAGCTGCGGCAACTCTCATCCGGTCGGCTTCTCGCGCGCTCTCTGAGGCGTTGGAACGCGGGGCGCTCTCGGCGCTTGCGCTGCCTTGAAAATAGTGGTGATGGTAGTGGTGGTGGTAGTGGTGCGTACTCGCGGGAGCCTCGGGCTGGGGATGAACTTCATCACCGGCTTCCTGCGCTCGTCGTGCAGATTGCGGCACGTCCTCGTGGTCGAAAGCGTGTAAGGCATGAACGGAAGATGTGGGATCTGGCGACTGCGATGGCGCGGCTCCCAAGGGAAGGCCGCACATGCCGCAGAACTTGCTGCCCACGCGATTGTGATGTCCGCATGCATGGCAGGCATTGAGAGAGGTCGAAGTAGCGTCGAGCGTGGCGTCCTCGGCGGCGGCTTCGGAATCGGATTCCATGGTGAGGCGCTGCATGGCTTGAAGAGCCGCGGCAATGGCTTCCTGATTGGGTTTTGGTCGCCGCATTTCAGGATAAAGACGCTGGTAGATCTCGCCCAGAGCGGGATTGTGCGGGCCGATGCTGGGCATCGCATCTTCGGCATCCTGCGTCGGCGCGGAACTGGTTGGCCGGGCTAGTTTCTTATCTCTGTCCACGATTCAGACCGCCGTGCTTGGGGTCATTTTAGCTCAAGCGGGGGAATCTCAACGTCGGGAAAATTCGATTTTGCCCTCCGCCTCCGTGGGCACGCCGTTGCAGGTAGCGGGACGATACCGCCAGGCGCGGACAGTTCGCAGCACGTTGCGGTCGCCCGCAGGGCCGCCGCTCTGCAGGATCAGAGGACTATGCACGCGGCCGTCGGCACCGATGATGAAGCTCACTTTAACTTTGAGTCCCGATTCGACGGGAACCAGCAGCGGACCGGGTGTGGTCAACGCTTCCGGCGGTTGGGTATCTTCGCAGCGCGGGCGCGTGCTCACATGTGGGATGTCGCTGAACTCAGCGGCGCGAGTGGGAGTCTTGAAAACCTGATGTTCGCGCTCGGTAAAGACCGCGCGACTCAGACGCGCAGGCGGAACCTGCACGGAAGCCGCGCTGGTGGCGGAAACTACGAGGACAAGAAACCAAGGCCAGATGCGAAGCATACGGTGAAAACCTTCCAGGTCGAAGCTGCTGCTCTTACCTCTTCATCGGCACGTCTGGTGCCAGATGGAGAGAGGCTTAAGTATATTGCTGTCAATCGATTCCGGGAAGTTCGACGCGTGGGTGTGAAGGCGATTGCATATTTCATATGGAATATGTTGCCAGAGCCGGCGCAATCTCCTCCGGCACGTCCGTCGGAGACTTATCGTTTCGCGGGAGGCCGGAGGGTCACCAGGGTGATTTCGGGAGGGCAATTCAGGCGCATGGGAACCCCGATTGTGCCCAAGCCAGCGCTGGTGTGGAGCATGAGTGGACCTACTTGGTAGGTGCCCCAAACGTATTTCTTCGCCAGCGCTGGCAGGTAAAGCGGAGGGAGGAACGGAATTCTGATCTGACCACCGTGAGAGTGCCCTGAAATCTGCAAGTCGATGGGAGATTTCGCCGCTTCATCGGCGAAGTCTGGTTCATGCGCGAGCAGAATAACGGCTTCGCTGGCGGGGACGCCGTGCATCGTCTTGGAGAGGTCGGCGGCTCCGTTCATTACATCGTTCACCCCGGCCAGCCAGAAACGTGCGCCGTCTTGCTCGATGGGTTGCGACTGGTTGGCCAGAACCTGGATGTTCTGGGCCTGGAGTGCGCGGGTCACGTGTTCGGGATCCGTAGCGTCATCGTGGTTTCCCATGACAGCCCAGAGACCGTGAGGCGCGCTCATCTGGCGCAAGAGGCTGGCGCAGGGCTCGGCGGCGAGCGCCCCTTTCGCTTCGTCGCCGATCGAGGACACGGTAACGAAATCTCCAGTGAGCGCGATCAGGTCGGGATGAAGATTGTTGACCATGGCAATCGCAGCGCGCAGGGGATGGACCGAGAAAATAGGATCGTAGTGGAAATCGCTGAGTACGGCGACGGTGAAGCCATTCAGCCGCTCGGGCCAGCGCTGAAGGTGAAATTCCTGGCGCACAACACGGGGAAGGTTCGGAGCCAGAAGGATCCCGTCTCCGACGATTGCGACTGCGCCGACAACGGCAACTCGTTGAAGAAACTGGCGTCTTGTGGTGGGCATCAACGGCAAACGGACATCACTCGGTAGAGGTCGATGGTATGCATATCCGTCCTTTCAGAATAACCGAATGGAGGGGTCTCGTGCAGACGGCGGCGCCCTGCCCCGACGTGCGCGCAGGGCAAACCCGACTCAGCACAGGTGCTGTGCCGCATCCGCGATCTCAGAAATTGAATGTCGCGATCAGGTCGATGCGCCGGTTGGCCGCACCATTCGAGAAAGGACCATTATCCGCAAGCCCATTCGGCGTGTCGAAAAACCGCGATCCCAAAATGCCGCTGGGGTTGCCGAAGTTGACTTTGTTGAACGCGTTACGTGCCGAAACGCCGAAGCTCAGATTGTAACGGCGATCAGAGGCGGGACCGGACATTCCGCCCGGCCCACCGCCGAACAGGGGACCGCGCGGACCACCGCCGCCACGACCACCACCGCCGCCGCCGGGACCGCCGCCCGGACTGCCACCGGTGTGGCTGATCTTCGGACCGAAACCAAAAGTCTTCGTGAGTCGCAGATTCACGGTCGCGTGCGCCGGACCGGAGCCGTAATTGATGGGAACAATTTTTTCGCCAGCCGTAGGTGCTGAGTCGAAGGTTCCAAGCGGGGTGCAATAGACGGTTGAGGGAGGCGTGTTCACAGTGGTCGGACAAGTCGCTGTGGAAACAAGTCCCGGACGATCGTTGAAGATGGAGTCGTCGTTGAGGTCATTGGTGGTAGTGATGTTGAAAGGGGAACCGGCCCAAGCGACGATGAAGGGGCTAAGCCGGAAGTTGAAGGGAAGGCCAAACGATCCGCCTAAAAAGAAACGATTGCGATAATCAAAGGACGCGCGGCCATAGTCGGCGCTGACGTTGTAAGAATTCGAGGGAAAGCTGGAAACTCCAGAAGTGTCGCTGTTGGCATAGTTCAGCACGTAGTAGCCAAAGAGCTGAACCTTCGATCCGATTCGTATGTTGGTGTTGGCCATCAACTGACTTTGCCGGAAGACGGCTTCGGAAGCATATTGATAGAGATTGAGATTGCCCAGGGGCGGCATTTGGCAGGGACTGCACGGAGTTCCGGGAAAAGGAGTGTTGGCGTTGATGGTGAGCAACTGATCAAAACCGCGAGAATTCAGGTAGGTCACGTTTAGCGTTGCGGACTTGGTGAGTTGTCGCTCTACACTGACGGCCGACTGCAATGTATAAGGCGCGTGCACGCGGGGGTTGATCTGGTAGATCGTGGGGGTGATGGGTACGGCTGCACCCGTGCAGGATGAAATGTCGGTCAGGCTCGAGCACTGAGGATTGTTAATAACGAACTGTTCCTGGGTGATGCCGTTCAAGCGCTCGGCTTCCAGGATTTGCGCTTCCTGAAAACGATCGTAAAAAATTCCAAAGCCGCCGCGCAGAACAACCTTCGGCGGAGCGCTCTTGCCTCCAACTCCCCAGGCAAAACCAAGCCGCGGCGCCCAATCATCGTGATCCTGGATGCCTGTCTGAGTTTCGAAACGCAGACCGTAGCTTAGAGTGATGTTCGGGCGCATCTTCCAGTCATCCTGATAGTAAAATCCAGCGTCGAAATTGCCCACCACCAGAGGCGGACTACCGACCGTGTAGGTGAGTTGGGTTGCGATCGGGGTTGTCGCATTTCCGCTATTCTGAACGGCGAACTCGTAAGAAACTGGGCAAGGAACCTCCCCGGCGGTAGGGACGCACGGGGTCTGCTGCGACGGAATGAGCAACGAAGAGAATGTAAATTCGCCATTGAATCCGGAAGTGGAGCTGTTTGCGTCACGGATGCCGCGGAGCCGCGCTCCAAACTTGACGGTGTGATTGCCGTGGATGATGGAAGTGTAGTTCTGCAACTCGTAATGGTCCTGGTGGTCAAGCTGGGTGCCCTGGTTGTTGCCTCCGCCGCCGAATGATCCCAGGACATTGAGGGTGGGCTGGCTGTTCAAGGCAAATTGATTGTCGAGCTCGCGCAGGTATTGGAAGCGTGTCTCATTCACGACCTTCGCGCCAAGGACTTGGGTATCGCTGATTTGTAAGGTGTGCTCGGTAGAGTCAGAGTTATACCCTTGAGAAGCCAAATTGAATTGACCGACGCCCTCGTTATCCTCGATATCGCGATAGAACTGATAGCGGACGGTCAGGGTGTTATTTTTGCTGAGTGCGTAGTCGAGACGCGGGGTGATATTGGTTCGATGCCTGGGAAAGGGTACCGCCTCGATGATGGGTGTCTCGGCGAAAGTGCTGGGATCAAGCGTTAAAGCATTCACCTCATTGAGATCGTGGATATTCCGGCGCTGGGCGTCGAGGAAAAAGGATGCTTTCTTGTTAAGCGGCCCCCCGACGTTGGCGGTAAATAGAGTGGAATCATAACCAGGCTGGTCGGCGCCACCGAACGGGTTGGGGGAGTTGAAGGCAGAATCATTTCCGTCGACCATCGCCTGGCCGTGAAACTTGTCCGTTCCGGGCCTGGTGAAGACCTCGATGCGACCGTAGCCCAGCTTATCGTATTCGGCGGAGAACGGATTCGAATTGATCCGAATTTCACGAATCGACTCTTTAGGAGGAAGCTGGCCCGCGGTAAAACCGTCGATGTAGAGCTGTCCGCCATTTGGTCCAGCAGAGGGACCAGCCAGGGCCTGTAAGTCCGTGAGTAATTCGTCGGGATCGTCTGGCAGCGCCTCCAGTTCTTTGCCGGAGATGGTAATGGCGCCGGCGTTGCTTCCAGGATTGACATCGACGGTCGGCGCGGTGTCGGAAACTTGAATTTTCTGCTGCTCGACTTCAATGGCCATGGTCACATTGAGGCGCAGGGGCTGATCAGTCGTGATGACCACATTGTCGTTTTCGTAAACCGAGAATCCCTGAGCGACGACGGTCAGTGAATACTGACCTGCGGCCAGTCCTTTGAATTCATAGAGGCCCTGTCCGTTGGCTTGCGCGGTGATGGCTGACGAGGAAATGGCCGTTGGCGTCATGACGACGTTGGCGTTGGCGATGGCCGCGCCGGAAGGATCCGTTACCTGGCCGCGCAAAGTGCCGGAGGCAGGTGGCGTTGCGGGGGAAGCTGTTTGTGCGGGCGGCGCTGTGGCCGCTTGCGATGAGGCAAACGTCGCACAGACCTGCAATGACAAACAGATCAAGGCTAGGCAGAAACACGTCCGAAACTTCATTCCATCATTCCATTCCACTAATAGTTTTCGATATGAGTCTTTGATGCAGCGTCAGGCCGCGGCGAGCCAACACTATGGACCGCCAGCGTCTCCGGAGGGTGCGCTCATGCTCCATGGCGTAAGCATCGCCGCGCTGCTGGCGCCCGGAGCGGCCTGGAGAATCGGTTCCACGCCACTGACCAGGGTGATGACCGTGCCCACGCCCGCGGTGCCCTCGGTCGACAGAATGATCACGGCATCGCCCTTGTGCAGATCAGCTAGTGTGGTCGCAGGCGCGCGGCTGAGCAAACGCTGCACATCCGGTGTGCCGCCTGGTCGCCCGTTCGCGCCGGCTCCACCTGCAGCCATCGCACCTGGCGCAGAGCCGGGATTTGCAGTTTGACCGTTCGTCGCAGAGCCGGAGCCCGATGCGGGACTGGGCGCCGCTCCCGCAGCCGCTCCTTTTAAACGCGCAGCAATCATCTGCGCCATGTCTGGGGTCAGATGACGAAGCTGGGAGTCTGGCGTGATCTTTATAACCACCGTTTTCTTCGACAATAGATCGTGAACGCTGAGAGTCGACGAACTTGCATCGGAGGAGTCGACGGTGCCTGCAATCCCAGGGAAGGATCCGGAGACAATTTCGTCGGCGGCAAGTTCGCCGCCATCGGCGCTGCGATTACCGCGCGCCCGCACCTGATCGCCGGGATGAACCTGCTGTAGTGTGCCCGCCTTAGCGTCATCGAATTTCACGGAGTCAGGCGCGTAGCGGCGAATCACCGTGTTGCTGGTCGTGTGAATGACGACATCCTTACTTCGTAAGGAGATGGTGACGGTTCCTGCCGCAGGATCGACAGCCTTGGCGAGGCCATCCACTCCGCGCTTTTGCCAGTCCTGCAGATCCTGCTGATGCCGCGCCTCGAGGTCGGAATGCGTCATGACGACCACGGTGGAGGCTGCGAGCGACAAGTTATCATCGGAAGCCTTGCCGGCCACCAGAATGCGGTCGCCGACCTGGAGATCCTGCAGCTGGATGGGCGTGGCATTCTTCAAATCCTTTTCGCCGGGAGCGATGCGCAGGATACGGGTTGTGGCCTGCACGGTGAAGCTAATGTCGGGACCGGTATCCGGCGTCAGCGTGACCACTGCGCCGTTTATGGCTTTGATGGCCCCGATGCGCCGGGTAGCAGCGCTTGTGCCCGCGGCTTGCTGCGCTTGCGGGCCGGCGGACATGGCATGGGACATGGCATGGCAGGAGGGTAATAGACGAACGCCGACTGCGCTTGCGGCACAGAGCGTGATCGCCAGAAACCGGTATGTGTTTGCGTGCATACGCTTCTTATTAATTTACATTGCGCGCTGCACAAAACCCCAGGATTTACAAAGTTTTACTTCAAGATGAACAACGTGTTACACGCGTAAAGGCAGAAACGGGAAAAGGCTTCGAGGCGAAATATGACCGGACTGGTAAAACAATTATTCCGCGATGAGCAGGTTCTCCGCGAAAGGCCATTGCTCGTCAATCCATTGCGCTTCGCAACGGAAACCGGCGGTGCGGGCCATGGGAAGTATTTCCCGGGGCGAGTACTTATGGCTGCTTTCGGTCCAGACGGTTTCGCCCTCAAGAAGATCGACGGTCAGCTCGGCTGCGGGAATATTCACTGTCTGGCGGCACATAGACCGCAGATGCATCTCGACGCTGCGATCCTGGTGATTGATTCTAGCCACGTGCTCGAACTGGGCTAGATTGAAGTCGGCATCGAGTTCGCGATTGATGCGAGCCAGCAGGTTCAGGTTGAATGCTGCGGTCACTCCCAGTTCGTCGTCGTAGGCGTGAAGCAGTTGAATGTTGGATTTTTCGAGATCGGTGCCGAGCAGGAGTGCATCCCCGGCCTGGAGAATGCGGCGAACTTCGGTCAGGAATCCCATGCCGGCGGAGCGATCGAAATTCCCGATGGTGCTTCCCAGGAACAAGACAAGAAGATGCTGGCCGGTCGAGCGGTGCGCAGCGACTTCGAGCAATCCATCGAGGTACTCACGCTCGAAACCGAGAATGCTGATGGACTCGATGTCGCGGAGCTCGCGCTCGCACATGGCAAGGGCGGATGGAGAAATCTCGATGGGGTAGTAGGCCGTGCGCTGGCGACGACAAAGAGCTTCGAGGATGTGGCGAGTTTTGCGGCCGCTTCCGCTGCCGAGCTCAGCCACAGAAACTGGAGTAGGCAGGCGCTCGACGATGTCATGACCGTGCCGCCGCAGCAGGCGCTCATCGGCGCGCGTGAGGCCATACTCCGGGAGATTGCTTATCACTTCGAACAATGCGGAGCCGACGTCGTCGTACAAATACTTCGACAGCAACTCCTTCTGACCCGGCTTGGTGAGACCGGCCCGCACATCGGCTGCGAATTCATAGCTTGCATTCGGAGTAATGGCTTGAACCAGCATGTTGGCAACTCCTTGATGACGAATCGTCAGTGGCTTACGCAACGAAATCCGGTGTAAACGAATTGGTAGTGCGCCTGGAACCAGTTGCGGAACGTACGCCGCAGCATACAGGCCGCGGTTCGCGCCGATCCGCCTTTCATGACGAAGTGTTTGCCGTCGAAGAAATCAGCGGAGTAGCCGCGATAGAACGGGAATGGCTCGAATCCGGGGAACGGAGCGAACTGGGTGGAAGTCCACTCCCAGCCGTTGCCCAGCACGCCTTGAACGCCGAAGGCGCTCCGGCCTTCAGGAAATGCATTTACGGGGACCGGATCCCATCGTACGAAGTCGAAGTTGCCGAAGCTGTCAGTGGGAGCTTCGTTCCCCCACGGGTAGGCTTGTTCGTTGCCTTGAGGCGTGCCGTATGCGGCGCGTTGCCACTCGGCTTCAGTGGGTAACGACTTCCCTGCCCACTTGGCATACGCCTTCGCTTCTGCCTGACTCACATAGACTGGCCAATCCAATGGCAGAGGAACGTCGTCAAACATGGTGCGATAGAGCCACTGCTGGCCTTCCCGCTTCCAGAAAGCCGGATGCGAAATTCCCTGAGCAGACTTCCAATTCCAGGCTTCGTTATCGTCATTGGCCTTATCGCTGTCAATCCAGAACGCATGCGTTTCGTAGCCGCCGGCATTGATGAAACCCAAATACTGCCGGTTTGTCACTTTGTACTGATCGATGGCAAACCGCGGGACGTTGATTGCGTGAGCTTCAAATTCATTGTCCCAGCCGAACGACTCGCTGCCACGTTCAAGACCGAGGGTGACGACGCCAGCGGGAATTTCGAGGCTGCGGTGAGCCACAGGCGGAGTGATCACGCTTGGCGATTCTTTCTGAACTCGCCCGCGAACTTTGCGATCAAGCGGCAGCTGATGCAGCATGTAAGCGAGCGTTTCGGCGTGCATGAGGCGGTGCTCTATGGCTACGTTGAGCAGAGTGGTGAGGGAAAATCCGTCGCTTGTGCCACAGCTGGGATCGAGGAGCGTCTCGGATAGTCTGTCGTCGAGCGCGCCGCGAATTTTTCTGACGTAGTCCTGTACCGCGGCGATCGAAGGCCAATCGGCGGGCTGATCGGTGGGAAGTCCGCCGCCGACTGGATCGATACCGAAGGCGAACAGCCGGTCAAATTCGGGATCAAAGCTCTTCAGTCCAAGAATACGTGCGTGGAGCAGATTCCAATCGAAGGCCTCCAGATGCCCGATATAGAAGATGATGCGGTGACGCTCGGGAATCGGGCGTTCGTAAAGAGAATCAGGCTTGACCACCGCGAACAGGTCGTCGGAGCGACGACGGGCGCCTTCGAGTTGCTCGATCAGATCGTGACGGATGGTGGGGTCTCTCTGCGTGGCAAGCATTTCGGACCTCTCAAATTCCTTGGTAAGCGGAACAAACAACAATAGGCGACTGGCGCGAGTGGGTCGCATTCTATGCTCCCAGGCGCCCCAGCGCCATAGGGGAATGTCCCTATCGGTATTTCGTGGCGACGCCTGCATCGCCCGACGCAGGCGGCAGATTGTCCCCTCGCAGACCTTTAGATGACGACTGGCTGGAAGCGGTTCCACTGAAAACAACCTTTCGGAGGGTCCCTTGCTCCGTTCGGCTGGACGGCCGAGGCGGCCGTCCCCACGGGAAACATTCGGTGGAGCTTACGGGATCAATCCCTTACTGCGCAGGAATTCGTGCGCTACCTCCTTCGCATCGCGATGCTGGCCGTCGAGAGCGTAATTTAATTGCCGCATCTCCTGATCGGAAATCTTGCCGCCTAATGCGGCAATTGCCTGGGAAACTTCGGGATGCTGCTGCTCGGTTTGCTGGCGGACGACTGCTACCGCCTCGTAAGGCGGGAAATAGTGGCGGTCATCATCGAGTACGAACAAATCGAGAGCTGGAATCAGCCCGTCTGTGGCATTGCCGGCGGCAAAATCAATCTGATGATCTTTTAATGCCGGGGCGAGCAAGCCCAGATCCATGATGCGGGGCGGGGCGGCAAAGTGCAAGCCGTAGGCCGCGGCCAGCCCGGCGTACCCGTCAGGGCGCTCCATGAATTCGTAGCCGAATCCGGCTCGCCATTGCGAAGCGAATGCGGCCGCTTGCGACAGAGTTTTTAGATTCAGGCGGCGCGCGTCTTCCCCGCGAATCTCCATCGCAAAGGTGTTGTTGAAACCGAACGGCGGCCCGAGCGTAAGGCCGAGGCGCGCTTCATATTGACTCTTGACCTGCTGATAGACTTCCGCCTTATCGCCGCCAGTCTTCTGCTTAAGGATGGCGGTCAGCGCGGTTCCGGTGTATTCGGGATAGAGGTCGATGCGCCCGGCCAGCAGAGCCTGCTGGCAGATATAAGTTCCTGCGAGATAGAAACGGCGCTCGACCTTCAGGTGAGTATGCGCTTCGATCTGTTGTGCGATGAGTTCGCCGAGGATCAGCGATTCGGTGAAGTTCTTGGAACCGATCACGATGCGATCGGAGTGCGAGTCCGCGCACGACGACAACAACAAGAGAGCTGCGAGAAGCGAACAGAGTGAAATCCCGCACCGCTCGAGGAAACCGCGAAGCCGTCGATGGCGATTGGATTTCATTGTGGCCGCAAACGTTTTTCCAACCATCCCAAACCAAAATCTGCCGACAGTGCGAGAACGGCGGCGGGAATCGCTCCCGCGAGAATGAGCTGATTGTTGACCATGGCGAGGCCGCGAAAGATAAATTCGCCCAGGCCACCGGCGCCGATCGCTGCCGCAATGGTAGCCAGTCCCACTGAGACGACGACCGCGACTCTTACGCCGGAGAGAATCACACTCATCGCCAAAGGCAGTTCGACCTGGAATAAGAGCTGGCTGTTGGTGAGTCCCATGCCCCGGCCGGCTTCGACCACCGCAGGGTCGACGCCCCGGATGCCGGTGTAGGTGTTGCGAATCACGGGCAGCAGGGCGTAGAGAGTCAGAGCCAGGATCGCCAGGCGATCGGCGCGATCGCCCAGCCAGGGCACAGGCAGCAGGAAGCCAAAGAGGGCGAGGCTGGGAATCGTCTGAATAATGTTTGCCGTTCCCAGCACTGGCCTGTTCCACACCGGCCAGTGCGCGCTCAGTATACCTAACGGTATGCCCACCACTACCGCGAGCAGCGTGGAGATGCCGACCAGCCAGAGATGCTCCAGCGTGAGTTCGACGATCTGATCCTGGTTTTGCAAAAAAAAGTGTAAGAGGTTCATGAAGCGCCTCGACTTGATGAATCCAGTCCATCTGCGAAAGCTTGCACGTAGGCGGCGGCCAAGGGATCGCTGGAGCGCAGGAATTCTTCCGGAGAAAGAACCGCGACCAGCCGGCCCGCTTCCATGAGCGCGATGCGCGACCCGAGCCGAAGTGCTTCGCGCAGGTCGTGCGTCACGAATACTACTGTCTTATTCAGCCGCTGCTGCAGGGAAAGAAACTCGCGCTGCAGCTGGTCGCGAGTGAGGGCGTCAAGCGCGCCGAAGGGTTCATCCATCAAGAGAATTGCGGGATCAGCGGCCAGCGCCCGGGCGACTCCCACGCGCTGTCTTTGCCCGCCCGAGAGCTGGTGGGGATAACGTGAAGCGATTTGCGGGTCGAGCCCGACCAGTCGCATCAATTCCTCGACGCGGAGATGAATCCGTTCGGGAGTCCAGCCTTCGATATGCGGGACGAGGCCGATGTTTCGTTCCACTGTGAAATGCGGGAACAAGCCCACTTCCTGGATGACATAGCCGATGCTGCGGCGCAAACAAATGACATCACTTTGGCTAGTGGGGGTGCCATTCACGCACACTTCTCCGCCTGTTGGAGCTAGCAAGCGATTGATCAGCTTCAGCGTGGTAGTTTTCCCGGAACCGCTGCGGCCCAGCAATACGAGGGTCTCACCTCGTTGTACCTGCAGATTCAGACCTGCGAGCAAAGGCTGGCCGCTGGGCAACTGGTAGTCGACGTTGCGCAATTCGATCACCGGATGATTAGTGGAAGTTCGTTCCATGCTTCTGTTAGGCCAAGCTCCGTTAAACCTCTTCCTGCGAAACCTTGTTTTTCTCAGCTGCCCTGTCGCAGGATGTTCGCCAAGCATACCGGAGTTTCGCAGCCGGGCGCAGCTAAAGCGGGTCGGGGTGACGCACCTGCCGCGGTGGAACGGGCATCCAGAGAGCTAATAGACGATCAATCACTGTGCGGCTACGATTCTTATGAGATGTGTGGAAATTGTCTTTAGCCATGGGTGTGTCTGCTTTACGCAAATTTGTCAGCTGGATGATGGTGATCCTGTGCCCGCTTTCGCTCGCGGCGGCGGACGCGGGCTCCGCTGTATTGCACAGTGAGGGAGGCGTTTGGGTTAACGGTTTCGAGATCTCGGGATCCACGGTGGTTTTTCCCGGCGATCTGGTGGAGACCAAACCCGGGTTTGTCGCCAACCTCGATGCCGAGGGCTCATCCGTAGTAATTCAGCCGGAATCGGTCGTGAAGTTCCAAGACACTTTCCTGAGCCTGGAGCACGGAAGCGTGTCGGTGGGAACTTCGACCTCGATGAGCGTGCATGTGAGTTGCATCAAGGTGGAACCGGTTTCGAGTGAGCGCACGCAATACGATGTGGCCGACGTCAGCGGCACGATGCAGGTTGCCGCAAAAAAGGGCGACGTGAACCTCACGGAAGGCGGCGTCCTCCAAAAAACGAATGCGCAAAGCACGTCACCTATTTCTTCTGTCGTCCATGAGGGACAGCAGGCAAGCCGCGTCGTATCGACTGCCTGTGGCGCGGCTCCCCGGCCTGGAAGTGTCGGCAACGGTCTGAATACAAAATGGCTCGAGATCGGCGGCGGCATAGCGGGCGGGGTAATTGTGATTTGCATCCTCATCTGCAAGGGTCATGGGCCCAGCAGTGTCAGCCCATCTGATCCATAACTCTGACTCGGCACGCAGACTGCACCGAACGACGGCCTTGGCCGTGAATCCTACCTTCGGTGCTTTCCCGATCCGCAAAACCTGAGCAATATCTACCGATGCAGCGTATACTGAAGATCTTGACCTCGAAGACATCCTGAACAGCGCGTTGCGCCTTCGCGATTGAG
>DATHOK010000303.1:0-4689 GCA_035484995.1 Verrucomicrobiia bacterium | reverse complement strand
TGGAAGAAGGTCTGATGAGCCGCCTCCTGTTTGCATGTATTGGAATGTGCCTGGCTTCAGCCCTGGGCTGCGACGAGAGCCTTTGCGGCAATCGGATTGCCCAAGAAGTGGCTTCACCAGGCGGTACCTTTCGCGCAGTAGTCTTTGAGCGGGACTGTGGTGCCACGACGGGATTCAGTACTCAGATCTCGATATTGCCGGCAACTGGGAGGCTCAAGAACGAGACTGGAAACGTCTTCGTGGCGGAGGGTAAGAAGGGGGTTCCATTAGACTCCCGCGGAGCAATGCACATCACGGCGGAGTGGAAAGGCGACAACGCGCTGATCGTCAGCTACCCTAGCGCAGCCCAAGTCTTCCAGAAGGTATCCGACTATCAAGGGGTGCGCGTCACCTACGTCGCTGACTAGGGCCCGGCCGAAGCCGGGCCCTTTTCAATTCATTCGTTCATTTCTTCAGGCTGGGGTCGTCCGCTGGGTTGATGTAGTTGAACTTCGCCGGCGACATGCCGTGGATCTGGATCACTGTCTCTCCTGAAGCTGCGGCGTAGTGGTGCACAGTGGGATCGAGGTAGGCGAAACTGCCTGCTCCGAAACTCATCATCTTGCCCGCATCGAACTGATCTCCCATACCAACTTTCAAAGTCCCCGACAAGACGGTGACATTCTCACGGTGGGGATGGGTGTGTGGGGCGATCTTGTAGCCATCCGGCATTTTGAGGCGAATGGTGAAATCGCCGGAGGGAGCCATGGGGTCGCCTTCCAGAACGGCGAGTTGCGCTCCGGCAGGCAGGAACGGCGGGGCTGGGCCGTACTTCACCTGATCAGGCGTGAAGGCGTTTTGAGCGTGAATCGGCTGCGCCGCGAAGAGCATAGTCATCGATAGAGCTAGAACGGCGAGAAACGGCAGTCTCATAATCCGCCTCCTGAGCGGTGGCGGCATCATAAATCGGTTGCGTTTTCTGGTAAAGTCCGCCGGCTAGTTCGGCGCTAGCTTTATCGTTGCCTTTGTCATATAATTTAATTGACTCAGTCAACCTATGGCTCGTACGCCCCAGCCCGCAGCTTCCCGGTCGCGCACCCAAGTTGCGGCCGCTCGGGTCGCGGCCGTGCGTCGATTCAACCGTTTCTATACCCGCCACATTGGGCTTCTGGATGAAGGCCTGCTTAACAGTCCATTTTCCCTCACTCAGTCGCGAACCTTGTATGAGCTGGCGAACCGCAAAGAGTCGACGGCGGCAGAGCTCTGCGACGCGCTTGGTCTCGATCCGGGATACCTGAGCCGGATCTTGAGTGGTTTCGAGAAAACTCGTTTCATCGAAAAGAAGGAGTCGCCCAAGGACGCGCGTCAGATCCTGCTGGAGCTCACTAAGAAAGGCCGGCAGGCGTTCGTGCCCCTGAACGCTCGATCTGAAGAGCAAGTCAGGGCCATCCTCGGCAAACTCTCGCCCGTCAGGCAGGATGATCTTCTGCACTCTATGCAGACGGTCGAGGCGCTGCTGAATCCCGGCACCGACAGCGTGACTCCCTACGTGCTCCGGCAACACCATCCCGGGGACATGGGCTGGGTGGTGTGGCGCCACGGGCTTTTATACTCCCAGGAATATGGCTACGACGAGCGCTTTGAGGCCCTGGTCGCTGAAATTGTGGCCGAGTTCGTGGAGAAGCTCGATCCGGCGCGCGAGCGCTGCTGGATCGCCGAACGGGACGGGGAAAATGTTGGGTCGGTATTTCTCGTGAAGAAATCTCAAACTGTGGCGAAACTCCGCCTGCTGCTGGTGGAACCTTCGGCGCGGGGGCTGGGGATTGGGAAACAGCTGGTTTCCGAGTGCGTGCGATTTGCCCGTCGAGCGCGATACAAGAAAATCCTGTTGTGGACCCAAAGTGAGCTGGCCGCGGCGCGGGGTATTTACCAGAACGCAGGTTTCAAACTGGTGGGTGCAAAAAAGCACGACAGCTGGAGCCGGAAGGGTCTGGTTGCCGAAACCTGGGAACTGAAGCTGTGACCTGCAGCGAAAAGCGCGTTACCTCCGTCCCTGACCTCCTTGGCAAAAAATTTCCGAGAAAACTGAAAAAAAGATTGCATCTGTGGAAAATTCCCGTAATCTCTTACATGCGAACTAACTCCAGCGCGATTTCTGGAATCTAAACAAACCAGAAAACTCGAGCATGGTCCAGCCGCTGCGGAGTAGCTGAGAGTGAGTCGCTTGAGGAGGAAGACATAGAAATTGGCAACAGCTAGCGCCCCGCGTCACCAAATAGAGAACCCCCAGCCTCTCGCCGCCGTTCCTAATCAGGCACCCAACCGGAAAAGATTCGTGCGCCTTACCTTGTGGCCTCTGGTCGCCGCCACCTTCTTTATGGTGTCAGGCGGAACTTATGGCACGGAAGACATTGTGCACGGCGCCGGGTACGGACGAGCCATCCTGATCCTGCTGCTCACGCCGCTGCTCTGGAGCCTGCCTACAGCCTTCATGATCGGCGAACTTTCGAGCGCGCTGCCCTACGAAGGCGGCTACTACGCCTGGGTGCGCCGCGCCATGGGAAATTTCTGGGGATTTCAGGAAGCCTGGCTCTCGCTGGTCGCCTCCATTTTCGATATGGCGATCTATCCGACGCTGTTCGTGGCTTACCTGACCCGCATGTTCCCGTATTTCCAACAGGGAAATCGCGGATGGTGGGTCGCTCTGGCCGTGGTGATTGCCTGCGCGGTACTGAATATTGCCGGCGTGAAAGTGGTTTCACTCACGTCGCTGTGGTTATTCTTCGCGCTGACCGCGCCGTTCGTCGCGATCGTAGTGCTGGCTCCGTTCAAGATCGGCGCGCTGGCGAACGCCGTGACCAAACCGACCACTTCCAGCGTCGACATTCTCGGCGGCCTGCTCATCTGCATGTGGAATTACATGGGATGGGACAACGCCTCGACCATCGCCACGGAAGTAGAGCGCCCACAGCGGACCTACCCACGTGCGATGCTGGTGGCCGTGGTGATTGTGGCATTAAGCTACGTGCTTCCCTTCGCCGCGATGTGGATGACCGGACTGACTCCGACCGCATGGGAGACTGGATCCTGGGCGGACATTGCCGGCCTGCTGGGCGGCCCGCTGCTGCGGATCGGCGTGGTTCTCGGCGGCGTGATCAGCGCCTTCGGCATGTTCAATGCGCTGGTGATGAGCTATTCGCGGCTGCCTCTGGCCATGGCTCAGGATGGCATGCTGCCTGGTATCTTCGGCAAGCTGCAAAAGAAGTCGCGCGCGCCTTGGGTTGCCATTATCGCTCTCGCAATCGGATGGGCGATGTGTCTCGGTCTGGGCTTTGCCCGGCTGGTGACGCTCGACATTCTTCTTTATGGTTTTAGCCTGCTGCTGGAGTTCGTTGCGCTAGCGGTGTTGCGCTTGCGCGAACCGGATCTGCCACGTCCCTTCCGCGTTCCAGGCGGGTTGTTTGGAGCGATCGCGATCGGTATTCCGCCCATGCTGCTGCTCGGGTTCTCTATTATCCGTAGCGAGCACGAGCAGGTGTGGAACATGAGTTCCTTCGCGTTCGGCATGATTCTGATCGCGGCGGGCTTTGTGGCTTATGCCGTCAATCATTTGCTGAAGCCGCATGGCTGGACGACGACAACGGAAAAACCTCAACCCGCTGCGTGAGCCGGTTCACCACGTTCAAGAAAATGAGGACCGGGAAATCCCCGGTCCTCCTTAGCTTTAGTCTTTAGCGCATTTTCCCGAACTACTTCCGAACCTCTTCCGAGCTATGCAGCCGCCCTTGCCTCGTTCCTCAGGCGTTTCACTTTGTCATGCGCTGTTTGCACGCTGGCGGCCTGGCGCCGGATGATTTCTGTCACGTTGTCCGGCAGCGAACCGCTCAATGCCTTCTGGTAACTTTCCTTGGCATTGTCCTCGCCGGCCTCAACCGATTCCAGGATGGTCTTATCGCCTCCGCCAAGACTAACTTTGGTATCGATCCAGGCGCGGCGAAGCGTACCGGATACGGAGTCGGAAACTTTCTTGTCGGGCTTGCCCAACCGGATTAGCTCCGCTTCCAACTCCCCGGCAAAGCGCGCCCGCTCCAGACTTTGCTCGTTGAAGTAGGTCTTCAAATCAGGCCGCTTCGCGTGAGCCGCGGCATCCTGGTATCCCTTCTGCCCGTCTTTGCAAGTCTCGATGAGATTTTCGATTACGCTGATAGCATTATTTTCATCCATGAAATTGACCTCCGGAAGTTGGATGCCAGCAGCGAGTAAGGGTTGGCGTGACTCTGGTGCAATTAGGAAGAAAAGCTATCCTGCTCTAAAATCGATCGAAGGAGAGCTATGACCAAACGGAAATCGAAGGGGGCCTACATGATTTCCGCTGTCGCCGAGATGTATGGCATCCATCCTCAAACTCTGCGGCTTTACGAGCGCGAGGGCTTGCTGAAGCCGTCGCGCACCGAAGGCAACACCCGCCTTTACACCGACGAAGACCTGCAGCGGCTGGAGTTCATTCTGTCGCTGGCGCGCGATCTGGGCGTAAACATCAGCGGGATGGCGATCATCCTGCAAATGCGCGAGCGGATGGAGGAAATGCAGCGCCAGATTCAGGAGTTCGTGCAGTATATCCAGGAAGAAGTGCTGGTCCGCGCCCACGCGGCCACTGATCCCGCGAGGGGTGCGATCGTGCCGGTGAGACGACCGATGGTGATGCCGGCA
>DATHOK010000302.1:0-4553 GCA_035484995.1 Verrucomicrobiia bacterium | reverse complement strand
CATGAAAGGACCGAGCGGGAAGCTCGTGGGTTGGGAAAAAAACGGCACCTCAAAAGTGCGACGCTGATAAACGCGGTCCCCCTGGATCGCCACAATCTCGTTTCGACGCAAGGCCTGCAAGAGTTCTATCGTGGCCGGCACACCCTTTTTGAGATCCACAGTTTTGAGTCGTTCGCTGGTCATCAAATTCCGCAGCACAATCTCCGCCGGCTTGTCCTCGACCACCCGGGCCACGTTAACCCGGCCGTACATTGACAGCAGCCGCGACGCGAATTCCCAATTCCCTACATGCGCTGTCCACACAATCAGCCCATTGCCTGCAGCCAGACACTGATCGATCTTGGCGACGCCGCTTTCCGAGTCCACCAGCATGCCTAACAGTTGCGGATGGGTGGCCTGTGGGACAAAGCAATAGGAAACCATGAGATCGCAGAACGAATAGAAGACCCCATAAACTTTCCATTGCAGTGCAAGCCCGCGCTTGCCCGAGACCCGGCGCAGATTCCCGGTTACCGCGCGGCGCTCCCGCTTCAATATCAGGAAGAAGATCAGCGCCGTCAGCGCTGCAACCGGAGGATGAAGGAAGCGCGGCAGCCTCGGCATGATGACAAATATCATCCGCAGTGCCGTTGTGTTATGAAACCGGTGCTCGTACCAGCGCGTCACTTTCCGCCTGCCATCCCGTGGTCTCCCGCCTTGCGAGTCGATTTCTTCTTCATACCGGGCGCAGGGCCCCACCCGGGAAGTGATCCAACAAGACGACATTGCTCATCCCGAAGCCGCGCAGGTATCCGAATGAGCCGGTAGTGTATTTGGACAACTTTGCCTGGATAAGGGAGAAATGCACACCGAAGGAGTGGTGAGCTCAGGTCGTTGCTTCCGCCACTTTGGTTTCGATGACCGCCGCCAAAGTGTTAACACTTTCGAGGTCTTTCGGGTTGAAGCTGGCCTGCACCAGCTTGATGCCGAAATGCCTCTCAATTTCCAGAACGAGTTGGAGTACGTCGATGGAATCGATTTCCAGTTCTCCGCCGAGCAGCGGCTGATCGTCCCGCAAATCCTCGGGGGTCAAGTCGGTGATCCGCAAGCTCTTCAATATAATGGGCTTGAGTTGCTCCTTAACGCTCGCCATATCGGTCATTTACAACACCAGAGGATACCACAAAGCTCACCCATAGAAATCGACACAACCAGTGTCCCGAAAGGCCTTCCGGAAGCTGCCCTTCGTGTGACTTCGCGTCCTTTGGGATTGTGATTTTTCCTTCCGTCACCCCCCCAAACTACAGCAGTCCTCCATCCACAGCGATCACCTGTCCGGTGATGTAACTTGCCTGCTCGGAGCCCAGAAACGCAACCAGCGGAGCCATTTCTTCGGGCTTGCCGAAGCGCCTCAGAGGGATTTCGGAAAGCAGTTGCTTCTCCTCTTTCTCAATGTATTTGGCGGACATGGGGCTCGGAATCACGCCTGGGCAAATCGCATTCACCCGAATGTGGAGTGGCCCCACCTCTCGAGAGAGCGCCTTGGTGAAAGCGATAACGCCGCCTTTGGATGCCGAGTAATTGCACTGGCCAGCCTGGCCGCGAACTCCGGCGGGCGACACGACATTGCAAATAGCTCCGCTTCCCCGGCGCATCATGCCGGGCAGGGCCAACCGAGAGCACAAATACGTTCCGCGGAGATTGGTGTCGATCACTTCATCCCATTGCTCCTCCGACATAAAAGCCAACAACACATCGCGGTTGATGCCCGCGTTGTTTACCAGGTAATCGACGGGACCAAATTGCTGTTCGATGCGATCGAACATGGGCGCAACACTCTCCTGGCGGGAGAGATCGGCTTCCACTGCCGACGCCTCTCCGCCCGCGTCGAGGATGCGCTTGACCACCTCATCCGCCGACTTTTTTCCGTGACGATAGTGCACGCCTACCATGAAGCCCGCGCTTCCCAGAGCTTGAGCGATGGCCGCGCCGATAATCCCCGAGGCGCCTGTGACTAATGCGACTCTCCGGTCAGTCGTGCGCTCACGCAGCCTTATTTCAGCCATATCCTCGAATTTAGTGCAACGGCTTGAAGATCAAAATATACACGGCCCAACGGGAGTTGTAACGCGCGATATTCCCATCCAGCGCGTACGAAACGGTGCCTTGCACCAGTGTATTCATAGGACCAGGGGTGTTGAAGTTAACCTCCAGGCCGTCGAACTTGCGGAATTGCAGCGACTCATCCAGATTGCGCGCACGCGCATACGCGTACATGCCATCAACCTTCATGAGGTCCATCACGTTGAAGCCGTAGTGCACGTTCGCCATGGCGATGGCGTCAAAAGAATCCGTGCCGGGGGGAATGCCGTGAAGACGCGGCGACGCAAGAAATGAGGGGAAGTAACGCGAGAAGCGGTCCAGCTGATCTCCACCCCAGTAGGAAAGATCCCATCCTCCCTTGGTGAACTTGCCGAGGTAGTAATCCTTGTTCAAATCGGCGCTGTAGAGCGTAAACGCATTTTGCGGGCGCTCGACTAGCAGAGCGTTTTGCGGCGGCGGATTCGCCGATGAAAAACCGCACCCAGCCGGAGGTTGGGCCAGCGAAATGCATCCGAACGGCCTCCAGTCAATGCGCTCGCCCCGTGTCCCTTGCGCGTCGAATACGTAACCATTGAGGTTGTATTTTATTTCGAGACCTGGAAGCACATTCAATCCGTTGCGCGGCAGTTCGTATACTTCATCCGCCTGGCTGGTCCGGAGGAAGTTGTCGTACGCGAAGTAGTTGGAGGCCGTTACGCTGAGATGAGTGGTGGCTTGCCACGAGGCGCGTACGCCGGCGGTTTGCTCCCATGTCCATACCTCTCCCTGCACCAATTCCGTGTTATTGCCATAGATGCGGTTCTGGCCCGGCAGGCCGTTCAGCGATAAATCAAGCGCCAGTCGGAACTTGGGCCGGAACTGCTTCGAGAGGTCAGAAATCAGGATGGGTCCGGCGAAGAAGGTCGAAAGCTGCGCGCCGGTGCGGTGAAAATCAAAATCTACTTTGCTGATGCCTAGAAACGGGATAGGAAAGTTGAACGTGCCTCCGTACATCACGCCGGCAACCAGAGCATTGATACGCTTCACACTCTGGTCCACTAAAACCCGCACGCCGCTCTTCTTCTGCAGCGAGCGCAGTCCTTGGTCGGTGTCGCGGTACATCGGGTCATCAGAACCGTGCTCAGCAGCTAGCGTGCCACTGAAGTTGGGGCTGTTGATGACGTAGTCCGAAAACTGCACTGTCCTCTGCAATACAAAATCACGTCCGGCGGCGTTCAGCAACTGCTGGGCGGAAATCGATCGCAGCAAGTTGAATTGATTGCCTTTGTCGTCGCGAACTAACTCGAAATTCTGCGTCTCCGCGTTTACCAGCACATTGCTTTTGACGCCGCGCTGGCTCAGATACTGTTTCACTTCGCGAAAAGTGGTGCCGTCGATCCAGATCTTACCGCTGTAAAGCGCCTCGTCCCGCACCTTGGGCTCGACTCCTACTACATAACATGTGGCCCGGTCCACTTGCTCGATCCCAAGCAATTTGTAGTCATAGCGCTCGTTAAGCTTCAATTCAAGAGGCTGGGTCAGCACTTTTTCCGGTTCGATTTGCGGCAGCGGAAACTCATGATTATTTCCGAATTTCACTCCATTAATGTAGAACTGTTTTTGCGCCAGTTCCATCTGGCTGTCCCGGCTAAAGAATTGCTCGAGCTGCATGGAGACGTCGAACCCCGGCCCCAGGTTGGTAGATTCAAAGTGCAGACTCATGAAACTGGAGGCCAGATAATTCTCCAGCATCTGCTTCTGCGCTTCGCGATTTTGTTGCCAGCGAGCTATGATTTCCTCAACCCTGAGGTCGACTCCGCTTTTAACCTCCACCGTGTTATACAGCGTCTGATCGGCCTCACTCTGTTTATGGATGGAGATCAGCGCGTACTCGCTGGTGCAGGCGCAGGTTTGCACGAAACCCTTGTCAGTCTTTGTCACCTCGCCCGCCGGAAGTTCGGCGCCGGTCGCAGCGTCGTACCACCTGATCTCGAACGGTCCTGGCTTAGCGCTCTGTAGGCTGACCGTCTTCGGTGAGTCGGGGCTCGCATTTACGCGCGCCACAATTACACCATCCGAGGCTCCCCCGCCGAACCAACGGAACTCATTGTTCGCCACGCCATCCACTGTGACGCTGAACCGAGAGGCTGCGGAATCTGCCGCGAACATGTTGCCGGTGATGGAACGGCTCAGAAAGCTGCTCGCCGTGCACAAGGCCGATCCAGCCACGGCGTCCGGTGGCTCTGCCCAGACAATTTGCGCCGCTGTCCCGCCGGTCGCTAGCATTGCCGTCAAGAACGGCGAAGGTGCACCGGACGTTCCGGCATCTAATTTAAGAATCACCGGTTTATTCAGCGCTTGTTCGGCGATCCACGCGACATCTTGGCGCCAGCCTTCAGCATAGGTAGTTCCCAGCAGATCGGAATAAGTGGCAAGCCTTTTTACGATATCGCCCTGCCGGCCGATGAAGCCCGGCGGAAAAACAAATGCCA
>DATHOK010000301.1:0-5950 GCA_035484995.1 Verrucomicrobiia bacterium | reverse complement strand
CACGAGCGGCGCGCCTCCGGCTTCCACCGTCACCGTCTCTGTGATCGCGCCAACTTCCATGTTGGCATCCTCGGTGATCACATCGACCTGCAGCACGATGGGGCCGCGCACCAGCTTCTTGAAGCCCTTGGCCGTAAAGCTGATGGTGTAGTTTCCGGCAGGCGTTGAGATGGTGTCATAGAGACCGGCCTGGTTGGTGACGAAATCCTTGGTCTCCCCGGTATTGATGTTCGTGAGAGTGACAGCCACGCCCGGCAACACAGCTCCCCCAGCCGACACCGTGCCGCGAATCTCGCCGGTGTTCCTACTTTGTGGAAATGCTGAAACCGCCGCGAACAGCACAAGACACAAGGCGAGCGCCCAGCGAACGAAGCTCATCATGGAGTTTCTCCCACGCTAGAAGTTGGTCCCATCCACAAGGACGGGCTTTTGACCCTAAACCGATCAGACTTGCCGACCGTACCCCGGTTACTGCCAAAAATCGCCCAAAATCCGGAGCGATTAAGAATATCGTTCTTTTACTGGCATTTCAGCTAGTACTTCTGTACTATTCCACTCTGCACGAAGGTTTAGTCCCAAACACCTTTCGTTGTCAAGAGAAAAATACAGAGCAATATCGATATTCTTAGGGGGAAATCGCAATATCACGCGTGTCGTATTCTGCAATTGCTCTGAGATGCGATCCCAGGTCGGAGCAGCAAAGATCGAACGCCACAGAGACCAAAAGGCAGGAAAGGGCTCAGGATAGCCTTCGCAATGAAGCCTCAAGAAAAGAAAGAAAGTCGGGGCAAAAAGGCGCCGGTAACGCTGAAATCGGTAGCTGAATGTGTAGGGCTTACCGCCAGCACGGTTTCCGCCGTCCTGAACAATTCCTCAGCTTCGCATTCCGTCCCGGAGCGTACAAAAAGCAGGATTTTGGCGGCGGCGCGCGACCTCAACTATCGGCCAAATTTCTTCGCCAGGTCCCTGCGAGTTAAGCGCACCTATACGATCGGAGTGCTTCTGGCGGAAATGGGCGATGCTTACGGCTCCGTCGTGATTAGTGGCATGGAGCGTTATCTTCGAGAGCAGAACTTCTTCTTTCTTACTGTTACTCACCGCCACGATAATAAACTGCTGGCAACGTACTCGACCATGCTTGTGGAACGCGGAGTCGAAGGGTTCATCACGGTAGACACTTCCTTGACTGAACAACTTACTCTGCCGACCGTAGCCGTTGCCGGCCATCGCCGAATCAAAGGAGTAACTAATATTGTTTTGGATCACCACCGTGCCGCATCGCTGGCGCTGACCCATCTGGTCGATCTGGGCCACAGGAAAATCGCCTTCATGAAAGGCTCGGCGGTGAGCGCTGATTCGGACGTACGGTGGAACGCGATTTGCGAAGTCGCCTCCGAATTGGGTATTTCCGTGCAGCCAGAATTGATTGTTCAGCTCGAAGGCGATGATCCCACACCAGATCTGGGCTATCCATTTGCCAAGCAATTGCTGGCCCGCAAGCAGCCTTTTACCGCCCTGTTTGCCTACAACGATATTTCCGCGATCGGTTCCATCCGCGCTTTCCTGGAGGCAGGCCTGCGTGTGCCGGACGATGTGTCGGTGGTGGGCTTCGACGACATTCAGAACTCTGCCTACATTAGCCCGCCGCTCACGACTGTGAGACAGCCAATGCAAAAAATGGGGGCGATCGCGGCGCGCACGTTGCTCGATCAAATTGAAGGACGGATGAAGTATGTTCCGGAAATTACGATCGAACCAGAGTTGGTCGTGCGCAAATCCACTGCCCGGCCAAGCATCTAACGCTACAGACCCGCGGCTCTCTCACCGCAACGATAAATCCCGTTCCGACCGCGAGAAAATGTGGGTCTCACAGCGAAATTTAATAGGGCTGCAAAGATTTGGTGGAGTGAAAATGCAAGGACATCGTTTCCCTGCTTCGCCGTGGAGAGCCCGGTGTAACTGGTTCTCCACCCTCACACTGGCGTTTGTGTCAGTAGGCTGCGGCGGAGGTGGATCTTCCTTCGTCCCCCCGCCACCCCCACCTCCGCCTGCCGCGGCTACACCCGCGCTCTGGCCCGTGCCGGGCTCCTACAGTCAGCCTCAGGCAGGGCAGACAGTCACTCTGACGGATAGCACTGCAAACGCATCGATCTACTACACGACCGATGGAACGACGCCGACGACTTCTTCAACTCAATACAAGAATCCGGTCACGATCACATCGACAACCACGATCCAGTCAATCGCGATGGCCCAGGGCTATTCACGGAGTGCATTGGCAACAGGTACTTACACCCTCACACCGCCCGGAAGCGGCCCGGCGGTTTCGATCGTAGTGACAACCGACGACCAGACGATGCAGTTGACGCCACAACCAAGCGTGAGTTTCTCAACCGCAAGCGGGAGCAGCAATGTGGTTTATCTGGATGAAACGCAGGTGTATCAACCCATCGAGGGATTTGGGGCCGCAACCACAGACTCGGCAATGTATCTTCTGAGTGAGGTCGCCCAGCCGGCCCAGCTCTCCCAAACCATGAACAATCTGTTTACTCGCCAAGGCAAGGGCATTGGGCTCAGTTTCCTTCGCAATCCGATGGGTGCCTCTGACCTGGCGCGGAGCGTATATTCGTTTGACGACAATAACGGCCAAGCGGACCCAACACTGGCGCATTTTTCGATTGCGCACGATCTGGTGGATATTATCCCCCTCATCCTGCAGGCCAAGCAGCTCAATCCGCAAATCAAAATTATGGCAAATCCCTGGAGCCCACCAGGTTGGATGAAAGACTCGGGTTCCACGATTGGCGGATCCCTTCTCTCCAGCATGTACACTCCGTTCGCGAACTATTTTGTCGACTACATCCAAGCGTATGCGGCGGCAGGCGTAACCGTCGACTATATTTCCCTACAGAACGAACCGCTGTACGTTCCTACCAACTATCCGGGGATGTGCATGCCTGCAATTCTTTCTTCCGCCGATTGCCCAACATCGCAAACCAATCAGGCGACGGCTTTGTTTAGTTACGTGGCGCCTGCGCTCACTGCAGCGGGCCTTAATACGAAGGTCCTGGTTTACGACCACAACTGGGATAGGCCGGATTATCCGGAAAATGTTCTTTCGAACCAAAGTCTGAGCCAGATAGCTGGTGTCGCGTGGCACGGCTACGCTTCCACGCCGGGAGCGATGACTCCCATCCAAAACATGTTTTCCAGCATAGGTACCTATGAAACGGAGCACTCTGGCTTCGTAACGAATTCCGACCAGACAAGACTGGACTTCGAGGAGATTACACAGTGTATGCGGAACTGGGCGAGGGCTTACGTCAAGTGGAGTTTGGCGCTAGACGAGAATAATGGCCCTAACACGGGTGGCTGCAGCACGTGCACTCCAATCGTGACCGTGAACAGTACTTCCGGCAATATCGCTTACGGCAGCGAATATTACACCATGGGCAATTTCAGCAAATATGTTTTGCCTGGCGCAAATCGCATTTATTCCAGTAATGCCGCCGGCATCGTGACGGCGGCATTCGTCAATCCTGCTCCCGACAACTCGAGGATATTGGTGGCCTTCAACGATTCAAGCCAGCCCCAGACGTTTCAGTTGCAATGGGGAACACAGTCGTTCACCTACACGCTTCCGTCGCTGGCTGGAGCAACCTTCACTTGGGCTGGAACCCAAAGCGCCGAAACTCCTGCATACACCGTCAGCGCAATGTCGCAGATTCAGGCCTCCAGCTTTAATCGCACTGCGGGCAACAACACCCCGGGCAATTACCTGACTTGGGGACTTGAGACAGAACTCACTTCAGACACAAATGGCGGGTATGACTTAGGATTCGCCAGCGATGGAGATTACACCGTTTACAACAATGTTGACTTCGGCGCAGGGGTTTCTACCGTCGCTGCCCGGCTCGCCTGCCTCCAGGACAACGGACAAGGAAACGGGGGAGGCAATTGCGGTGGAACCCTCGAGTTCCACTTGGACAGCAATGCCGGTACCCTCGTAGCTTCCGTCACTGTGCCTTCCACCGGAGGATGGCAAACATGGCAAACAACTTCCCCAGCAAACGTGTCCGGAGCAAGCGGCGTTCATGACTTATACGTGGTCTTCAACGCCCCTGCAAGCGGGACCACCAGCCTGGGCAATATAAATTGGTTCCAGTTCAAATGAAGACTGCAATTTGGTACACGCTGCTACCGCTTGTCGTACCCCGCGGCACTATATGGTATTGTCGTCACCAGCGAACGACTTCATTGTGCAAAGCGACGAGCTATCCATCCCGACGTTCGTAAAATTGGAGGTCTCATGAAGCTGATATCACTGCTGTGTTCGTGTTGTGCTCTGCTGTTTTCTTCTCTCTCGTTGAACGCGCAGCAGGAGCGTGAGGCGCGGATGTGGCTGACGACACCCGACCGCACTGCCCTGGTCGCGCCGCAAGCGGCCGCGCTGCACTTTTCCCCGAAAGCGGGTCAACTGCCGGCGCTCACCGTGGACGATGCGCAGCATTTCCAGTCGATTGATGGCTTTGGTTTTGCGCTGACCGGAGGAAGCGCGCAGTTGCTGATGCGCATGAGCGCTGCGCAGCGTGCTGCCCTGCTGAAGGAATTGTTTACGACCGGTGACAATGGCATCGGAGTGAGCTACCTGCGCCTGAGCATCGGCTCTTCCGATATGAACGAGCGCGTGTTTTCATACGACGACCTACCGCCGGGCGAGACTGATGTGGAGATGGCGAAGTTCGACCTGGGACCGGACCGCGCGGACGTGATTCCGGTGATGAAGGAGATCCTGGCGATCCGGCCGGAGATCAAGATCCTGGGATCACCGTGGTCGGCTCCGGCTTGGATGAAGACAAACAACGATGTGAAGGACGGCCATCTCAAGCCGGAATTTTACGCAGCGTTCGCGAAGTATTTCGTGAAGTACATCCAGGCGATGCGTGCCGAAGGGATCGCGATTGACGCGATCACGATCGAGAATGAGCCGCTGAATCCAAAGAACACACCCAGCATGGCGATGTTTGCAGAGGAACAGCACACGTTCATCGCAAAAGATCTGGGGCCCGCGTTTGAGAAGGCTGGAATTCGGACCAAGATTCTGCTCTACGATCACAACCCGGACGTTTTGTCCTATGCGCTGTCGATTCTGGCGGATCCTGCCGCAAGCAAGTATGTGGACGGCACCGCATTTCATCTTTACGGCGGTGCGGCAACCCTCCTTGCGCAGGTGCACGATGCGTATCCGAAAAAGAATTTGTATCTGACGGAGCAATCGGTGACCGAGTGGCGCTCGGGACCGCTTGGAATTGCCGAGCCCGTAAGAAGCGTGATGATCGGCGCAACCCGAAACTGGTGCCGCAACGTGCTGCTGTGGAATTTGGCGGCCGATCCGCACAACGGGCCGCATACGAATAATGGGGGATGCACCGGATGTTCCGGAGCCATTACACTGGACGGCGATTCTGCGACCAAAAATGTTGCATATTATGTCCTCGAGCACTTCTCGCAGTTTGTGCCCCCCGGGTCGGTGCGAGTAGCGTCGAGCGAGATGGAGCAGTTGGCCAGCGTCGCCTTTGTTACTCCTCAGCACAAGGTCGTGCTGGTGGTTTCGAACACGGCGAATTTCCCAAAGTCCTTCGCGGTGAAGTATCACGATACATTCTTCGAAACTACCTTACCGTCGGAGTCGGTGGGAACCTTTGTCTGGTAGGCGCGCTTCGGCTCTCTGAAACAACGCCAGTCTTCAGCGAACAAGTGGATTATTCGGACGAGATGGTCTGCCATCTGAAAACAGCGGCTCCAGCATCGTCGCGATGAAGGCAAGCATCGCTAAGCATCCGGCCAGGGGCACAAACAATCCAGCTCGCAGGCTACCCGTTCCCGTCGATGTCAAACCTACAAACCAAGGCATGATGGCGCCGCCCATTCCTGCAAGTGCGAACATGAT
>DATHOK010000300.1:0-14462 GCA_035484995.1 Verrucomicrobiia bacterium | reverse complement strand
TCGAAAACTTCCTGGCGCAAATCCGTTGCGAACAGGGTGCGTGCCACCACGTTGAGCGTGAGGTGCATCATGTCGGCGGCAATGTCGCGCTGCTCGCCTGCGCGCCACGAATCGCGCGTGCGGCAAGCCTCTTCCACCATGACACTTCCATATTCAACAATGCGTTGCCGGTGGAAGGCGGGCTGCGCCGTCTGCCGCTGCGCGCGGTGTTCCGCCCCTTCGGCGGTGATCATACCTTCGCCCAGCAGCATCTTCGTGCGCTGCACCGTGCGTTCCTTGATGAAATTATCGTTCTGCACCACCAGCACTTCGCGGATGTACTCAGGATGGTTCAGAAAAACAATGTTGTGGTGGCCAATTTTGTAATGCGCAATGTCGCCGTAAGTATCGGCAAGGTGCTGGAACAAAACGATCGGGTTCACCGGGCGAAACTTGCGCAGCGCAAACCAGATCAGATTGCGCTGAAAACCAGGCGGAAAGCGGTAATCCCGCCGTCCCCGGGAAGGCTCTCGCGCTTCAGGTTGCCGAACTGCCGTCGCCATTCGTGTAGTTTACGCTCAGACAAATACTTGTCATCCTGAGGCCGGCGCCCTAATTCAGCGCAATGTTCTCTCCGGAACATTCAGCGGCTGCTGCTTTTGCAGTTGGTCGAGCGCAGCCAGCACATCTCCGCTGTGGCGCGCCGGATCAACGCTGGTATATACCCTGGCAACCTTCCCCGTGGGATCGATGAGGAACGTATGCCGCGCCGCGAACTTTACCACTCCAAGGTTTGTGAGCGACCCGTAGGCACCGCTCACCTTGCCGTCGCTGTCAGCCAGCAGCTTGAAGTTCAGTTCTTCCTTGGCGCAGAATTTTTTATGCGAGTCCACGCTGTCCACACTCACGCCCAGAACAACAGCGTGTCGTGCGGCATATTTCGCCTCGTCCGCCTGAAAGTTGTGCGCTTCCCGCGTGCATCCGGGAGTCTGATCCTTGGGATAAAAATAAAGCACGACCCAACTTCCGCGGTAATCCTTCAAGCTGACAGAAGCACTATCCTGCGAGGGCAAGGTGAAGTCGGGAGCAAGGCTTCCCAGACTAGGAGCAGTGCCGCGCGACCCCGAGAACAGACGTGGAACCAGGAATATCAGGACCACAACGACAACCAGAAGCAGCGTAACTCGCAACATTCTGCACCTCCCAACCCGTCATCCCCGCCGACTTTAGCATTGTAGAACGTCTGGCCATCGACCCTCGTTCGGGAGACGCCCAGCAAAATTCCGCGTAATTGAATATCATGGAGTGTTCGCCCTTATCCGATGGAGAGATCAGACGTGGCTCAGACGGAAACTGACGGTCAAGAGGTGTTGGAAACGCGGGAGTGGGTCGACTCGCTCGACTATGTGCTGTCGAAAGGCGGCGGCCCGACTCGCGCAGGGAGACTTCTGCAACAGCTAGCTTTGCACGCCCGCCGCGCTGCGGGAGTGAATCTTCCTTTCACGGCGACTACGCCGTACCAGAACACGATCGCCACTCCGCAGCAGGCGCCGTTCCCCGGCAGCCAGGAGATGGAACGCCGCATCAAGAGTCTGGTGCGCTGGAACGCGCTGGCAATGGTGGTACGCGCCAACAAGATTCAGGAAGGCATTGGCGGCCACATCTCGACCTTCGCTTCCGCGGCCACGTTGTATGAAGTTGCTTTCAATCATTTCTTTCAGGCGCAAACCGAAAGCGGCGATCGCGATTTTGTTTACTTCCAGGGCCACGCGGCGCCCGGAATTTATGCTCGTGCCTATCTCGAGGGCCGCATTCCAAAAGAAAAGCTGGAGAACTTCCGCCGCGAACTCAAGCCCGGCGGAGGGCTCAGCTCCTATCCTCATCCATGGCTGATGCCAAACTTCTGGGAATTTCCCACGGTCTCGATGGGACTGGGGCCGATCCAGGCGATCTATCACGCCCGCTTCATTCGCTATCTGGAGAATCGCGGACTCAAGCAGTCGACCGGCGGCAAAGTGTGGGCGTTCATGGGCGATGGCGAAATGGACGAGCCAGAATCTCTGGGGTCAATCACGCTGGCATCGCGCGAAAATCTGGACAACCTGATCTTCGTAGTGAACTGCAACCTGCAGCGCCTCGATGGCCCGGTGCGCGGCAATGGAAAGATTATTCAGGAACTCGAAGCCATCTTCCGCGGCGCAGGATGGAATGTGATCAAGGTGATCTGGGGCTCGGACTGGGACGCCCTGATTCGCAGCGACCGCGACGGCTTGCTGGTGAGGCGTCTGGGAGAGGTCAGCGACGGGCAGTATCAGAAATATTTTGTCGAGAGTGGAGCCTACTTCCGCCAGAATCTTTTCGGCACTGACCCTCGTCTTTTGAAAATGGTCGAGCATCTTTCCGATGAGCAACTGGCGCGCATGCGCCTCGGCGGACACGATCCCATTAAGGTGCACGCCGCATACCGGGCCGCGGTCGATCACACGGGATCGCCGACGATCATTCTTGCGAAGACCATCAAGGGTTACGGCTTGGGCGAAGCGGGCGAAGGCAAGAACATCACCCACCAGCAGAAGAAGCTGAATGAAGATGAGTTGGAACTCTTCCGCTCGCGTTTCGGAATTCCGATTCCTGATGACGAACTCCACAACGCGCCCTTCTACCGGCCCACCGACGACAGTGCCGAGATCAAGTACATGCAGGCGCGGCGGCAACAGCTCGGCGGATACATGCCGCAACGCAAAGTACGCGCCACGCCGCTGAAGCCGGTGCCGGAATCGTACTTTGAAGAGTTCTACAAAGGCACGGAGGGACGCGACGCTTCAACGACCATGGTTTTCGTGCGGCTGCTGGCGAAGCTGCTGCGTGATCCGGAACTCGGCAAGCTGATCGTCCCCATCATTCCCGACGAGGCCCGCACCTTCGGTATGGAAGCGCTGTTCCGCCAGGTCGGCATCTACTCGAGCGTTGGACAGCTCTACGAGCCGGTCGATATGGACACGCTTCTTTACTACAAGGAAGCGAAGAACGGACAGATTCTTGAAGAAGGAATTACCGAAGCCGGGTCGGTGTGCTCGTTCATTGCGGCGGGCACGGCTTATGCGAACCATGGCATCAACACCATCCCGTTCTTTATTTATTACTCCATGTTTGGGTTCCAGCGCATCGGGGATCTGATTTGGGCTGCGGCGGACATGCGTTGCCGCGGATTCCTTATCGGCGGCACAGCGGGGCGAACTACGCTGGCCGGCGAAGGTTTGCAGCATCAGGACGGCCACAGCCACGTTCTCGCTCTGCCGGTTCCCAACTTGCTGGCCTACGATCCGGCGTTCGCCTATGAGATCGCCATCATCATTCAGGATGGCATCAAGCGCATGTACGTGGATCAGGAATCGATTTTCTATTACCTCACCGTGACCAACGAACCGCTTCCAATGCCGGAGATGCCTAAGGGTGAGCACGTGCGCGAAGGCATTCTGCGCGGCCTCTATCGATTCAATACGTCGGACGCGACAGACGCGAAGCTGCGGGTGCAGCTGCTGGGCAGCGGAACCATCATGTACGAGGTGTTGAAGGCGCAGACCATCCTGAAAGAAAAGTATGGCGTGGCGGCGGATGTGTGGAGCGTGACCAGCTATAAAGAACTCTATCGCAACGCCAACGACTGCGAACGTTGGAACATGCTGCATCCTGGCGAAGCGCCAAGGGTTCCCTATGTGACGCAGACGCTGAAGGATGCGCCCGGGCCGTTCATTGCGGCATCGGATTACATGAAGGTGCTGCCGGAATCGCTGGCGAAGTGGGTGCCGGGACAATTGGTCTCCCTGGGGACAGACGGGTTTGGCCGCAGTGAGAACCGGGTCGCGTTGCGTGACTTCTTCGAAGTGGACGCCAAGCACATTGTGCTGGCCACGCTGGGCGCGCTGGCGCGGGAAAAGAAAATCGGCCTCGATCTGGTGAAGCAGGCAGTGCTTGACCTGGGCATCGATGCGGAAAAGCTGAACCCGGCTACAAGCTAAACGTGAAGTTAACCAATAGCTTTGAGTAATAAGGAAAACGAATCGGTGATTCAAGAATCAGTGATCGAATTCAAACTTCCCGCACTCGGTGAAAACATTGAACAGGGCGACCTGGTGCGCCTGATGATTGCGCCTGGCGAAACCGTCAGCGAGGGCCAGGCGGTGATGGAACTCGAAACCGACAAGGCGGTCGTGGAAGTGCCTTCCTCGGTGAGCGGGAAAGTGAAGGAGATTCTGGTTAAGGAAGGCGAGAAGATCAAGGTTGGCCAGGTGATCTTCACCCTGGATAACCATAACGTCGCGGCAGCGGCCGCGGCAGCGCCTCAAGGGTCTTCACTGCAGGGTTCTGCGCCTCAGGGTTCGATCGTGCCGCCCCCGCAACGTCCGTCGGGCGAGCCGACGGCGGCGGTAAAGCAGCCGCCGGCTCCCACGCCGACGGCGCAATTCCAGGGTGCGCCGCCGCGAAACCGATCGACGGATGCTCCGGCGTCCCGGGAGTTCCGGTTGCAGGAATTGGGAGAAAACATTTCGGAGGGTGATCTGGTGCGGTTGATGATCGCCCCGGGCGCCAAAGTTTCCGAAGGCCAGCCGGTGATGGAACTGGAAACCGACAAGGCGGTGGTGGAGGTTCCTTCTTCGGTGAGCGGCGTAGTGAAGGACGTGAAGGTCAAAGAAGGCGAAAAAATTAAAGTTGGGCAGGTAATTTTCACCCTGCAGGGTGGGGCAGCCTCGCCAGCCGAAACGGTGCGCCCAGCAAGCCGTCCCGTGGAACACGTTTCGGGCCAGCATGGTGCCCGCCTGGCGTTCCAGGCTGCAATTCGGGCGGAGGGCAAAACCGAGGAACAGGCATTGCCTCCCGACCAGCCGCAGCCGCGGCCTCCGGCGTTCTCGATGCCGGTGCAATTGGGCAAGGTCGCCGGCACCGAGCACCGCGAACCAGTTCCCGCAGCTCCGTCGACGCGCCGTCTCGCTCGCGAGATCGGCGTCGATATTTATTCAGTCAAGGGTACGGGCCCGGGCGGGCGCATTAGTGAAGACGATGTCAAAGCCTATGCCAAGGCCCTGGTCGCTGGCGTAGCTGCAGCGGCGCAGGCTCCCCCGCGCGCCGGACACTTCATCGAACCGAAGCTGCCGGATTTCGCCAAGTGGGGGAAGATCGAACGCGTTTCTATGCGCGGCGTTCGCCGCAAGACGGCGGAACACCTGGCGGAATCCTGGAACACGATTCCGCATGTCACGCAGCACGACCGCGCCGACATTACCGAGCTGGAACACTTGCGCGCGCGTTTTGCTCCCAAAGCGGAACAGGCGGGCGGCAAGATGACGGTCACCGCGATTGCGTTGAAGGTTTGCGCGGCCGCTTTGAAGGTGTTCCCACAATTCAACGCCAGCATCGATATGGAGAAAGAAGAAATCGTTTACAAGCAGTACATTCATATCGGGGTCGCGGCCGATACGGATCGCGGGTTGCTGGTTCCGGTGATTCGCGATGTGGACAAGAAGAACATCGTCGAGCTGGCGGTGGAGTTGTCGCAACTGTCGCAGAAGGCGCGGGAAAAGAAAATCACGCTCGCCGACATGGAAGGCGGCACTTTCACCATCACGAACCTCGGAGGCATCGGGGGCACGGCGTTTACGCCGATCGTGAATCATCCCGAGGTTGCGATTCTCGGGCTTTCGCGTTCGCGCATGGAGCCGGAATGGATTGGCGGGAAGTTCGAGCCGCGGCTGATTCTGCCGCTCTCGCTCTCCTACGATCATCGCCTGATTGATGGCGCGGATGCTGCGCGTTTTCTGCGCTGGGTCGCGGAAGCGTTCGAGCAGCCGTTTCTGCTGAGTGTGCAGGGATAGCGGAGGGATCCGTGAGCGATGATCTGCAGTCGTGCAGTTTGGAATCCACACGGCAGTTGTGATGCGGGAGATCCCTCGCCCCGCCGGTGAAAGCGCGGGGCCTCGGGATGACGCACTGAAATTTCATGAACGAAACCCTGAACCAGACCTCCACCGAAGGAGCTGAAAAGCTTCGCGTCGCTGTCGTTGGCGGAGGGCCCGGTGGCTACGCTGCGGCCTTTCTAGCCGCTGATCTTGGCATGCAGGTGACGCTGATCGACCCTGAGGTGAATCCTGGCGGTGTGTGCCTGTATCGCGGTTGCATTCCTTCGAAGGCGCTCCTGCACGTCGCCAAGTTGATTGAGGAATCGCAGCAGGCCAAGCACTGGGGGATTGAATTTCCTCCGGCGAAAATTGATCTGGCGCGGCTACGCGGTTGGAAAGAAGGCGTGGTCAAGAAGCTAACTGGAGGCTTGGGACTGCTCTCGAAGCAGCGCCATGTGGAATACATTCAGGGGCGCGCTGCGTTTCAGGATTCAACCACGTTGCGGATCAGCAAGACAGATGCGAGCGAAGTGGTGCTCAGTTTTGACCGGATTATTCTCGCGACAGGTTCGCGGCCTGCCATTATTCCCGCGCTTAAGCTCGATTCGCCGCGCCTGATGGATTCAACCGGGGCGCTCAATCTTGAAGACATCCCTGGCAGTTTGCTGGTTGTGGGCGGCGGATATATCGGCCTCGAGCTGGGTTCGGTGTATGCGGCGCTGGGAACGCGCGTCACCGTGGTCGAAATGCTGCCCGGTCTGCTTCCAGGTGCGGATCGCGACCTGGTTCTTCCAGTGCACAAACGGCTCGAGAAGATGTTCGAGGCGATTCTGCTGAACACCACCGTTGCATCGCTTAAAGAAGCGGGCGCTGGAATTCGCGCGACATTCCAAGGTCCGCCTGTACAGGAAAAAGATCGGGAGAGAGTTTTTGACCGGGTGCTGGTGTCAGTGGGTCGCAAGCCAAACTCGGAGATCCCCGGTCTTGAGAACACACAGGTGCGGGTCGGCGCGCGAGGATTCCTTGAAGTGAATAAACAACTGCAGACCGGCGATCCTTCGATTTACGCCATTGGCGACGTCGTGGGCGAGCCGATGCTCGCGCACAAGGCCTCACACGAGGGGCGGGTCGCGGTCGAGGCAATTGCCGGGCACAAGGTTGCCTTTGAACCGGCTGCGATTCCGGCAGTGGTGTTCACCGATCCTGAAGTCGCGTGGTGCGGTCTGACTGAAACTCAGGCAGAGAAAGAGAATCGCGAGATCAAGGTTGCGAAATTTCCCTGGGGCGCGTCGGGACGCGCGGTTACGCTCGACCGTCCGGAGGGAATGACCAAGCTGCTCATTGACCCGCAGACGGAGCGAGTGCTGGGCGTCGGAATTGTTGGCGTGGGCGCCGGCGAACTGATTGCCGAGGGCGTGCTGGCGGTTGAGATGGCCGCGCTGGCCAGCGATGTGGCGATGACGATCCATCCGCATCCCACGCTTTCGGAGACGATGATGGAAGCCGCCGAAGTTTTCTTCGGCACAAGCACGCACATATTTCGCCCCAAACGCGCGTAATCTCGGGAAGAACCCATGCCTACTTTTTTCAAAGGGATTGCTCTTCTTGTTCTTAGTTTCTCGCCCTGCGTTCGGCTTGCGGCACAGAGTCCTCTAACCCAGATTCTGCAACCCACGGCCGCCGCGAGCACTTCTTCGAATAGTTCGACGGACGCGCTGGGGCGTGGTACGCCCTATGGAACTGTCTTCGGATTTCTGCAGGCGGCACAATCAGGCGACTACAGCATCGCGGCGCAATATCTTCAACTGAGCCCGGCACACCGCCAGAGCGAAGGCGAGACGCTGGCGAGGAATCTGAAGCTCGTGATGGATCGCGCCTATGCCGGGAGCCTCAAGAATTTGAGTACGCAGCCTGAAGGCATGCCGCAGGAAGGCGTTCCGCCGGGACGGCAGAAGTTAGGCACCATGTCGTCGGGCGATGTGGAGACGGACCTGGAACTGGTTCGCGTTTCCGACCCGAGCGTCGGGAAAATCTGGCTGATCTCTTCCGACACGCTCGGGAAGATTCCGGAACTTTACGATCAAGTCGAGGCGCGGCAGGTGGAGACGCGATTGCCGCCCTGGGTGGTGAAGCACCAACTGGCCGGAATGCCGCTGTGGCAATGGCTGGCTCTGGTGCTGATTATTCCAGTGGCGGCGGCCGCGGGCTGGCTGCTCTTGGTTGTGTTTGAAATCCCACTGCGCTGGTGGGCGCGGAGGCGCGCGCAAGTGGGACTGGGGCCATGGTATTCGGTTTCCGGGCCGGCGTGGCTGCTGGTGGGCACGGCGATTCACCGGATCCTGGCTCACTACCTCGGCATGCCTCTGCTGCAGCGGCACTACTACATGCAAGTGACGGCGGTGGCGCTCATTATCGGAGCGAACTGGATTCTGTGGAGGGTGATTCGCTGGTTCTTGCGAGGTGTGCGCAACCGAGCTCTCGCGCATGGGCATTCCGGCACCGGCTCGCTGATGCTGCTGGGCGAGCGGATCATCAAGGCCATCGTCGTTGTGATGGCGGTGTTCTTCATCCTGGGCGTGCTGGGCTTCAATTTGAGCACGGCGCTGGCGGGAGTGGGGATTGGCACGCTGGCCGTCGGCTTCGGCGCACAGCAGACCATCGCGAATCTATTTGGCGGCGTTTCGGTATTGGGCGATGAAGTGATTCGTGTGGGGGACGTTTGCAAGTTCGGCGATCGAACGGGAACGGTCGAAGATATTGGGCTGCGCTCGACCCGGGTGCGAACGGAAGAACGGACTCTATTGGCTATTCCAAATGGCACGGTGGCTACAATCAATGTCGAGAACCTGAGCCGGCGGGACAAGATGCTGTTTAAGACCGTGCTAGGGCTGCATCCGGAAACCGCGCCTGACCAGGTGCGCGCTGTGCTTGCGGAAATCCGGAGCGTGCTCGCCAACCAATCTAAGATTGAGGCCAGCACCGCTCGTGTAAGGCTTACTGAGGTAACTCCGAGCGCCATCAACGTGGAACTTTTTTGTTACGTGCTGACGAGGGATTTCGATGAGTTCGCTACCGCACGCGAACAATTGCTGCTGCGCATCATGAAGTTTGTAGAGGAATCCGGAACCAATCTCGCCTCCGCCTCGCAGACGCTTTATCTGGGCGGCGATCCAGGTGCAAAGAGCAAAATCGACGCCGCGGTCAAGGCGGCAACTTCCTCCGTGGCGGAGGCGGCTGATCGTCAGCTACCAGAATCGGCGGCGCCGAGCCAGCAGCGGAATACGGGGGACAAGGTTAGGAAAGATGACTAGGACTTGCCGTGCCACCGCTGCGCTAGCCACACAAGAAATAGGTGGGTTGGAAAATATACGACGGCAGGGACGGTGATCAGGTAAAGCAGCAGGTATAAGAATCCGGGTATCAAATGCTGTTCGTGAAAGAACGGGCCGCGGGCCCAGTTCACATCGTATTGCGGACGCCAGAAGTAATTGATCGGGACTACGATCCATGCGGTGACCGTCTGATACTTCCAACCTCGCCGGTCGTAGCCTAAACGCCAAATTGTCCACAACAGCACGAGCGGCGCGACCACGTGAAACAAACTCAAGAGGCGAATCCAGAGCGGAACGTGTGGATCGAACATGAATTCCGTCCCGCCGATCCAGTGCCGTCCAGCTACAAGAGTGCCGGCCAAGTCGATGGTGTACAGAGTTTGGAAAAGCAGCACACTGATTGCCTGCCACGAAAAGATGAACGGGCTTTCAAGCCAAAGACCGATGGTGATGAATAAGTTTCCTAAATCGCAGAAAAAAAGAAAATTCTGCAGACCATATTGTCGCCAGTAAACCGGCACCCAGACCAATACGCATGCCGTCCACAGCAGCTTCAGCCAGAGTGGGATGCGCATGAGACGGTATTGTATCCGCAGGCCGTATCCTCGGATCGCAAGCTGGAATCGCGATGGGCCAAAAGCCTTTCCAGCACGGCAAAACGAGCTAATTCGGAATTACCACCGTAACTTGATGAGGCTTACGAGTGTACCTACGATGACCTTAGTATGGGTTATCAAGCTCTCTTATTCTGTCCCGATGAGAAGACAGCTCGCGCTGTAACGCAGGTTCTCGGCGAGTTGGACTTCACCGTGATTCCCTGCACCGAACCCTTCGGCGCCGTCAAGAAGTTGATGGGCGAGCACTTCGATGCCGTCGTGGTCGACTGCGATAACGAGCAGAACGCCACGTTGCTGTTCAAGAGCGCACGGAATACGCCCGCCAATCAGTCGTCTCTGGCAGTGGCTGTAGTGGAAGGGCAGGCAGGAGTCGCAAAGGCTTTCCGCATCGGGGCGAACCTGGTTCTCACAAAACCAATTAATGTGGAGCAGGCGAAAGGCACACTGCGAGTTGCCCGCGGGCTGTTGCGCAAGAACGAAGCCGGAAAGCCGGCGGTACCGGTGACACCGGCGACGCAGGTGCCCGCTGCAACCGTAAAGCCCGTGCCGGCGCCTCCGAAGCCGGCATCCCCAGCACCAAATTCAAGGGTGGTTGCGGCGCGGCCAGCACCACCCTTCCAACCTTTGGTGAATGCAGGAACGACAAGTATTCCTGTTCAGCAACCGGCGCAGCCGAAAGTGGCGGCGGCGATTCCCGCTGAAATCCATGAAAACGACGCGGATATTTTGGAGATTAGCGATGAAGTCGCTTCCCCCTCGATCGCTGCGCCCGAAGCAAAGATAGCGGCTAGTCAGCCGACCAATCTGTCGTCGGCGAGTTCGGCAGGGGTTGGGTCAGGCGCTGCCAGCGCTCCGGCTCCCGCGCGCGAGACGAAATCAACTATCTCACCGGACGTCAAATCGTCGACGGTCACACCCGAGAGTCCTGCTGGAAGAGTCGCGGACCTTGACGTGGACAATTCTTCTACTGATGGAGCGTCTGCGCCGGCGCCGGCGTTCACCTTCGGCGGCAATGTCGGCAGTGATGACAAGCCTGCCTCGCGCGGCAGCAAGAAGACCCTGCTGATTGTGGCTGCCGTTGTGCTTATCGCGGTGGGCGGCTACGCACTATGGATGCAATGGGTGGGTTCGAGCGGGGCCGCAACTCCTTTCACGCAAGTTGCCACGGCACCCGCGAAAAAGCCTGCCGTGGTTCCGCCGGTGACGCCGAACGTGGTTTCCCCTGTGGCGCCTGCTCCTTCCGCGACGGCTTCTACGTCTTCGTCGGCCGCGTCCTCGAATCCGGACACTGCGGCGGCCAAGACTTCTTTCAACTCCGACGCGTCAGACGAGGACACTGCCGAGAAAGCGCCAGCTCATGCGGGCAAGGTCAATCCGAAAGCGAACTCTGCCAAGGTTTCGGCTCCGACCGCCGACAAAGCTCCGGAAACGCAAGTGGCTGAGCCGGCCATTGTGATGAAGAACAACCTTTCGCAAAAGCCGACCGCAAAAGCAGCGGCGGCGCAAGATGCGGAGGCTCCAAGCCTCACAGCTATTGCCGCTGGGAACAGCGGCGGGACGCTGCCCAATCTGATGGGCGGTGAGAGCAATGCTCCGGCTCCCGTGCTGGGGACGCTGAATGTCTCACAAGGAGTGTCGCGAGGACTTCTGGTGAAAAAGACGGCTCCGGTATATCCGGCGAGCGCAATGCAGATGCACATCGAGGGAGCGGTTGAGCTTATGGCAACCATTTCCAAGAGCGGCGACATTTCCGCGGTGAAGGTTGCCAGCGGGAATCCACAGTTGGCGCGCGCCGCGGTTGACGCGGTGAAGCAGTGGAAGTACAAACCCTACTTGCTCAACGGCGAGCCGGTTGAGATTAAGACACAAATCACTGTGAACTTCAAGCTGCCTAACTAAGGCGCAACAGTTCTCAGTTCTCATCCAGCCTGCTCGGGCTGCGGATTCCTGCTCGAAAATAAAGTTGGCAGCGATGGTTCGGGGATGGCTGGGTCGTCCGCTTGTTTGTTGAAACATCGGGTATCCCCCTCCCCCCTCCTATTCGTGGAATCATCACGTTAGCAGGAAATTCGCGGCAAAATACGGATTTCAAAGAGCTTAGAGGTCAAAATCTAGAGAACAAACGAGTTAGGAGCGCGACGGGTTGGGTTCACCCAACCGTCACGGCCTCGACCATGATCGCGCGATTTTATTGCGGGCACAAGGTCAGATGTCACATCGACGTTGTGGAAATCCTTCGGAGGCGGCGATGAGTTGGGAACTTCCCGTCTGCCCCGGGTTCTGTACGAGACCGTGAGCTGGCATGACATACCCACTACACTCACTTGAGGGTCAATGAGTGCTGACGCCTGTTAACAACGGTTAACTTCCGGTTTGCCCGTCAACCCCGACCAATCGAGATCACTTCCCGCACACCGACTGTCCAAGTGTCGATCCGCGAGTTCAGAGGGTCAAGTCGAAGGTAGACTAGTAGAGAATTGGGTTCCGAACACTGGGGCATTGCCATGACTACCATTCACTCTTCCGGTGTCGAGCCCGGCCAACGCCGGCTCAACGGTCCACAAACCACGGGCCGCAGCTATCGCAACTTGTCACAGCCTGCTTATGCGATGAGGCGTGACGATGATGTCGCCGTGCCGATGCGTGATGGGACTGCACTGTTGGCAGACGTGCACCTTCCGGCGGAGTCCGGCAGGTACCCCGTACTGGTTGCCGCTTCCCCTTATCCGAGACAGATTCAAGACCTGGGTGCGCCGGCAGGTTTTATTGAAGCAGGCGCCAGCGACTTCTTCGTGCCGCGCGGTTATGTGCATGTCATCGCGAACTGCCGAGGCACCAGCGGTTCGGGCGGCACTTTCGGCTTTTTTGACAGTCAGGAACGCCGCGATATGCACGACCTGGTGGAATGGGCGGGGCAACAGTCTTGGTCGGACGGGAACGTGGGCATGGTCGGCATCAGTTATTTTGCCGGAACGCAAATGGAGGCCGCGGTGGAGCGACCTCCACACCTGAAAGCCATCATGCCCATCGCCGGAACATACGATCTTTACGAATCGGCTACGCATCATGGTCTGATGAGCAGCGGTTTCCTCACGCCATTTCTCTATATGATCGGCATGACATCCAGTCACACGAATAAGCTCTGGCGCGGCAGGTTGATCGACGCCATAAGATCGCTTCTGCTGACGCCGGGCATCCATAAGAAGTTTGAGACGGCCAATGGTGAGGCAGCGATCGCTGGCCTCAAGGTTTTGCTTAAGCTGCACCATGATCCGCACCCGTGGGACGACCTTTGGCGCGCTATCGCAGCGGAACATCCGTTTCGCGATGACTGGTGGGAAGAGCGCAACTTGCTTCCGCTGCTTGATCGCGTTGAGGTGCCTGTCTATCTGGGGTGTGACTGGCAGAACGTGCCGCTCCATCTGCCACACACCTTTAAGGCTTATGAACGGCTCACCAACTCACCGCACATACAGGTTGCAATGATGGGAGAGCATGGCCTCGCCTGGCCGTGGGAAAGCCTTCACATCGAGGCGCTGGCGTGGTTTGATCGTTGGCTCAAGGGACAAGACACCGGCATTCTCGACGGTCCAAACGTCCGCTACGTTATACCCGAGGCCGAGGGATGGCGAGCTAGTGATATCTGGCCGGTCCCGGAAGCGATGCATCGGTCGTACGCGTTGCGAGCCGACGGTGTTCTTGGTGAAGACGAAGGGGATTCCGGTTCGAGGACATATATGAACCTGGGCGGCGGCCTCAACCGTCCACGTGCAAGTGAAACCGACCCCCCATCGTTCTTGGAGTGGACGACTGCGCCGTTGGCGCACGACGTTGACATCGTCGGTCCGATTGAGTTGCAACTGGATGCAGCATGCACTGCACCAGACACAGCATTCATCGTTTACTTGCAGGATGTGCACGAGGACGGCAACGCGACCAACATCACCGCAGGTTATCTCCGTGCCGGATTGCGAAAAGTGGATGAAGCGCGGAGCAAGCAAGCAGCGCCGTTGCTCCCTTGCGACACCTTTGAAACAGTTCCGATTGGCCGAAAGGTCACTTACCGCATTCCGTTAGTGCCCAATGCTCGACGCTTCAAGGCCGGTCACAAAACGCGGCTGTATCTCACGACGGACGACCAAAACAAGGACGTGCCAGCGCCACTCGAATTTCGGCATGCTTCCGTTGGCACAAGTTCATTCAACATGGTTTTTTCGTCATCACGATTGTCGCTGCCCGTAGCAAGGTAGGCCGGTTCGCTGATTGGTACCGTCAAACGACTTGTGATTCATGAGCACGCCGGTTTGTGGATTGTCGGCAATCAATCTCGTCAGTTGGTGTTAAGTCGCCGACATTGTTATGGAATCATTACACTCATTCACCCAGGCGGGTGGCTCGCTCGAGCCCCCTTTCGGCTTAAGTGGGCGGTTTGACCGTTGGACAAAGTCCTCCCGCCGCTGGTTCGCGTTTTTGCGCTGTCCGGTCCGGACTCGATGTCGTGCCTTCTGGGGCTTGCTGGTTTGGATCGGCCTCCGACATCTCTACCCATCGGTTCATCATGACGTCGACAAGTGCATAGGTCCTTCGCGTTGTGCTTTCGGCGGCGGTGGGCTCGCGGGGCTCAGGATGACAAGTCTTTG
>DATHOK010000299.1:0-17320 GCA_035484995.1 Verrucomicrobiia bacterium | reverse complement strand
CTGCGATTTGGTGTAAACATCGAACACGCTCTGCCCACCCCAGGAATCGGAATCCGGATCATCCTGCATGGAGCGCAGGCCCCACTCTGTGGTACCGGTCATGGGATCGATGGGAATTTTCCGCAGGAAGCGAACTTTCTTACCCTGCACGTCCTCGCCCTTCACCAGCGTTTCCAGATCCGGCGGATAGTTCTGGCTATCCACCTTGGTGCGGAAGCCGCCGCGGTCGGCCGCGTCTTTGTAGCGGTCGATGGCGTCGCGCATCTCCCATAAATCGTTTCGCAGCTGTTTCTCCCTCTCGCGCTGCACCACCACCCGCGTCATTGGCACCACCATCGACGAGAGAACGAGCAGGATGGCGGTAGCGATGATCAACTCCAGAAGGGTAAAACCGCAGTCAGGTCTGGCTCCCCGCCCGCGATGGAATCTGTGTAGCTTCATCTCGAAATCCTGATCTCGAAACTCTGGACGATCGAGACCGCGCAACGATCCTATTGCACGGTCACCGACGCCTGCGCTCCATTCACCGTAATAGCCTGCTGTCCGGGGTCGCGCGCTCCACCCCGGGTAATAGTCAGGGGAGTCTGTCCGCTGGCCTTCGCCTGGAAGGTCATCGTAACCACGGCGCCCTGCCCTGAAACTCCGCCCGCTCCCGGCGGCCGCGTGGCCGTGATCTGCAACGTCCCTGTCGTCTCATCCTCGCGATGCACTAGAGCCACGGCTTGCCCATCCTGCGAGAGGAACCCACCATTCGAAACGTTCACCAACTGCAGTTTGGCCGGATCGTAATTCATCTGCACCGGTACCGAATAAACGTTCTGCGCCCCGGAAATCAGCAGGTTCACGACAAACGTGTTCCCTTTCACCGCTGTGATCTGCTCCGGCTCAAACAGGAAGTTTGTCCCTCCCGCCGCCGCCGGGTTCGCCGCCTGATTGGGAGTTGCATTCACAGGTGGATTGGCCGGCGGTTGGCTTCCCGGCGCCTGCGGCTGCGCCGCCGGCGCAGCGGGCGCTGCTACATGGCTGACGTGCCGCAGTGCAATCGTGTTCGCGGTGCCAATCTCGATTTGGCGCTGGTTCAACTCACTGATCGTGTTTCCGCGAATGATATGCGGCGTGATGGCGAACACCGTCTCGTCCTGCTCTTTATCCTGCGTCACCTGCCCAAAGAGGTATCGCAAGATCGGAATCTGCGCCAACCCCGGAATTCCGGCCAGGGATTTGGTCTGGGAATCGTCAAAGATCCCGCCAATCAAGCTCGGTTCCCCATCCTTCAGCCGGATTTCGTGCTCGATTTTCTTCTGGCCGATAATGGGCTGGCTGATGCCGCCGATGCTCGACTGCCCAACCACCGAGGAGATTTCCATGGTGATCTTCAGAGTCACTTCACGGTCGGCGTGCACGTGCGGAGTCACGTCGATGTTCACGCCTACATCCAGGTATTGAAACTGGGTGTTGACCAACGGATTGATGCCCACCCCGCCAATGCCGGGCTGGAACGATCCCGTGGCCACCGGCACACGTTCGCCGATCTTGAGCGTCGCCTTCTGATTATCCAGCGCGCGCACCTGCGGATTCTGCAGCATTTTCGTATCGCTATCGCCCATCACCGCCGACAGGTTGGCGGAACCAATCGCCACCTGAAAATCGGTCGCGTTCAGGGAACCTAGAGTATTCAATTCCAGCCCATTGGAGCCGGTGGTGCTGGTGGTCGTACCCGCGGTGGTCGTGGTCGTAGGAGTCGTAGTGTTGATGTTGCTCTGCAGGGTGATGGTGGCGCTGCTCGGCGGGAGGAATCCCAGAGTGCGCGATTTGTCTTTGCTGATCTGCAATACCGCGATGTCGACAATCACTTCCGGGCGCGCCCGGTCCAGGTCGTCCACCAGCTTTTCCGCCAGCGCAATCTGGTCGGGCGTGCCCCGCACCACCAGCGCATTCTGCGAGAGCAACTGCTGCACGCGCTGCACATCCAGCACGGCGCGAATCGCGTTCACCACATCTTGCAACTCAGTGGGCTGCGAAATATTGGAAAGATAAAAAGTCTTGAGGACGCTCTGCTCCAACTCCTTGCGCTTGGCGGGATTGTCCTGCGCCACGAAGATCGTGTTTCCAGTCACCGGACGCCAGAAGGTCTTTGATTCCAGCGCCGTGATCTCCAGCGCGTCTTCCAGCGTGACTCCATTCAGCTCGACCTTGATGCGGCGCGAGGTGTAGTCCGGATCGAAAAGGACGTTGATCCCAGCCAACTGCCCGATAGTTTGATAGATGACCTTGGAATCTTCGGTGAGCTTTACCGTGATCGGGACGTTTGAGATGGGGGCAAGTTCGATCGGACCCGCTGCATCCCTGATCTCCTTTTCCAGTTTGCTCGGCGGACCCGCGGCCTGCGGCGGAGGATGGCTGGCATCGTTAATCATCTGCAGCGTGCGCTGCAGTTCCTGCTGCGCGATAGCAAGCGAAGGATCGATCTGCGCGGCTTTTTGAAAATCGATCAGCGCCTCCTGCAGTTTGCCCTGATCGCGGAGTTCCTGACCCTGATGGACGATCGTCGCCGCGGCCTTAAAGCGCAACCGCTGGAAAGAGGACTTATAACGCAAATCCTTTGGTTTTAGATCGTAGGCCTGCTTGTAAAAATTGTAAGCCGCTTCGAAGTTCTCCCGCGCCTCGGCGTCCTGGCCCTTGTCATAGGCAGTCTTGGCCTTATCGGCGATGGCCGGCAGTATGGCGAGTATTACCAGCAGCACAGCGGCCGCAGGCTTCAGACGTCTCATTCGCATTCCTCGTCTATAAAATCTTCGCCGGTCAAGCGGACTTTACCCCACCCGCCGGCGAACCAGGGATTCGCTCTCATACTCGCGCGACCGCAAAAGAGCGCTTTCGCTGCGATTATAGCATCGCGTTTCCCAGCTCTCCGTGTGACTGCACCTGCGAGAGTTCTACTCTTTGGTCTTAGTCCAAAAGGGGATAGATCGTCTTCGGGTCCCGACGGCGCCGTGCCTTATAGTTGTTATCCTAATAGTTGTCATCCTGACGCGGGCGCTCTTTGCCCGCCGAAGGACCCAGGCGAGCCGCGCGAACCGTCGCGTTCTTTGCGACGCAATAATCGCGCGTCTGGCTCGCTTCCCTATCCTGCCGCAGACCGTTCCACACTGTTAAGATGAATCCGAACCCATGCCCCGCCAATCCACCCACCAAACCAGGCCCAGCCCGGAGAAATCCCCCCACCGCGAACCGACAGCCTCCGGCCAGCGAGACGCCGCCGTTAATAGGATCGCTTCACATAACTACTTCTTGCTGGAAAAATTTGAGTGCGGGGTCGTCCTTACGGGAACCGAGGCCAAATCAGTCCGCGGCGGCCTTGCCAACCTCAAAGATTCCTACGGCTTGGTGAAAGACGGCGAACTCTGGCTGCTCAACGCCCACATCGGCCCCTACGAGCACGGCAACATCCACAACCATGCCCCGCTCCGCACCCGTAAACTGTTAATGCACAAAGAAGAAATCCGCAAGCTGATCGGCAAGACCCAACAAAAAGGCCTGACCTTAATTCCCACCCGCATGTATTTCAAAAATGGCAAAGTGAAGGTCGAATTAGCCCTGGCCAAAGGCAAACAGCTATGGGATAAGCGCGAAACCGAACGCCGGAGAACAGCGGACAAAGAAGCGCGCGAAGCAATACGAGGCCGGAAGAAGTAGCAGTAGCGCCGCCGTCCGGGCGGCTGGTAACCTGCGAGGACGAGAAAAAGGGACAGAACCGAACCACCCGCTTCGATTTCCTGATATTCGATTCCCCTGAAATAAGGTTTCAGACGCTCGTCACATACGAGTGACTGCGATGTGGGTCGAGCCCCTTTCTTGTATCAAATCTCCTGCCTCGGGCGGCGCTCCGGGGTCGACCCTTTCCAGGGTCGAGCTCACAACATCGAACGTCTTGAGGTAAGGATTCCCATCGAAAAGTAGTCCCAGACTATTCAACACCTGCGGATAACCGGCTGAGTTATAAGCTTCCGCACTTCCTTTGTGATCCCAGAAGCTGATGGTTGCGACTTCTCTGCCGTCGGCGGCCGCCAGGACAATCAAATCCAGGAAACCTTCCTGCGTTCTTAGCCAGGGAAGGATTTCCCGCTCCATCAGATTGGTAAATTCCTTAAGTGAGTTCGGTTTCAAGCGCGCAGCAACCTTACGGACAAACATATGCTACCCTTCCTTTTGGTTCATCTTTGGTTCATCTTGGCCGCCGACTTCAACAGTCTTCAGCACGTCGGCGTCCAGATATCATTGCGAATCGGAAGAACCGCTCCCCCAGCGGTTCTCCCGACTCGGGTTTACCCCCTCAAGTATGAAACCGCCGGTGCGCCCTAGCAGGACCGCGGCTCGATGCTAACTCCGCAGCGACCCGTCCGGCACCGGCCAGTGTTTCATAACAGCGGCAATTTGCTGGAAGTCTGAACAAAAGGCAACAAAACTGTTCCCGGATTTGAGCTAACCAGCTAACGCGCGGAAGAAAAAGCAGTTACCCGAATTTCTGACCTGCCATGCTAAAATCTCCCGCATTCTGCAGCGGGGCGTTCGTATGCAGCAAAGCAGACCAGCGGGCCGGATTGTTCGCTTTGGATCCTTCGAGGCTGATTTCCAGGAAGGCAAGCTCACTAAGTCCGGGACCAGAATTCGCCTCCAGGAACAACCGTTACAGATTCTCGCACTCTTGCTGGAGCGTCCCGGCCAGATCGTGACCAGAGAAGAAATCCGCCAAAAACTCTGGTCGCGCGATACATTCGTGGAGTTTGACGACGCCTTGAATACGGCGGTGCGGAAGCTCCGCGCGGCTTTGAACGACTCGGCGGACAATCCCAGGTTTCTGGAAACCGTTCCCCGCCGAGGCTATCGGTTTGTTGCTCCGGTGGCCTGGACGCCTGAACTGCAAGCCGCAGCTCCGATCGCAGCTCCCAGCAAGGATCGGGTCAGGTGGCGCCACTATCTTTGGCCCGCCGTGGGTCTAATCATGGCAGTTGCGGCGGTTGGAGAATACCGGCATCTTCACCGTCCCGCTTTCCAAATCACCGCCAGGGACACGATCGTTCTCGGTGATTTCTCGAATTCCACGGGCGACGCGGTGTTCGATGACACGCTTAAGACTGCGCTCAACGTTTCTCTTCGGCAATCGCCTTTCTTGAATGTGCTCTCCGACAGCGAGGTCGCTAAAGCCCTGCAACTGATGACCCGTCCAGCGAGCACGAAGCTGACGCCCGAGGTCGCACGCGAAGTTTGCCAGCGTGCGGGCAGCAAGGCTTATCTCGCCGGAGCGATTGGCACCCTCGGCAGCGAATACGTGCTGGGGTTGAAGGCGGTGAATTGCCAGAGTGGAGACACGCTGGCAGAAGATCAGAGGACGGCAGCTTCCAAAGAGAAGGTGCTCGACGCGCTAGGCGATTCTGCATCCCGCCTGCGCGCCGAACTCGGTGAATCGCTGGCTACCGTGCAGAAGTTTGATATTCCGCTGGAACAGGCCACTACGTCTTCGCTCGAAGCTTTGCGAGCGCTCAGCCTTGGCAGAAGGGCGTCCGACGACAAAGGCCCCGCCGCAGCCCTGCCTTACGATCAACGCGCCGTTGCGCTTGATCCTGATTTTGCCATGGCCTACAGGGCGTTGGGCATCGACTACGCCACTCTCAGCGAACTCGGGCGGGCCAGCGAGTATTTCACAAAGGCATTTCAGTTGCGCGAGCATGCCAGCGAGCGGGAAAGGCTCACCATCAGTGCCGACTATTATTCCTACGCGACCGGAGAACTCGATAAGGCGGCCCAGACGTTTCGCGAAGAGATGGAGATCTACCCGCGGGAAGATGCAGCCTATGTCAATTTAGGCCTGGTGTATGCCGCACAGGGGCAGTATGACAAAGCCACGGAGATCACCAGACAAGTCGCACGCCGCGCACCGGAAGCAGTGAGTGAATACGAAAATCTTGCCAACTACGCTCTTGCCTTGCAGCGCTACGACGAAACCCGGCAAGTCATCCATGAGGCGCAGGCGCGCAATGTGGATGATTTCATATTGCATAATGCCTCGTATGCTCTCGCGTTTGTCGGTGCAGACCCCGCGGCGATGGCTGAGCAGGAACGTTGGTTTGCCAGCAAGACGGAGTTTGAAAACGTTGGACTCGCGCTGCAATCCGACACCGAGGCGTATGCCGGCCATCTTCGCAAGGCCCGGGAAATGACCGAGCGCGCAGTTAACTCCGCGGTGCGAGCGGATAACAAAGAGAATGCCGCCGTCTATTTAGCGATTGCTGCGCAGCGAGAAGCTGCTTTCGGTAATGCCGCGCAAGCCCGGCATACTGTGGTAGGGACTTTGAAGCTTGCTCCCGCGAGTCAGGGAGCGAAGAGCGAAGCGGCCCTCGCGCTGGCCATGGCCGGCGATACAGCGCGGGCCGAATTCTTGGCGCAAGACTTAGCGAAACGCTTCCCACTTGATACTCAGGTGCAGGCGCTCTGGCTGCCGGCGATTAACGCGCAATTGGCTCTCGACAAAAAGAAACCAGCCGACGCTCTCAATATTCTGCAAGCTGCTTCCGCCGTCGAGTTGGGACAAATTCCGTTCGTCAACAATATCTCCTGCCTCTATCCGGTGTACGTACGCGGAGAGGCCTACCTGGCCGCCGGACAGTCCGAAGCTGCCGCCGCCGAGTTCGAGAAGATCCTCGCTCATAGCGGCATTGTCTGGAATTGCTGGACCGGAACTTTGGCGCATCTGGGAGCGGCTCGCGCCCACGCCTTACGGTCAAGAACTTTTCAAGGGCAGGGGCAGGGAGCAGATGCCGATAAGTCCCACGCTCGCGCTCTCGCCGCCTACAAAGATTTCCTCACCCTCTGGAATTCCGCCGACCCCGACATCCCAATCCTGAAAGAAGCCAAGGCGGAGTACGCCAAACTCCAGTAGCTGAAAAGCACTTTCCGCGATCGCTTACATGCTCACCGATAGCTGTGGTTAGCCAACACTTACTCATTGAGGATGGCCGACCGGGGTCAATGAGTGTAATCGCGATTTTGCAACAGCTACCGCCCCACTCTTGGGATACGGATACTTGAGGACTGTAGTGAAAAGTCCGACGCGGCAGCCTGCGAGGGCTCAGACTGGCTCTGATCCTCCGGTGACGCAGTTTTGGGCTCCGGGATGGTCGCAAAGATGCGGGTCCCTGCGCCATCGGAATCGATATGCATGGTCCCTTCGAATTGATGGAGGCGTTCCCGCATCCCGCTTATTCCGACGCCTGAGCGTCCCGATTGAATCTCGGCCAGACGTGCGGGGGACATGCCCTTGCCCTGGTCCTTGATTTCTAAGTTAATTTGATTCGATTCACAGGCAATCCGAATCGAAGCGGTCTTACTCTCGGAGTGCCGGTGAATGTTCGTCAAACATTCCTGCACCAGCCGAAAGATCACGAGTTCCATGTCACGCGGCAGTCTGCCGAACTCCTTAGGAATGTCAAGCTGAACTTCTAGTCCGCTGCGTTCCCGAAGCCCTTGTAGATACCAACTGATCGCGGAATATAGTCCGTTCTCGTCCAACAAGGGCGGATGCAACAGGTAAGAAGTCGTGCGTATCTCGCGGTGCAACTGTTGAACTGTTTTCTGGATTTCCTCAATCTTCGAGGCAACATCCGATGATTGGTAACCCGCCTCTTGCATGAATAGTTCAAAGTTTATGTCAAGTACAGTCAATGTCTGACCCACGCTGTCGTGCAATTCGCGCGCGATATGTCGGCGTTCTTCATCCTGGCTTCGCAGCAATCGCCAGGAAAGCTGGCGCACACGGTTGGACTGCTCCTCCAGTTCTCGCGTGCGAGCACGCACTTCTGCATCTAGTGTTTGAGCCAGTTTGCGGAAATTTTCCTCTGCCTCTTTGCGAGCAGTAACGTCGGTGGCTGCACCGAACCACTCCAGGATCTCGCCGTTTCCGTTGAGCAGCGGAACCGCTCGCGAGTAAGTCCAGCCGAGCGTTCCGTCTGCCCGGCGGACGCGATGTTCAAGCTGGAACGGGTTCCTTGTCCGCACCGCTTCGCGTATCGCATCCAACACAAGCGGCTGATCGTCAGGATGAATATATTCGTTCAGCCAATCGCTCCTCGGTCCGCCCGTATCCGCAACGAAGCCCCTTCCATCGAGCTGGCCCAACTCGCTCCAGTCGGGACTCATGCGATAAACCACGTCAGAGCTGGCGTTCACCAGTGCCCGGAACCGCTCTTCGCTCCGGCGCAGCAACTCCTCTGCCTGCTTGCGTTCGGAAATGTCGGCTGTAACAGCAAGATGCAACACGGTTTCATCCGGCTTTCGCAAGGGTGCGGCGTGAGTTTCCATGTGCCGCCGTTTACCATCTAGCCCAACAATGTCGAACTGTAGTGAACCTTGCCCGCCCCGGCAGATGCTCTCGTTGAAAGCTTTGAACCGCTCCCGATCCTCCGGCGCAATCAGGTCATAAACGCTCTTGCCAACGACTTCGTCCGCGGAACAAGCACCAACCATCTCCAGGCCGGGCTTATTCATATGCAACAACGTACCATCTGCCGACATCAGTTTGACGCACTCAGGCGTGGTTTCGACAATGGCGCGAAAACGCTCTTCGCTTTCGCGCAATGCCTTCTCGGTTCGCTTTTGCTGCGTGATGTCAGTGTTGGTTTCGAGAATGCGTAGCGCGTTTCCATTGGCTTGCCGATCGAGCGCCCACCGGCTAATGACTATGACTTTCGTGCCATCCTTTCTTATGTGAACCAATTCGCCGTTCCAGCGCTCATCGCGATGCAGTTGTTTGTTGATCATTCCTAGATCCACGGGAAATTGGGTCTGCAGCAGTTCGTGGGTTACTCGGCCCAGCGCCTCCTCACGGGTGAAGCCATAGAGTTCCGTCGCAGCCTTGTTCCAATAGATAACGCGGTCGCCGGCGTCACGAACGACGATTGCGTCATTGCTCAGGTCCAGCAGGCGAGCTTGCTCCGAGAGTGCTCGCTCTGCCTGCCTGCGTTCAGTAATATCGCGGGCTACGTTTGATGCTCCGATGACCCTGCCTGACGCGTCGCAGATGGGAGAAATCGTGAGGGAAACATCCACGGTAGCGCCGTCCTTGCGTTTGCGCTCTGTTTCGAAATGATCGACCCGCTCGCCTCTTGCCAGACGCCGGAGAATGTCTTCTTCTTCTGAACGTCGTTCCGACGGGACGATGAGCGTAATATGCTGACCGACGGCTTCCTCTGCCTTATATCCGAACAGTTGCTCGGCGCTCTGATTCCAACTGGTTATTGTCCCATCGAGCTTCTTACTTATGATGGCATCATCTGAAGAATCAACAATGGCAGCCAGCAGTGAGGTTGTCCGTTCTGCATGCTTTCGCTCGGTGATGTCATGGAACGTGAGAACGATCAGAGAATTCCCGACTCCCTCCAAGCGGCGTGCGTCAACCACAAGCGTCCTTCTACCGATGGGGAATTCGCGGTCGATCTCTACGGCTTGAAATGCGCTAAGGCCAGAAAGAGCTCTTGCCACAGATTCCCACACGTCGGAGGTTTCCCACTCGTTATTCCCAAGCTTGCGGATCGAAATGCCCTGCGTCTCATCGCGTGAAACCCCAAATATGGTGTAGAAAGCCCGATTTGCCGTCTGTACCTGCAACTTGGCGTCGATAACGACGACGGGATCGACTACTGTGTTGAGGATCGCCTTCGTGTATTCCCGTTCGTAGATGGCTTGCTCAATACTTGCTCGAAAGGCCGTGACATTCGTGAATGCGATCACCGCGCCCAGAATCTGGCTGCGATCGCTTCCGGTGTAGGGAGCGATTCGAAGAAGAAAACGTCTATCACCATCGCGGGTTTCGATCCGATGTGGTGCTCCATCAGAGATCACCCGCCCGCAGATTCTATTGAGATCCTCCACTCCCCCAAGAGTATTGCCAAGAGAACAACCCAGATCCGAGGCCGTCAGGCCAAACACCGTCATGGCGGCCCGGTTGATGCGGACAACCGTGCACTCCCGGCTGATCACAATTATCGGAACATCAACAGCATCAAGCACACTGATCTCGTTTGCGGTTGTCACCAAAGTCGGAGCGTCGCCTGATACAGTACCGGCTAGAGAGAACTCGTCATCCCGGGCCATAGATTATCTCTGTTTTTACCCAGTATTACGATACAGCGTGTTACTCCGTTGCAGGACATCATCAGCCACAAGTGGGAGAGTCTGACGCAATGCCAAAAGCAACGCTTGAGAGCGCGGCATGTGGAACGAACCGGGATAGCGCGACAGCAGCCTGTCCTCTAGGACCCGGGACTCGTCTGGGCCCACGGCATCTCGAAGCGCTTCGGACACGGCTCGCTCAAGTCGAGAGTAATCTTCGACGGGAATAAGATGGGAGTGATTCTCGCTGAGTCTCGGCAGCATGCGAGCGTGCACGTCACCGTTGAAATTATCCATGAGGAACGAGCAGAAGATCGCAATATCTTGCTCATGCGCGAGTTTATCGAATAAATCTTCGAGGTTCATGCTGGCGGCAACATCCCCTCGCTCCCAAAGAAGGTTAACCATTTCACCCCACCAGCGTACTTTCGGATAACGACCGTCTCCGCGAGCTTGTGAAACAACGTTTGCAGCTAAGCCTAGGAAAACGGGCGAATCCGGCATTCCGTCACGCATGAAGGTGGGCAGCAAATTGTCCGCGTCAACAACCGTCAGTTGACCGCGCTTTTCCGCGGCTTTCACATCCACGCCCTCAGTTTCCAGACGGGGGCGAAAAGCGTCCCAATGAGCGATCGTCGGAACTAGAATTACCCCTTCGCCGTTAGCAATCGCCGCAGCCGCAAAGCGACAGACGGCTCGATTAAGAAATTGCTGATCCTGATAAAGCTGGACGATGTGATCGCGCGGCGCAGCGCCAGCCAGAAGGCCGCACCATGGTTCACCGTTGGCCTCTGCATTTTTTGTCTCGTGCGAGCTGCTACTGTTTTCCACCGCTACTCTCCCCCATCTCCAGATGCAAATCTCAGATTAAAACAGATTTTGCGACGAAGCCTGTCGCGTCAGGCTCGTTCGCGAGTAATCCCAGCATCGTCCTGAGCAAGAATGACTATATTGCAATCAGGACTGTGACATCGAATAATTCGTTTCCGCCAAGCTTCGTAACAGAGATGTACAGTGTTTAGTGTATTGACTTCGGAATCGATTAGAGTTTATCCGGCCAAGTTAATGCTCTTCGCGATAACGCAGCTGATCGAAGCGAGACTTCAGACATCTAGAACTGGAAAATCGGCTCGTAGGAGCGATATCGCAGTTGGATCGATTCTGGTCAGGACGACGGGCAAACCGGAAGTCAACTATTGAGAACAGGAGTTTACACTCATCGACCTGCCGCACGTACCCGACCCACGCCCTACAGGCTTCAGCTGCCGGTTCTGGTACATGTCCTATTTCCTGCCGTGAACCAGCGCGCCGCGCACTTTGAAGAATCAACGAGTTCTGCGGGGTAACATCGGGAGGTGACGAATGGCACATTGCGGCGATCGACAGCGCATTCTAATGTCGCGATCACCATGAACCTGAAACCTGCACATCCCCACTCGAAATCGCACCGTCCGGGCTTCGCTCCTAGCCCAACCGCCACCCGCAGCCAGATCTCAAAACGCCGCAGCCATCGCATGGCGCTCCACGCCACCGTCGGACTGTCCGGCGAAGATCGGCAGAAAACTGCCTTTACCATGCCGGCCAAGGCCACGAAATTGAATAAGCACGGCGCTGCCGTTCAAGTCCGTCGTGAGCTTCTGGTGGGCTCCTTCGTCACCGTAAGCAATAAGCAGGGCGCTGCGCTCTCAGCCCGGGTGGTGTCGCAACTGTCGGCCCTGGAGGGTGTTTCCACCTACGCAATCGAGTTTACCGAGCAAGGCGAACGCGCCGAAACATTCTGGGGAATCATCTTCCCCCCGAACACCTCGAACGCCTGAGTCAGCCCGCAGCCTTGAACTTCGCCACGATCGCCGTGATGTCGTCGTGTTGTTCCTGAGTACTAAATCGCCGAACCCCATCCACGATTGCGCTCAACAAAGCCTGGCACGGCAGGTCCCGATGTTGCTGGAGCGATTCAATCAGGCACTGCTCGCCAAATTCCTCTCCTCGCTCGTTATAGGCTTCGGTGATGCCGTCCGTGTAAAGCGCAAGCACGTCCCCGGGAGAGAGCCAATGCTCCCGCATCGAGTAGTCCCAGTCTCGAAACAGACCAAGCAGCGTGCTGGTGGAATCGAGCCGATCGACCTTGCCGTCGCTTCTTACCAGCAGACCCGACAAATGGCCGCAATTGACGTAGCGCAGCCGCCCCTTCTCCTCGTCGTACTCGACAAATAAAAGCGAGGCATAGGCACTGTCGCCGGTGTTGTCATAGAACAGGCGGTTCACAGACCGGAGCAACGCCTCGGGCTGATCGAAGGCTAGCGCCGTCTGGCTTCGCAGGCTGGCCTGCAAATTCGCCATCAGCAGAGCCGCGGCGATTCCTTTGCCGGAAACATCGCCGATGATCAACCCCAGCCGCTGCGGCCCGAGATTCAGAAAATCGAAATAATCCCCTCCCACTTGGCGCGCCTGCAGGCAGATACCCGCGTACTCCAGCGTTTTAAACTCCGGCTGAATCTGCGGAAACAACCGCGCCTGCACCTGCCGCGCTATTTCCAGTTCCTGCGCGGTGCGGCGTTCGGATTCGAGTTTCTCCGCCTGCGCCTGCCGGCGCAACTCCAGGCTTTGCCTGACCTCATCGAACCCTTCCAGTCCAAACGCGTTCCCGTCCGGATCCTCGAAACGCGCATATGTGCCGCCCCAGCCTGGCGTCTCGGGAGGAGTTACGAAACGAACCCCCCGTTCGCTCCATTCTTTGTACTTGGCCTGGACATCCTCGGTCATGAACAGCACCCAGCGGTAGCCGCCAATCAGTTTGTATTCCGGCGCGTCGGGCTTTGGTTCCACCACCGCGAGATTCGCGCTACCGTCGGGAGGCGCCACTTCGATCCAGCGTTCGCCGGTAGGAAGGCGTTGCTCCGTGATAAGTTCGAAACCCAATTGTTGTAGGTAGAACGGCTTGCTCACTTCCAGATCGCGGACGAAAACGACAATGTCCTGGATCGACAGGTAGGGCTCTTCGCGGCCCGGGCGAAGCACCGTCCGGTTCGCCCACGAAAGAAAGGGTTCGCTGGCCATCGGCGTGAATTATAACTGCCCCGGTAGGAGTTGCATCAGGCGATCACGGTCTCACGACCTGCCGCGAGGTCGCCAACTCCGGACCGGTTCGCCAGGTCGCCTAGGGCAACCCTATCGCTTTCATTGACGTGACCCTGGCGTCGCGCCTACCATTTGCTCCACTCCATGATCGGCCAGGCCATCTCGCACTACCGTATCGTAGAGAAGCTGGGCGGCGGCGGGATGGGCGTTGTCTACAAAGCCGAGGATACTCGCCTGCAGCGCTTCGTCGCGCTGAAATTCCTCCCGGATGAGGTTGCTCGCGATCCACAGACGCTGGCTCGCTTCCAACGCGAAGCGCAGGCTGCTTCTGCACTGAACCATCCCAACATTTGCACCATTCATGACATCGGCGAGCAGAACGGGCAAGCGTTCATCGTCATGGAGTTTCTGGACGGGGTGATGCTGAAGCACCGCATCGCGGGACGTCCGCTTGAAACCGATCTACTCCTCTCACTTTCCATTGAGATCGCCGACGCGCTCGATGCGGCTCATTTGGCAGGGATCATTCATCGGGATATAAAACCGGGAAACATCTTCATCACCAAGCGTGGACTGGCCAAAGTTCTCGACTTCGGGCTGGCAAAAAAAACCGACCCGGGAGCGAAGCGATCCGACTCGATCTCGGACGATCCCACGATTGGGGAAAAAGACCTCACTGCGAGAAACATCGCTCTAGGCACGGTGAGCTACATGTCACCCGAACAGGTCGCAGGCAAGCCTCTGGATGCACGCACCGATCTATTTTCCTTCGGCGTGACGCTTTACGAGATGGCAAGCGGTCGTCTGCCCTTTGAAAGGGGAACGACTGGAGCAACGTTTGGGGCGATCCTGTACGAAGGTGTGGAATTACCGAGTCAGTGGAACCCCCAGTTACCTCTTCAGTTCAACGAGATCATCCGCAAAGCTTTGGAGAAGGACCGCGACTTGCGCTATCAGAGCGCAGCCGATATGCGAGCCGACCTGCAACGGCTGAAGCGAGACACCGAGAGCGGACTCAGCCCTGTGGCAAGCTCTGGCACCGTCGCAGTGCCAAAGGCTCCTTCAGCTCGGGTGGGTAAGGTCTGGAAAATTGCGGTCCCCGTCCTGCTCGCCTGCCTGTTTGTGGCGGGAGGTCTTTACTATCGTTACTATCATTCGCGGCAAAGCCAGCAACTCACCGATAAAGACACCATCGTGCTCACTGACTTTGCCAACAGCACGGGCGATGCGATCTTCGACGACACACTCAAGACTGCGCTCAATGTTTCCATCCGGCAATCGCCTTTCTTGAATGTGCTCTCCGACGGCGAAGTCGCCAGGACGCTCCAATTAATGAGCCGCCCGGCCAGCACGAAAATCACGCCAGAGGTGGCTCGCGACCTGTGCCAACGAGCCGGCAGCAAAGCTTACCTTACCGGAGCGATAGCCAGTCTCGGCACTGAGTATGTTCTGGGGTTGAAGGCCGTTAATTGCCAGAGTGGAGCTCTGTTGGCGCAGGAGCAGGTCACCGCGGCGTCCAGGGAAAAGGTGCTCAATGCGCTGGGTGCTGCGGCATCCAAACTGCGCGGAGAATTAGGTGAGTCGCTCGCAACCGTGCAGAAGCTCGATGTTCCGCTTTCCGAGGCAACCACATCCTCCCTCGAAGCCCTGAAAGCATACAGCCTGGGGGAAAAGGAAGCCGCGCAGAACAGTCTGTCTGCTGCCCTCCCTTACTATCAACGCGCCATTGAACTCGATCCGGGTTTTGCGATGGGATACAAAGGAGCAGGCGGAAGTTACTCCGGCATGTTGGAGCTGGGACGCGCGAGCGAATATTTCGCCAAAGCGTTCCAATTGCGCGAGCGTGCCAGCGAGCGCGAAAAGCTCTTCATCACGGCTACTTACTACCAATGGGTAACCGGTGAACTGGCGAAAGCAGCAGAAACCTACGAGCAGTGGGTTGAGATCTACCCGCGGGATTATGCGGCACATGGCAATTTGGGAAACGTGTACGGAGAACTGGGAGAGTACGAGAAGGCGAGGGCATCGGATAGCGAAAGCCTCCGGCTCGCTCCAGACAAAGTCGGTCCATACGTCAATCTGACGAACGATCTGCTCGCCTCACAGCGTTTCGACGAGGTGCAGCAGACAATCCAGCAAGCACATTCGCGAAAGCTGGACGATTTCATACTTCATAACGCTCTCTACGCTCTCGCTTTTCTTAGGATGGATTCCTCAGCCATGGCAGAGCAGCAACAGTGGTTCGCAGGCAAGCCCGAAGAGAACGCTGAGCTTTCCCTTGCATCCGATACGGAAGCCTACGCAGGCCACTTGCGCAAGGCACAGGAACTGACTAAGCAGTCTGTAGATTCCGCCGTCAAAGCCGACAGCAAAGAAAATGGGGCCATTTGGCTGGAGAATGCCGCGCTACGCGAAGCCGCGTTCGGCAATCTGACGGACGCCAGGCGCACAGCAAAGGAAGGCTTGAAATTGGTTCCAACAAGTCAAGGCGTTCAGGTCGAAGCCGCGCTAGCCTTTGCCATGGCGGGTGATGCGTCAGAAACCGAGCCGCTGGCACAAGACTTGAACAAGCGTTTCCCGCTGGATACGCAGATGCAGTCGTTCTGGCTGCCTGCGATTCGGGCGCAACTTGCGCTCAATCGGAAGAATCCTGCTCTCGCCCTAAATACTTTGCAAGCGGCTTCGGCCGTTGAACTGGGGCAAATTTCATTCGTGAACAATCTATCCTGCCTCTATCAGACCTACATTCGCGGTGAAGCATACTTAGCGGGGAGACAAGGCAAAGAAGCCGCCGTTGAGTTTCAGAAGATTATCGACCACAGCGGCATCGTCTGGAACTGCTGGACGGGAGCGCTGGCGCATCTGGGAGCGGCTCGTGCCAACGTCTTGCAGGCGAGAACCTCACAGGGAGCAGATGCCGACGCCGCCCGCGTCCGGGCTCTCGCCGCCTACAAGGATTTCCTCGCCCTCTGGAAAGACGCCGATCCCGACATCCCCATCCTGAAGGAAGCCAAGGCCGAGTACGCAAAGTTGCAGTAGATCAGTTGTCGCAAACGGGGGATTGGCACTCACCACCGCACCAAAGCGAAGCTGCCGTAAATAAAATTCCCTTGACTTCGATCCTCCATGCTGCAACAATTTTCTATACGCATTAGTTCTTTGATAATCGAATAGCACAGAGATAACTTCAACGGGTGCAATATTTTGCAGATTCAACCCTTGATTCTAGGGCATTTGCCGCAGTCGGCTCTCGCTAAGTCGTTTGATTGTAATATTTTGCGAGCAAGTTGTTTGTTTCCAATATTTTATCCAGATCGCCACCGGATCATTCCCCCGCAACTCATTGATTCCATATATTTTAACGCAAGCATCCGAAATTTTTTTGATCTGGATTGCCCCCATCAAGACCGTCAACCTCAAGTCCGACATGCCCCTGGTCCGCGAAGCCCTTGAGCGCCTCGACCGCGAACTTGCGCTGGCAAGTCAGGAGAAGACAAAGTTGCTGAAGCTGGTTCACGGCTACGGCTCGAGCGGCGCCGGCGGCGAGATTCGCATCGCAGTGCAAAAGCGTCTGCTCGAGATAACCCAGAACGGCCAGATTCGTGGCTGCGTCTTTGGCGAGAACTGGTCCAAATCAGACGACGCGGCTTGGAAGCTTCTGCAATCTCATCCCGAACTGAAGAGCGACTCCGACCTCGGCCGAGGCAACCGGGGTATCACGATCGTCTTGCTGTAAAAAGAGAACGACACCTCCTCGGCGTATAATGTCGCGACTCTGCCGGGTTGAGTTTGGCCGCAAGGAGAACGATTGCGCCTTTCACTTGATACTCGCGATGTTGGACGAGTCACCATCGTGCATTGCAACGGACGAATCGTTGCCGGGGGCGAGAGCGAGTCCTTGCGTACGCATGTAGCCTGGCTGTTGCGCGACCGCCGCTCCATCGTTCTGCATCTGGGCGAGGTCGGATTCATCGACAGCAGCGGACTCGGCACCATCGTCCGCACCCTCACCAGCACCCGCCAGGTCCACGGAGACCTGAAGCTCTGCAATGTCCCCGAGCACGTGCTCAAGGTTCTG
>DATHOK010000298.1:0-4408 GCA_035484995.1 Verrucomicrobiia bacterium | reverse complement strand
GTGAGTTTTCGGCAAGCGTGTATGAAGTGTTAGGTCGATAACTGTTAAGGTCGTTCTTCCGCTGGGTTTTCCGGCGAGGAGGAAGGCCATGCCGCGAATCAAAACCCCCATCGTAAGCCTTGAAGAAGCAAAACTGCGTTTCGAGGAATGGAGAACCACTCGGAGAGGGAAAGCCCGAATACCGGCTGAGCTTTGGTCGGCGGCTGTCGAGGTGGCTCGGAAGGAGGGGATTAATCGAACGGCGCGGGAGTTGCATGTGGCGTGGGACGATCTGAAGCGGCGCATGCCGGCCGCCGGAGCAGTTCCGCGGCAACCGGCCTTTGTGGAGTTGGTCACGCCGCAGATGCAATCGGTTCCCGAATGCACACTTGAAGTGGAAGGGTGCAGGGGAAAGCTGCGAATCCAGCTGAAGGGTGCTTCGGCTTCATATCTGGCGACGCTGAGCCGGGAGTTGGTGGAGTCGGCGTCCTGATCCAGATCACGCCGCAACTGCGCATCCTGGTTGCGGTAGACGCCATCGACGGCAGGAAGGGCATCGATTCTCTGGCACAGCTATGCCGGGAGAAACTGGCGGCAGATCCATTTTCCGGCTGTCTGTTCATCTTCCGCAGCCGCCGGGGGACAGCGATAAAACTGCTGGCCTATGACGGCCAGGGGTTCTGGCTCGCCACGAAGCGACTGTCGAAGGGCCGTTTCAAATGGTGGCCCAGCGGCTCTGAGCCTGCGCGAACCCTGCGTGCACACCAGGCGCAGTTACTGCTGGCGGCCGCCAACCCGGATGCCGGGGCGCCGCCGGTATGGCGGCAGGTGAGCGCGTAAAAAAAGATACGCCAACCCCCTTGCGTTCCAATTTCGACTCTGCCACACTGCTGGAAGAATGCCGGAATGGAGATACCGGGGCCGCACTGTTACGGCTGAAGAGATCGACTTCATCCGCAGATTAATCACTGACCATCCCACGGCAAGCCGGCGCAGGTTGTCGGAGAAACTGTGCGAGGCCTGGCAATGGAAACAGGCCAACGGCACTCCACGCGACATGGTCTGCCGCGGCTTATTACTGATGCTCGATCGCGCCGGGCAGATCGAGTTGCCCCTGATTCGTTTCCGGCCTCCGAATCCCCTGGCTCGCCGCGAGCGGCCACAAGCGATGCTGATCGACACGACACCGATCAACGCCGCGCTCGCCGACATCCGCCCGGTCTCGCTCGAACAGGTCAGAAAAACGGCTGACGAGCCGTTGTTCAACAGCCTGATGGAGCAACATCATTATCTTGGCTATGAGCAGCCGGTGGGCGAGCACCTGAAGTATCTCGTGTGGGCACAGGGACGCCCCATCGCCTGCATGGCATGGAGTTCGGCGCCTCGTCATCTGGGCAGCCGCGACCGTTATATAGGATGGAGCGCCGAAGCGCGCCGGCGCAACATTCGATTCATCGCTTACAACACGCGCTTCCTGATTCTGCCATGGATCAAAGTTCCGCATCTGGCTTCGCACATACTGGGCCGCGTAGCGAGCGCACTGCCCGGAGACTGGGAGCGGATGTACAGCCATCCGGTCTACTTCGCCGAGACCTTCATCGATCCCGGCCGTTTTCGCGGGACCTGCTACCGCGCTGCCAACTGGGTGCTGATGGGCCGGACTACGGGCCGTGGCAAAGCATCCAACAGCTACGTACCGAACCGCTCCATTAAAGAGGTGCTCGGCCTGGCGCTGACCCGCCGCTTTCGCGAGTTGCTGAGTGAGTAAAAAAATGAAGACCTCCCGGCGCCGTCTCGATGTGGATGTGGAAGAACTGGACCGGGTGATCGATGCAGCGGAAGACGGGCCGCTGAGCAAGTCGGACTGCCAGAAGCTCAAAACCACGCTGCACGCGCTGGTGGAACGACTGGCGCCAAAGCGAAACACGGAGAAGACCAACTCCGTGCTGGAACCGAAAAACTCATCCTCTACGGAAGCTGAGTCAGCGGAGCCGAAGTCGGCTGGTCATGGGCGCAATGCAGCCAGCGCCTTTACCGGGGCGGAAAAAGTCTCCGTACAGCACGCGCAACTCAAATCGGGCGACCCTTGCCCGGAATGCCGCGAGGGAAGAGTATACCGGCAGAAAGAGCCGAAGACGCTGATCCGCATCGTGGGGCAGGCGCCGCTGAAAGCGACCGTGTTCGAGATGGAGCGTCTCCGCTGCAACGGCTGCTGCCAGATGTTCACCGCGGCGGAGCCACCTGGTGTCGGGACCGACAAATACGACACCACCGCCGTGGCGATGATTGCGTTGTTGAAATATGGCACAGGCGTGCCCTTCAACCGGATGGAGCGGCTGGAGACACAACTCGGGATTCCATTACCGGCCGCAACCCAATGGGAGTTGATGGAGGCAGCCGCGAAGCAGCTCAAACGCATATTGGGCGAGTTCATCCGGCAGGCGGCGCAGGGCAGCGTGGTTCACAACGATGACACGGGCATGCGGATACTGAAGCTGGTGCGCAACACCGGCGACGGGCGCACGGGAACGTTCACCAGCGGCATCGTCTCGATCTGGCGGGAATGGAAGATCGCGCTGTACTTTACCGGCTGGAAACATGCGGGCGAGAATCTCGCCGATGTTCTGAAGCAACGCGCGGCGGAGCGCGATGCGCCCATTCAGATGTGCGACGCTCTCTCGCGGAACACGCCGAAGCTGCCGGGTGTGGAAGTTCTGCTGGGCAACTGTCTGGCGCATGGAAGGCGGCAGGTTGTAGACGTTGCCGCGAACTTCCCCGAAGAATGCCGGTATGTGCTGGAGTCGCTGGGTGCCGTATACCGCTTCGACGCCGAAGCGAAAGAGCGCGGCCTCGCGCCGGAAGAAAGACTGACGTTTCATCAGTCGAATAGCGCGCCGGTGATGGACGATCTGCAGCAGTGGCTGAAGAATCAGTTTGCGGAGCACAAGACAGAACCGAACTCCGGGCTGGGCAAGGCAATCTCGTACCTGCTCCGGCACTGGCCGGAACTGACACTGTTCCTGCGACAGGCGGGCGCGCCACTCGACAACAACATCGCCGAAAGAATGCTAAAGAAAGCCATCCTGCATCGTAAGAATGCGCTCTTCTACAAAACGATGAACGGAGCGCGTGTTGGCGATCTCTTCATGAGCCTGATCCACACGTGCGAACTGAATAAGGTCAACCCGTTCGATTATCTGGCGGAGCTGCTCCGGCATCCTGCGGAAGTGACCGTACACCCGGCGGAGTGGATGCCCTGGAACTACAGGCGCGACGCAACCGCGGTGGCCGCGTAATATCATGGTTCGGTCCCATGGCCGAAAGTATTAGATAATGGCCTGACGGAACGGACACGCCGAAATGGCCGCCAAACAGGCATCGACAACAGCAAAATCGACGAGGGTTTTCGGCCAGCGCCAGGAAGCGGCGAAAATGTTGCGAGTTGGGTTGTATGCGCGGGTGTCCACGCACGATCAGAAGACTCTGCCGCTGCAGATGCGCGCCATGCGAGAGTATGCAACGAAGCGCGGCTGGGAGATCACGGTTCAGATCAAAGAAGTCGGTTCCGGTGCTGTGGAACGCGAGCTTCGCGAGAAACTGATGGCTGCGGCGCGGCGTCGTGAGATCGATGTTGTGCTGGTGTGGAGACTCGATCGCTGGGGTCGTTCACTCGTTGATCTGGTCGTGACTCTGAAGGAACTCGCCGAACTCGGCGTCGGCTTCGTGTCGCTCACCGAAGCACTGGACCTCACCACTCCAACTGGTCGTGCCATGGCGGGGCTGCTCTCGGTATTCGCGGAGTTCGAACACGAGATTCTTCGCGAGCGAATCCGCGCGGGCATTGCCGAAGCGAGGCTGAAGGGAAAGCATCTCGGTCGGCCCGTGACGGTGGGAAAGAAGGCCGCTCAGATCCGGAAACTCCACCGCGCCGGCGTCAGCAAAGCCGAGATCGCCCGCCGCCTCGAAATCGGTCGCACCTCGGTGCGCAGAATCCTGGCTGACCTATAGCTGGCAGAAATAGGTCCGGCATGAAACGTGCAAACTGGTCTGAAGGGGATTCCCTATGCCAGATCCGCACCTCGATCAACTGTTGCGAACGGCGATCGAACAAACCAGGCTGCTTCGGCTTCGATACCAAAACAAGCTTCGTATCGTCGAGCCGCACGACTATGGCGAACACAACGGGATTATCAAGCTGCTGACGTATCAGGTCGGCGGTTCCAGCAGCGGTCCACTGCCCAACTGGCGATGGATGGAAGCGGGCCTGATCTCCGACGCCGAACTGCTCGATCAGACATTCCCAGGCGGGCGTCCGACCGCCTCGGGCAAACATCATAAGTGGGACAAGCTGTTCCTCAGGGTCAAACCGGCAGGAAAAAGCCGAAATAAGCGCCCCCGCTCAGGCTACGCAGCTTTGCCGAAAGCACAC
>DATHOK010000297.1:0-20035 GCA_035484995.1 Verrucomicrobiia bacterium | reverse complement strand
ACTTCCGGCAAGTCGAGCCCCTCGCGCAGCAGATTGATGCCGATCAATACATCGAACTCACCCTTGCGCAGATCGCGCAGAATCTTTACCCGCTCCAGCGTCTCAATCTCCGAATGCATGTAGCGGCACTTCACGCCCACTTCGGCGTAATACTCCGCCAGGTCTTCGGACATGCGCTTGGTCAGCGTAGTCACCAGGACGCGTTCTCCCTTCTCGACGCGCGCGCGAATCTCGTGCAGCAGGTCGTCGATCTGCCCCTTGACCGGCCGCACCTCCACTTCGGGATCAATCAGCCCCGTCGGCCGGATAATCTGCTCCACCACCACGCCCGCGGATTTCGTCAGCTCATAAGGCCCCGGCGTCGCCGAAACGTAGACGAGTTGATTCGTGCGATGCTCAAATTCCTCAAACGTCAGCGGACGGTTATCCAGAGCCGAAGGCAAGCGGAAGCCGTACTCCACCAGCGTTTCCTTCCGCGAACGGTCTCCGGCATACATCCCACGCAGCTGGGGCACGGTCTGGTGCGACTCATCGATGAACATCAGAAAGTCGCGCGGAAAATAATCCAACAGCGTTGGCGGAGGCTCACCCGGCATCCGTCCCGTAAAATGCCGCGAGTAATTCTCGATGCCGTGGCAGTAGCCCATCACCTTGATCATTTCCAGATCGAATTTCACTCGCTGGTGAACGCGCTGCGACTCGACCACGCGCCCTTGTTTTTCCAGTTCCACTTCCCACCACGCCAGCTCTTTCTTGATCGACTCCACGGCCGATGCGCGGGTCTCATCTTTCATCACATAATGCGTCTTGGGATAAATCGGCAGCCGCATGTACTTCTGCTTCACCGTACTGAACAGCGGATCGATCTGCGCCAGCGATTCCACCTGGTCTCCCCACAGCTCGATGCGATAAGCCATATCGTCATAAGTAGGGAAGACCTCAATCACGTCGCCGCGCACGCGAAACGTGCCGCGCTTGAACTCGCCGTTGGTGCGCTCATAAAGAATGTCGACCAGCTTGCGTGTGATGTCCTCGCGCGTGATTTTCTGGCCCTTTTCGAGAAACAGCATCATGCCGTAGTAAGCCTCGGGCGATCCCAAGCCATAGATGCAGCTCACCGACGCCACAATCAATGCGTCGCGGCGCTCGAACAAAGACTTGGTCGCAGAAAGGCGAAGCTTGTCGAGTTCATCATTGATGGTCGCTTCCTTCTCGATGAAAAGATCGGCGGCCGGAACGTAAGCCTCGGGCTGGTAATAGTCGTAGTAAGAAACAAAATACTCGACTGCATTGTGAGGAAAGAAATTCTTGAACTCGTGATAAAGCTGCGCCGCCAGAGTCTTGTTATGCGCCATCACCAGCGTCGGACGGTTCACCGCCTCAATCACCTTTGCCATGGTGTAAGTCTTGCCTGATCCGGTCACTCCCAGCAAAACCTGATGCTGCTCGCGGTCATACACTCCGCGCAGAAGCGACTCGATCGCGCGCCCCTGATCCCCCTGCGGCTTGTAATCAGATACGAGTTTGAAATCCATGAAAAGCAGCCTCTAGCTGTTAGCTCCCAGCTCTAGCCAGTTTGTCATTCCGAGCGAAGCGAGGAATCTGCTGTCCTCGCCACCACCCACACAGACAGCGATTTCGGCGGTAGAGAATCCTTCTATTATAACGCCGGCAAAACAGTACTTCGAGGAAGGGCCCTGCGAAGAGAATCCGCGAAAATCCGTGTAGATCCGTGGCCAACCTCTTGCACAGATGCGACCGCTACAATTCCGCCAGCGCCCGGTGCACTAGCGAAATCGCGATCGATCCCTCGCCCACGGCGGCGGCCACGCGTTTCACGTTCCCGGCGCGCACGTCGCCCACGGCGAACACTCCAGGCAGGCTCGTCTCGAGCATCAGCGGTGCGCGCGCGAGCGGCCAGTGGAAGTTGTGTAGAACCGGATCCAGATCGCGGCCGGTAAGGACGAACCCTTTGCCGTCCATGGCCAGGCATCCTTTCAGCCACTCGGTTCGCGGAGACCCTCCCGCCATGATGAATAAATGCCGGAGATCATGCGTCGAGATCTCTCCGGTGTTCTTATCCTGCCACGTCACGCGCTCCAGTTGCGTATCGCCGTCGAGAGCAACAATCTCTGTGCGGTAGTGCAGTTCGATCGCGGGATTCTCCTCGATCCGCTGGATCAGATAACGCGACATCGTGTCGGACAATCGCTGCGCACGCACTACCATGTGAACCTTGCTCGCGGTTTGCGACAAGTAAACAGCGGCTTGTCCAGCAGAGTTCCCTCCGCCGATTACCACCACTTCCTCGTTCCCGCACAATTGCGCTTCGATGAAAGTGGCACCGTAATAAACGCCCTGGCCTTCGAATTTCTTCAGGTTATCGATTGCCGGCTTGTTGTATTGCGCCCCGCTGGCAATTACCACCGTGCGCGCGCGAATCGTTTGGCCGCAATCCACGCTCAACTCGTAGGGACGCCGCTCGCAATTCAATTTAGTCACGCTACTTGCGACCAGCACTTTGGCGCCAAACTTCTGCGCCTGCGCAGCGGCACGGCCCGCCAGTTCGTTACCCGTAATTCCCATGGGAAAGCCCAGATAATTTTCGATCTTCGAGCTCGATCCCGCCTGTCCACCGGGAGATTCGGCCTCGATGACCAAAACGTTCAGACCTTCCGACGCGCCGTAAACCGCCGCAGCCAGACCCGCGGGGCCGGCACCGACAATTACCAGATCCCGCACTTCCGCCGCCGTAATGTGCGCGTTGAGACCCAGGCACTTTGCTAGTTCCTGGATCGACGGCCCGCGCAGCACAGTCTCACCGTTGCAGATCACTACCGGAATTTCGTCAACCGTGACGGCAAACCGGTCCAGCAGTTCTTGCGCGCCCGTGTCGGTGTCCAGATCGATATAGGTATGCGGATGCCCATTGCGAGTGAGAAATTCCCGCAGACGCAGCGTCTTCGCAGAGTGCCGTGAACCCAACAGAATCACGTTTCCACTGCCAGATGAAATCAGCAGCACCCGGCGCAGAATAAACGCCCGCATTAAGATTCCGCTCAACTCCTCATCCCGCGCCACCAGGGTCCGCAACGCCTCCGGGGTAAGCTCAAGGAACTCCCCGGCGGCCGTCACCCGGCCGCGCGCCAGTGCGCCGCGGCCCGAGATCATCGTCATCTCGCCGGTAAAGCTTCCGGCCTGGTGGGTCACGATCAAGCGCTCGCCCTGCACGGTGGGCTGCACGATCTCCAGGGCCCCTGAAAGCACCACGAAAAAACGCGCTGTCGGATCGCCAGGCTCGAACAGAATTTCTCCCACCGTCATCTGCCGGACCCGGCCGAACGGGCGGATTCGGTCGATCTGCGAAGGTGTAAGCGCAGGAAAAGCTTGCTCTTGATTTACAGGTTCGCCGGAGAAGCTGGGGCCGGCACCGCCGGAGCTAGGGAAGACCGCTCCAATGATCACTGGAGAAGACATGTTTCACCTGAGAGAGGCAGAGTATACAGGTCGCGGCTGCCGGGCAACCACGCAGGTTAGTTAGATGACGCGAATCCGGTCGAGGGTCCAGGCCGGCACGCCGGCTACGGCTTCACGTCACCCACACTCACAATCTTCGCCGTGGCGCGGAACTTCTTGTAATCCCGGTAGGTCTGCTCCAGATTCACATCGAAGTTCTTGAGCAGCGCCAAACGCACATCGATCTTCGCCGTGACGTGCAGCGGCAACCACACTTCGTCGTTGACCCGCGTTTGCTCCAGCATGAGGCGGGAACCCTTGTGAAAGCGCGCCAGAAACAATCCCCAGGAAATCGTGTCAAGGCATTCCACGTCCATCTTGGCCAGTTGCAGATCGTTCTTGTCGATCCAGACGCGTCCGCGGAACTTCGAGAGATACTTGGACTCCTTCAACTTAGGCACAAATCCCGGACGCGGCTCGCCCTCGATCACCCAGGCCTCGCGCCCGCCCACCGATTCCGTTCCTACTAGCGTGAAATTGTAGGCGTCCGCCACTTCGAGCACGAACTTACGGTCCTCTTCACGATCCTTCTCTTCTTTTTCCTCGCGCTTTCTGCGATCGCTTTCCGATTCGTTCTTGCGCTTGTCGATGATCTTCTGAATTTTCTCTTCTTCCTTGGCTGCGTCCTTCTTGTCGAGCCCTTTATCGTCCTTCTCGATCAGGCGCTGCACCTGCTCGCCGTAGAGTTCCATCACTTCATAAGTCTTTATTTCGGTCGACTTCACCCGCCCCTTGCCATCGAGCTTGTCCTCGGCATCACGTTCGATGTAGGTATAGTCCCGCAGGCGCTTGTCGTTCTCGAGATCCTTGTCGGCGACAACGCGAAGCAACTTTCGCATCTGCTCCTGCGAAAGTTTGCCGTTGGCATCCGGCTTCAAATCGGGCAGGGAAGCGGCGCTCGGCGAAGTGCCCGAAGGAGATGGGGCAGATTGATCCTGCCCGAATGCAAGCAGACGGGCTAACAGAATGATGAGCACAGCGAGGCGAGCGAGACCCAGTCTTCTCATGAGGGTATTACGTTCTTAGAAGGTCGCGAGTTCCTTCAGGATGCACGAAAACGGGGTCACTCGAAGGTGGGTCATCCGTTTGCCGCATTCTTGTACGCCTTGCCCAGACATTCTCCCTGAAACAGCCGTTCATCCAAGCGATGCAGGCCCTTGGCCATGGCCGGGGTGATCAGTGGATAATGCTTGATCTCGAACAGGTGATACACGATGAACCACACCGGCTTGTCAGTGGTCATCCAGTTCTGACGATCGAAGCGCTTCAGGTTGACGGGAGCCGAATAACGCCGCAACGTGCGCTCGCGCCGCAAGTTGAAATACCCGTTGAAATAAGTAATCGCAAGCTCGCGAAGCGTTCGATGGATGGGCTCGCGCCAGCGGCATCCCGTGTAGTTTGATTTGGCGACGGCGCCCCAACCGCCGTTCTGGCGAAAAATGGCAATCACGTGATCAGTGTCGTGGTCCGCCTCGAAGTCGAGCAGCAACGGAGGATAGCCGTTGGCACGCAGCGCGGCCGCGGCAAAGATGGCGCCTTCGAGGCAGTGCGCTGTCTGCTCGGCCAACACGCGCCGCGGCGACCAGGCTGTATCCGCGAGGTGATACGGGGCATCGTCAAGAAACTTCTGAATGCCGTACGGGTCTTTCATGCTGCGCAGCTTGCGCAGCTCCGACGCCGTGAAACCAGCCAATGGATCGCTCATTGTCGGATGAGTTTACATGAGACAACCGGGATTTTGGGTGGCGCAGCGCTTCCAACGCTACGCTTGGGCGTCAAGATTTCAGCCCCTGGGGTGCCTTGATCAGCTTCTCGGCGGAGTCTCAAGCGAATACTTCGGCAAGTTCGTGAGGGCTATCCACGAGCACGTCGGGCGGACGCTCCTCAAGCGTGTGCGGCGCGAAGCCGTAACTCACGCCGACCGTCCACAAGCCGGCGTTGACCCCGGTTTCGACGTCGACATGCGAGTCCCCAATGATCGCGGCTTCTTCCGGACGCACGCCGTTTTCTTCGAGCAATTTGCGCGCGCCTTCGGGATCCGGCTTTTTGCTGGCAAAACTGTTACCGCCGTAGATCTGCTTGAAGAATGGTCCCAGCCCGAGTGCTTCGACGATAGCCCGCGAAGGTCCAACCGGTTTGTTGGAGAGCACCGCCATCTTGCGAGGTTTGCCATTGCATGTGCCTGAAGATCTGCCTGGGGATGGACATTGGATGGCAGCCAGCGCTTCTCTGACCCCGGCGTACACCGTGGTGTGGTCGAGCTTATGCTCACGATAGTAAGAAAGAAAAAACTGCAGGCCCTGGCGCACGACGTCTTCATCAACCACCTCCCCGCCGAGCGCGCGCTGAATCAGAATAGGCGCGCCATCTCCCACATAGCTCGCAATCACATCGTCGGGCAGCTCCGAACGACCGATGTGGCGCAGCGCTGCGTTCACCGAGTGCACCAGATCGAGGCGCGAATCAATCAGCGTACCGTCGAGATCGAAGATCACGAGCTTGATCGCGTGCGGGTCGAAGGCGCGGCGGGTCCGAATCATGCCCGTTCAGGATAAATGATGGGAGCGTCCCGCTGTCAGCACGAGGCATTCAGCGTTATCACCGCCAAATTCACTCCGAGACCAGTTGCGAGGCTTTCTTGACAATTAATCTATATTTCTAGTAATGTCGAAATATGTCGGTGTCCTTATCTACTCCTTCCAGCGAACGCGTCGTTAAGTATGCCGACATGTTTTCGGCGATGGGCACCGAACCCCGGTTGCGCATTATGCAGCTCCTGCTTTCCGCGCATCCGGAAGGGCTCGTGGTCGGCGACATCCAAGGTGAGTTGGAAATTCCGAACTCCACTCTCTCGCACCATCTCGAAAAGCTCAAAACTGAAGGTCTTGTGGAAGTGCACCGGGAGGGAACATTCCTGCGCTACACCGCCGACACCGGCGCTCTGCAGGAGTTGCTTCAATTCCTCTATGCCGAGTGCTGCACTCGCAACAAAGCGCTAAAACCCGAACAGATCGTCCGAATCTGCAAATAGGAGAAGCCTCGATGAGCACTACCGATATCAGGACCGACACCACCGACATCAGGGAAGTCGTAAAAGAGAAATACGGCCAGGCGGCTCTTCGCGTGAAATCCGGAGGTAGTTCCTGCTGCGGAGCCACTGCCAGCACTGGCTGCGATCCCATCACTGCCAACCTTTACGATGCCGCGCAAGCCGGACAAATCCCAGAGGAGGCTCTGCTGGCTTCGTTCGGCTGCGGCAATCCCACGGCTTTAGCCAAGCTGAACCCTGGCGAGATCGTCCTCGATCTAGGCTCCGGCGGTGGTATTGATGTGCTGCTCTCGGCGAAGCGGGTGGGCTCAACCGGCAAGGCCTATGGTCTCGACATGACCGACGAAATGCTCGCCCTGGCGAACGAAAATAGACGCCGAGCGGGCGTTGCCAACGTTGAGTTTCTCAAAGGTGAGATTGAAAACATTCCCCTACCCGACAATTCGGTGGATGTGATCATCTCTAATTGTGTCATCAACCTTTCGGCGGACAAAGATCGAGTACTGCGAGAAGCGTTCCGGGTGCTCAAGCCGGGCGGGCGTTTCGCTGTGTCGGATGTTGTGACGCGCGGGGAAATGCTGCCCGAGATTCGCCAGAGCGTGCTGGCCTGGGTAGGTTGCATCGCAGGTGCGCTCGAGGAAGATGAATACCGCACCAAGCTGGCCGGCGCCGGATTCGCGCAGATCGAAATTGAGCCAACCCGCATATACCGCCCCGAAGACGCTCGCGAGTTTCTTGCAGGGCAGGGAATCGATGCCGCTGCCATCGCTCCGCAAGTAGACGGAAAGTTCATGAGCGCATTCATCCGGGCCCTAAAACCGTTGGCGGAGAATACGTGCTGCGCCCCAGCGTGCTGCTCCTGAGCCGAGCTTCAGAAACCTCGCACAGGGAATCGCAATGCAAAAGCCCCACAGCGTCTTATTCCTATGTACTGGCAACTCAGCGCGTTCGATCATGGCTGAGGCCATCATGAATCACAAGGGAGGGCCTTACTTCACCGCGTTCAGCGCGGGCAGCCATCCCTCGGGATCGGTTCGACCCGAGGCTTTGCAGCAACTGGAAGCAGCTCACCTGCCAATCCAGGGTTTTCGCAGCAAGAGCTGGGACGAATTTGCCAGGCCCGGTGCTCCGAAACTCGATTTCGTATTCACGGTGTGCGATAACGCAGCCAACGAAGTCTGCCCAATATGGCCAGGCCAGCCGATTACCGCGCACTGGGGTGTGCCCGATCCCGCAGCAGTGCACGGTTCGGAGCAGCAAGTGGAGAAGGCTTTCCGCGACGCTTTCTTCCTTCTCGATCGAAGAATCAGTCTGTTCCTAAGCTTGCCGCTTTCGACCTTGGACGGACTTTCGCTGAAGCAAGAAATCGATAACATCGGACGGCAATGAAATTCGATCTACGCTCCCGTGCAGTCGCGGAATTCCTGGGGACCGCATTTCTCCTGGCCGCAGTAGTCGGTTCTGGCATCATGGGCGAGCGGTTGGCCGGGGGCAGCGTCGCCATCGCGCTGCTGGCGAATACGCTCTCGACAGGAGCGATCTTGGTGGTGCTTGTGCTCGTGCTGGCTCCAATATCGGGGGCTCATTTCAATCCGGCGGTTACCCTGGCGATGACCGTGACTGGGGATTTGCCTTGGCACGAAGCTCCAGTTTACCTGGGGTCCCAGATTGTCGGATCCTTCGCCGGCGTGGCATCGGCCCACTTCATGTTCGGACTGCCGTTGTTTTTCGCCTCTACTCATCCCCGGCACGGTGCAGCTCAACTGTGGAGCGAGGCAGTCGCCACCTTCGGGCTCATCTTTGTAATCTGGGGTTGCTCGCGTTTCCGTCCATCAGCTGCGGCATACGCGGTCGGAGCCTACATCACTTCGGCATACTGGTTCACGGCGTCCACATCGTTCGCGAATCCCGCGGTAACACTGGCTCGTTCGGCCAGCGATACATTCGCTGGCATCCGTCCTGCTGACACGCCTGGATTCATCATGGCGCAAGTGGTTGGCGCGTTGACGGCGACGTTTCTTTTCCGCTGGCTGGTGCCCGCCCGAGTCGGCCAGGCCGAATAGTCGGTCCCATAACCTCAGTTTCCCCACGCATGAACTTGCATGTTTTCCAACGCCCGTTTCCCGTTTACAATACAACCAGCTCGGCATTATTCGGCACCGTATTCAAAAGAACGAGATATTCATAAGGCTTTCATCAGGGAACCGGATGGCGACGACAAAAACCGACCCTAAGCTATCCATCGCAAGCGGAAAAAAGTCCCAGACTTATGAGGGACTTACGCGCGAGCAGCTGATCGAAGCCTACCGCATCATGTACACCTCCCGGCGCATCGACGACCGGGAAATCCTGCTCAAGCGCCAACAGAAAATCTTCTTCCAGATGTCGGGCGCAGGGCACGAAGCCATCGGCGTGGCCGCCGGCATGGCGCTGAAGCCGGGCTACGACTGGTTCTATCCTTATTACCGCGACCGCGCGTTGTGCCTGGCGCTGGGCGCCAAGCCCCTGGATATGTTTCTGCAGGCCGTGGGCGCAGCCGACGATCCGAGTTCCGGCGGGCGACAGATGCCCTCGCACTGGGGATATAAGCGGCTGAATATCGTGACTCAATCGTCGCCGACGGGATCGCAGATTCTGCAAGCCGTAGGCTGTGCTGAGGCCGGACGCTATTTTGCGCAGCGCCCGAACGCCGCGGAAATTCCGCCTAAGACCACGCTGGATTATCGTCAGTTCAAGGACGTCACCTTCCAGGGCGACGAAGTTTCCTATGTTTCTCTCGGCGACGGCACCACCAGTGAGGGCGAATTCTGGGAGGCGATGAACGCGAGCGCGCTCAGCAAGCTGCCTGTGATTTTCTGCGTGCAGGATAACGGCTACGCCATCTCCGTGCCGGTCGAAATACAAACCGCTGGAGGCAGCATCTCGCGGCTGGTGTCTGGTTTTCCGAATTTCCATTTTGAAGAAGTCGACGGCACCGATCCGATGGCGAGTACAGCAGCATTTCAGCGCGCTGTGAAGTATTGCCGCGGAGGCCACGGGCCGGCGTTTGTGCATGCCCATGTGATCCGTCCGTATTCGCATTCGCTCTCCGACGACGAACGCTTGTACCGTCCAGACTCCGAGCGCGAGCGCGATGCCGCCCGCGATCCGGTTTCTCGCACGCAAATGTTTCTGCTGCGCGAGGGAATCCTCGACGAGAAGGGCATCAACGAACTGGAAAAGAAAGTCGACGAAGAACTGCAGGTCGCGGTGGATTTGGCCCTGGCAGCCCTGCCGCCGGCGCCCGAGAGTGTGCTTCAGTATGTGTATTCGCCCGATCTCGATCCCACCTCGGCGGCGTTTGACACCCAACCCGTAGTCGGTCCTGATTCCCCCGACGGCAAGAAGCCGGCGGCCAAGACCATGGCCGATTTGATCAATGTCACCCTGCGCGACGAAATGAAGCGCGACGAGCGCATCGTGATCTTCGGCGAAGACGTCGCCGATTGCAGCCGCGAAGAATATCTGAAGCGCAAGCTGGTAAAAGGCAAAGGCGGAGTCTTCAAGCTCACGTTCGGATTGCAAAACGAGTTTGGCCCGGACCGCGTCTTCAACTCGCCGCTTGCCGAGGCCGCCATCGTCGGCCGCGCCACAGGCATGGCCACACGCGGGCTCAAGCCGGTAGTGGAGATTCAGTTCTTCGACTACATCTGGCCGGCGATGATGCAGATTCGCGACGAGCTGTCGGTGATTCGCTGGCGCTCGAATAACGTCTTCTCCTGTCCCGTCGTAATTCGAGCGGCGATCGGCGGATATCTTACTGGCGGTGCGATTTACCACTCGCAGTGCGGTGAAAGCATATTCACGCACATCCCGGGCCTGCGCGTGATCTTTCCGTCAAACGCTCTGGATGCGGCGGGACTGCTGCGCACTGCGATTCGCTGCGATGACCCAGTCTTGTTTCTCGAACACAAACGTCTGTACCGAGAAACCTACGGCCGAGCCCCGTACCCCGGACGGGACTACATGATTCCGTTCGGCAAGGCGAAGATCGTCCTTCCGGGAACGGACTTGACCGTGATTACTTACGGAGCAGTCGTGCCGCGCGCCCTGCAGGCGGCGCAGAAACTCGAGCGCGAACATGGCTTCAAAGTGGAGTTGATCGATTTGCGCAGCCTGAGTCCGTTCGATTGGGAGACAATCGCTGCGTCCGTCGCGAAAACGAACCGCGCCCTTGTCGCCTATGAAGACACTTTGAGTTGGGGCTATGGTGCGGAGATCGCTGCCCGCCTCGCGGACCAACTCTTCGATCACCTGGATGCCCCAGTCCGCCGCGTGGCCGCAGCCGACACATTCGTGGCCTACCAGCCGATTCTCGAAGATGCCATCCTGCCGCAGGCGAATGACCTGTTCCGTGCGATGAAAGAGTTGGCCGAGTACTAGAGACAGCGCCGAACCTATTCGTCGACCTCGCTTACGAAACCTATTCGCTAAATCTATTCGCTGAATAAACCGCGGTAGATTCCTCCACCGAGCGCGCCGCCGATGAGCGGTGCAACCCAGAACATCCACAATTGCTGCAAGGCCCACCCCCCGGCGAAAATCGCGGGCCCGGTGCTGCGAGCGGGGTTCACAGAAGTATTGGTGATGGGAATGCACACCAGGTGAATCAGGGTAAGGCAGAGACCGATGGCAAGCCCGGCAAAGCCTTTGGGAGCGCGGCTGTCCGTGGCACCCATAATCACGATCAGGAAGAACGCGGTCAGCACCACTTCGGCGAGAAAGCCCGCAAGCATGGAATAGCCGCCGGGAGAATGTGCACCGTATCCGTTGGAAGCGAAACCGGCATGGACATCAAAGCCCGCCTTTCCGCTGGCGATCATGAACAACACGTCGGCCGCCGTGATTGCTCCCAACACCTGCGCAATGACGTAGGGAATGAAATCCGAGGCGGGAAAGCGTTTCCCTACAACCAAGCCCAGGCTGATGGCGGGATTCAAGTGACAACCGGAAATGTGTCCGATGGCATACACCATGGTCAGCACGGTGAGGCCGAAGGCCAAGGCAACGCCAGCGAATCCGATGCCAAGCGCGGGGAAGCCTGCGGCGATGACAGCTGCGCCGCATCCGCCGAATACCAGCCAGAAAGTTCCAAAGAACTCCGCGAAGGCACGTTTCCTCAGAGTCATAAAATCTCCCTTCATCGTGAACGAAAGTGGATTTTCGATTGCCGGGCTGGTCTTAATCGCGACGCGGAAGGTTAACACAAGTTACAGAGATTCGAAAACAAGCCCAAGCAGCTCCCCAGCCGACGAGCCAAGTTACGAACGCTTTCGCCGCAAGGCGATCATGATTGCCCGTTCCCATGGGCGATGCTAGGCTGCAAACAAGTGAACTCGGCAACCATCAATTCTGTGAATTCGGACCCGCCTGCAAGTGGCAGCGCCATTGCGTGGCTGCAGTCGGCAACTGCCGAGGTGTGGCTAAAATTTCTGCTGGCCCTGGTGGGATTGGGACTGGCGTTCGGAGCAGCGCTGCTTTCGACGGCCTCGGGCGAGGCGGGCAACTTGTGGGCATCAGTAATTCTTGCATCCGTTGCGCTCCTGATGGCCGCCTTCGTGGGGTTGGTTACCGTACCCTACCTGGCGCGGCGAGTTGCGATCGAGAGGTTGCGCCAGACGTTTCATTACGAAGTCACAAAAGCGGGCGTGGTCTATGTGCTGGTCACGCTGGTGATCGGCATCGCAGCGTTGAACACGGGAAATAATCTCCTATACATCGTAGTGGCGGCAATGTTGGCTGCAATCCTGGTCTCAGGAGTCGTTTCCGCGCTGGTGTTGCGCGGCCTGGAATTGCAGGTTCGCCTGCCCGAGCACGTGTTCGCCGCCCGCCCGGTGGCGGGACGAATCGCGCTGCGCAATTCGCGGCGGTTCCTGCCTTCATTTTCGATTCGCGTAGTGCCCGCGCGCAGGGAAAAAGAAAAAGGAATGAAGCCCCGCAAGCAATGGCGATGGGAACCGGCGACATTCGCTTTTCCGCCGAACCGTGCTCCAGAGAATCAGTGGGTGAAGCTTCGCGACTGGCGCGTGAGGCGAGTCGACGTGATTCCGCCACCGCCCGGCATATTCGAAGGAATGATTTATTTCCCCTATCTGCCGTCGGGAGCCGATCTTGCTGCGGACCTTGAGTTGTGTTTCGAACGCCGAGGGCTGTACCGGGAATCGAGTTTCGGCGTGGCCACGCGGTTTCCCTTTGCCTTTCTCACCAAGACAAGAGACGTTGCGCTGGAGCGCGAGATTCTGGTTTATCCCCCGATTGAGCCCCCCGACGAGCTTTTTGAAATCCTGCCGCTGGTGCGGGGAGAGTGGGAAAGCTTCGTGCGCGGCCGCGGCTCCGACCTATACCGCATTCGCGAATACATGCCGGAAGATTCGGCGCGCCATGTCGACTGGAAGGCGACGGCTAAATCCGGCTCGCTGAAGGTGCGTGAATTCAGCCGCGAGGATGAGCGCAAGTTGTGCATCGTCTTTGACAACCCCGCGGCCGGGGTCATTCCCGGGTCGGCGTACGAGCAGGCGGTGAATCTGGCCGCCTCACTCGCGTGGCACTTCTCAACGCACGATGCTGAGGTCTCGTTTGTGGTTCCGGGCCACGGCCGCCTTACCGACCTGCACGAATTCCTGGCGCAACTGGCGGTCATCGAGCCCCAGAAAGATCCTCACGCAGCAATAGCTGCGCAAGCTGGTTCGCCGCGAGATCTGGTGCGACCCGATGTGCTCCGACAAATCGACCACGCCGCTACGGGCGAATACAACATCGTTCTCACCGCGCGGCCACGCGGAAGTTTGCCCACGGCGTTGTGGAACTGCTCCTACTTCATCTTTCTCGCTAACGAGGACCAGCCGACGGTTGCGCCCGATTCACGAAAGGCATAGGAAAGGCCCACTCCTCTAATTATCTGCCCTGGTCCATCCAATTCGGGCGTGCTTTCCGTGATGACCTTGCCAACCAGATTTCCCCTGTCCCTCCACCTTTTAGTCCTTCCCAGGAATCCGTTTTCGACGTATACTCACGCCCCGGGATAGCTTCCGCACCTTCGGAATCCGATACTGGGAGGATCGAAATGCGCATCCGCGACTTGATCAAGAACCAGGAAACTTACCAGGCGGAGATGGGCCAGACCGTGCTGGAAACCGTGCGCGCCATGGTGGAACGCAACATCGGCGCCGTTCCGGTGGTGCACAACGGCAGACTAGTCGGAATTTTTTCCGAACGCGATCTCATGAAGCGTGTCGTCGCGGAGGGCTACGATCCACGCAGCACCTGCCTCGCCGAGGTCATGACCGACGACCCGCTCACCATCAACATGAACGAGGAACTCGACAACTGCATGGCGCTCATGCGGCGTCACGGCTTCCGGCACCTGCCCGTTTGCCACGAAGGCCAACTGGTCGGCGTCGTCTCGCTGCGCGACATTTTGCTCCATGATTTGAACGAGAAGGATGATGAAGTGCGCATGATGCGCGCCTACATCCACTCCGTCCCCGACGCTTAGGGAGGTATGCCGCCTGACCCCCATATGGCCCGAAGGTAACGTTACTTTAGATTACCTGAGTACATTGAACACTTGGGGCAGAAGGTTTAACTTCCTCTTATTAACCAGAATCGTTTTTTGCGCTGTCCCGCGAAGCCGGCTCTGGTCCCCAGGTGTTGTTTCGAGATGTAAAGTATTCCGATGAGCGAGAACATCAAGATTCTTTATTACGCTCTGTGGCTGGCGCATCCCGTTCTCCAAACGGTCATTGCGATAGCTATGCTTCGTCGCGGCCAGCAGCGCGAATTCAAATATTTCTTTGCTTACGTGGTCACGCAGATTCTGACTTTCGCCTTGGTTTTTCCCAGTTACCGGTACCACTACTCGGCCATCTTCTACGTTTCATGGATCAGCACGGCGGTTAGTGTAGCCCTGGGTTTCAAGGTGATCCACGAAGCCTTTCTCGATGTGTTCCGCCCCTTCCACACATTGCGCGACCTGGGCACAGTACTTTTCAAATGGGCAGGTCTGGTAATGCTCCTGGTGGCCGGCGTCGTATCGGTTTCCACCAACTCTTCGGATGCCGCGCCGTGGGTGCAGGCCATCACGACTGCCCAGCGTTGCGTACGCATTATTCAGGTTGGCATGGTGCTTTTCCTATTATTCTTTGCCCGCTACCTCGGTGTAAGCCGGCGGCAGCACAGCTTCGGAATCGCCTTGGGTTTTGGAACCTTCGCCGTGGTGGAGTTAACGCTGATCGCTTCATGGGCCGGCGATCACTTGAGTAGTCTCGGCGTGAACCTGATCAATATGGGGGCCTACGACGCAGCATTGTTCATCTGGCTGGGCTACACGCTCGCAAAGAGCCCTGCCCGCGATGCCGCTTTCACATTGCTGCGGCCCCAGCGCTGGGAGCAGAGCCTATCCGACATTCAGCATCCGCTGCCCGCGGACTCCCTGATCCCGATGTTCGAAGGGATGGTGGACCGGGCTCTGTCGCGTACTCGTGTGTCGCCCCCGGAAGCGCCAGAAAACGTCGCCGCGACTCGCGCCACCGTCGTACCCATGAATGCGCTGACTATCTCTGGTTTGGTTGAGCACGTCGGATCCAAGCGCTAAAGATCTGACTCACTGCGGCAAACTCAGGCGTTTTCCACTTTCTTCACTCCGCGCTGCAATTCCGGATTTCGTAAATAATTCGTCGCCAACTGCGTGTCCCTAAGCCGATGCAATCCTGCAATTTGTAAGGTAGGGGAAAAACCTTAGAATAACTACGGATTGCCCTGTATTTGCAGGTTTCTTAGAGGCGTGTAAATTACATCCAGGCGAAGGACTGCGAGCCACTCTGGGAAATTCTTGCGGAAGGGCTTGACTTGTGCCTTATAATTCTCCTCCGCGTCAGAAACCCGCCTTTTGGGGGAGTTCGGACGCGAAAGGAGTGGACCCATGAAGCAAGCAATCAGGATTTCGGTCCTGATGTTTGGACTAGTGGGCACGTATGTCGCAGCCGCCGTTCCGCAGGTTCCCGCCCCGGACGGAGGCCCGATTCTACTGTGCCCACCTCAACAGACAGCTAAATGCAACCCCGGTTTACCGCCGATGATGAAATAGCAGTTAACCGGATGTTAGGGTTAGGCACAAGGTCACCAAAGTAACCTGTAGGTAACTGGGCCGAGCACTTGGGGCTCGCAATCTTTGGGCCGACGGGCTTCATACATAAACCGTCGGCCCTGTTTTTTGCCTGCTTGGAGAACTCGGCGCGAGAGAGTTTTGGGAGGGCACGACTTCAGTCTTTAGCCTGCCCTGAGCAAGCGAAGCGCGCCGAAGGGCGCCGTTGAGTTGTCCACGATGTATCCGCGCTCTAGCGCCTGAGGCAAGCTCCTTGCCGAGCCTGCTTTTCAGCAGTTTTCTATTCCTTCTTTGTCAGTGCAGAGCGCAGCGTCAGCTGCAACTCTGCGGGATCCATTACTGGCGGTTGGCAAGCGAAGCCAGAACACAGAACCGCAAATGCCTTGCCCGCGCTCAACCCCGGCAAGTTCGGAATCGTGGCCGCCAGCGCCGGAGGAAGGTTCCCCGCGACCGCCTGGTTCGTCGTCAATCGCAGCACGCTCTTGTTGAACGCGAAATCTGCGACCGCGACCGCAGCCAGACTCTTCGCCGGTTCCTCCAGTTCGTGGTCCGCGATCACAATAACTTGCACCGGATTCTCCAATAAGTGCAGAACCGCGATCCCATAGGTCGCAGCAAAAATTCCAAATTGTTCGGCCACGCCGGCAAACGTCTCCAGCGTTTGCTCCGCTTTATCCCGGTACGCGCTGTCGCCGGTGTAATGATGCAGGCGCAGAAGCGCAATCGCGGCCGTCGGATTTCCCGCAGGAGTAGGCGAATCCTGCAGCGGCTTGCGCCGCGTGGCAAGCACTCCCAGGCTCTTACCGTCGGCCGCCGGCTCGGCATCGAAGAACCCTCCGGAAACCGCATCGAAGAACCGCGCAATCATTGCGTCGCCAATGGCCCGCGCGAATTTGAAATAACTGAGGTCCGCCGTAGCTTCATAGGCGTCGAGGCAAGCCAGCGCAGTAGCAGCATAGTCATCAAGCAGACCGCGAACCGCCCGATGTTCAGCCTTGGGATCAGAATAAGCAACCACATGCAACAGTGTGGCGCGGGCGCCCGCGCCCGCGTCTGCCGAAGGCTTCCAAGCCTCCGCCAGCACACGGTCCAGCGACCGCAAAGCGAAGTGCCGGGCAGACTCCAGATCGAGAACCTTCGCCGCTTCCAGATACGCCGAGACGCACATGCTGTTCCATCCCACATAAACCGTCTTATCGACGTAAGGCGTGGGCCGCTCGAGCCGAGCCGCATACATTCTCTTCTTCGCTGAATCGAGCAGGTCCTTCACGCGTTCGTCGCTAAGGTTCACCCGACTCGCAATTTCTTCGATCGGGGCGCGCACATAGAGTACGTTCTTCGCTGGATTGTGGTGCATCTCGCCGATCTCGTTGATGTCATAACGCAGCGCCGCTACCTGCGCTTCTTCTTCCGTCAGCACGGCGCGAGCCTCGTCGAGCGTCCAGGTAAAGTAGTCGCCATCGTCGTCCATGGAAATGTCGGCATCCTGCGAAGCATAAAAGCCGCCGCGCCCGCGATCACTCAGCCACTCATCCATCCATCGAATAATGTCGCGCGCCACACTCGCAAAGAATTCCGAACCAGTAGCCTGATAAGCATGCACGTAATTCTTCAGCAACTCGGAGTTGTCGTAGCACATCTTCTCGAAATGCGGCACCACCCAGCGCTCATCCACCGAGTAACGATGAAATCCCCCAGCCAGTTGGTCGTAGACGCCGCCATTGGCCATGTGCTCAAGCGTAGTGACAACGACGTTGCGAAGTTCGTCGTCGCCGCCACCCAACTCTCGAGGGTGGCCCATACTAGCCGCGTCTTTTACGGCTAGTGTGGGGGTTTTGACTTTCCGTGCATACCGCTCGATCAGCAAATCCAAAACCGAAGGATGCGGAAATTTCGGTGCCTGCCCAAATCCACCATGCTGCGGATCAAACATACTAAACGCAGAGTTCTGAATCGCCGCAACTATGCCCTCAGAAACCCGCCCGCCTCGCCCAGCGAACGACTCCGCCTGCGCAATCGCACTCTCTACCATCTTTGCCTGCTCCACCACGTCGCCATGTTTTTCCTTGTATGCGTTGGCAATGCTGGTCAGAACGCGCTTGAAGCTCGGACGACCATAGCCATCGGTCGGCGGAAAATAAGTTCCTCCGTAGAACGGCTTGCCATCCGGCGTGAGAAAAGCAGTGAGCGGCCAACCACCCTGCCCACTCACCGCGCTGACCGCAGCCTGGTAGCGGCTGTCAATGTCCGGCCGCTCGTCGCGATCCACCTTCACCGCAATAAAATGTTCGTTAACGATAGCCGCAACTTCAGCGTCGTCGTAAGACTCGCGGTCCATCACATGGCACCAATGGCACCACACCGCGCCAATATCAAGCAGCATGGGCTTATTCTCGTGCTGCGCGGCAGCAAACGCCTCCTCGCCCCACTCATGCCACTGAATGGGCTGATGCATTGCAGAGCGCAGATACGCGGATGAAGCGCGGGCCAGGGAGTTGAGGGTAGTCGTGGTCATGACTCTAAGTGTACTGCGGCAACGCCTCTCATCGGATGCGGTAGTGAAGCCGCATCACCACCCGACTGTCATGTTGAGCGAAGTGGGATCGTCCAAAAGACGATCCCACGCAGTCGAAGCACCCCATACCCGCCGTGACTACCCCAAGCTCCAACAGGAGTTCTCATGGGGGGCCCTGGGTGTTGCTCCAGCCAGCCGACGAGCCCTCGTGAAGGCTTGTCATTCCGAACCGGGCGTCAAGCCCGGCGAGGAACCTTCTGTTGCCGGAATCGAGTACGGGCCGATAAGACTTCTAGGTCCGCGAAATCGTCCAACTGGTTACGAGCCAATTTGGGTTTCGAAATACTGGCCCTTCGCTTCGCGTAGGTTCCTCAGGAGATTCTTGTCTCCAATGTCCTCGCTCCTTCGCCACTGACGGCACGCCTCCCCATCGATAAGCCGCTTGAAATTCCAGTGGTCGTCGCTTGCGTTGAAGTACCACTCGTCTGCCGCAATATCCTTTACCCACAAGCCATTGCTGCTCATCTCGTACCAGAGAAGAACCCGGAAACCAGAAGCTGTCGTAAACGTTACGGCGTTGCTGTTCAGCAGTTAGCCTCCCCGACGCATTATGTTCTCGGTATATTAGAACTGCGCAAAAGTCAGCGATTTTGGGAAAACTGCAGGTCTGCCTCCTCGAGATCTCGTCCGCCTCCAGCGTTGGGCCTTGATGATTTCCACAGCCGATCCCCGGTAGTCCGTCACATCGCTCCGGTCAATTTTCAGCTACGATCGTCGAGTGCAGCTTCCGCTGCCGATCACGAGTTCTTTGAAATTCAAATGCAGATCGCACCATGTGAGCGCTAAGTACTTCGGTTTGAATATTTTGCGGCTAAGTCCCTTAGGGGCAATATTTTAGAAAGATTCGAGCGGGACACGACCGACCTAAGCCATTGCGAGTCAATAATTTAGAAGATTCGATCCGTGATTTTTTTGATCTGGATCAAGTGTCGCTCCGTACACAGCATACTGATGGGTCGCGTGCAGTTTCCTCAGCCCTGGACTCCCACTCAGAACATGCTCCAGCAGCGGATTGTGGTAAAGCACATACACCGCCCGCGGATGCTCCCGCAAACTTTGCTCCAGATTCCCCATCATCCGCCGCAGGCCCGACTCCGGAAACGGATTGAAAAGATAAAGCACCATTGGCTCCGCAGGAAAAGGGAAGTCAGTCGCATCCGCGCAAATCGATTCCAGCGCGAAGCACTTCTGCGATTCGCTTCTGTACTTGCTTAGGTTCTCCTGAGCAGCCTGATGCAACGCGGGCAGAAGTTCCACGCCCACAATCCGGCGAAAGGGATAGTCCGAAGCCATCAGCAGCGTGCGACCCTTGCCCGACCCGAGATCGATGAAGACAAAGTCGGGAAAGTCAAAATGGCTTTGCTGCCTTAAGGCCTTAAGCATTTCTCGGAATAGATCCGGCTGCGTCGGCTGATACGGCGAATGGAAGACCCCAAGCAACCGCTCGCGCCAACCAACCGCCGCGCTGGTGGTGTTGACGTGATGATCCCAATCGTATTCAGCGTCGCCGTAACGTCGGCGGCGGCGTTCAGGAGTCGAGTCTCGAACGAACGCCAAAATCGCAGTCGCGAATTGCCGCGTGGCCGCGAGGGGGCCTTCGCGCTCGGCAACGTCAGTCCACCATTGCCACGCAGAGCGCGACAGGCTGGTTCGCGATGAAGCAGAACGCGAGTTGCCATCCATGCTCGGCCATCATAAGCGATGGCCAGACAGCGATGATGAGACTACGGGTGCGGAGCGTCGAACGTCGGCC
>DATHOK010000296.1:0-12568 GCA_035484995.1 Verrucomicrobiia bacterium | reverse complement strand
GGCCACGAATCAGGAAAAAAATGATTATGAATGTCGATGACTGGCATGCTATTTGCCGGGATGAATCGTGCCGCAACGCTTGCACGTGCGCCGGCTCTCGTTCGAATAAAACTGTTCGAAAAGCGGCGGCAGATCTTTGACAATGCTCTTCAGCTTCACTTCCGCGCGATAGATCAACTGATGACAGTTCGGACAGTACCACTCGAATGCATCCAGAGAGCCCTCTGGGCGCGGCACTTCAACCACCACTCCGATGGTGTCGGCCGGCCGTTGCGGTGAATGGCGCATGTGTTTAGGCAAGAGAAAAATGTCCCCTTCTTTGATCGGCACTTCCAGCGGCGGCTTGCCCGGGGTCTCCATGATGCGCAAAGAAATATTCCCTCTCAACTGGTAGAAGAATTCCTCCGTGGGGTCGTCGTGATAGTCGCGCCGCTGGTTCGGCCCTCCCACCACCGTCACCATCATCTCACCGTCTTCCCATACCTGCGCGTTGCCCACCGGAGGCTTCAGTTTCTCTTTGTTTGCTTCGATCCAACCCTGAAAGTTGAAAGCCTTCAGATTTTTGATGGATGCCATTACGCCTCCTGTTTCACCGGTTTGTAAACCCTGGCCGTGATCTCAATCAGTAAGTGCGGATGCGGCAACTGATGCACAGCCACCGTCGTTCGCGCCGGGCCATCGTATCCGAAAAATTCTCCGTACACTTCGTTGTAGCCGCCGAAATCGTTCATGTTCACAAGATAAGTAGAAACCTCCACAACATCCTGCAGTTGCGCTCCCGCGCTCTTCAGAATGTCGCGGATATTCTCGATCACCGCGCGCGTCTGCACCCTAATGTCGAGCCGTGTCGTCCCGAATCGATCGACATCCGCCCCGGCAATCGTGTTATCCGCACGCCGCGCGCTCGTCCCGGACACAAACAGAAAATCTCCAGCCCGCTTCACGTGAGGATACTTGCCGCGCGGTGCAGCCTTCCCTTCGACGACTTTGCTCTCTGTCCCGCTCATCGCACTATTCGCACCAACTAAAACATCACAGCCGAATGCAAATGTTGTTCAGCTCAGAATAGAAATTCAATGAATGCATCCCACCCTCGCGCCCAATGCCGGAAAGCCCTGCTCCGCCAAACGGTGTTCGCAGGTCTCGCAAGAACCAGCAATTCACCCACGTGATGCCCACCTTCATCTGTTGCGCCACACGATGCCCCCGTTTCAAGTTGTTGGTCCAGATCGAGGCCGCGAGACCATACTTGGTATCGTTGGCCATGGCGACGGCTTGCTCCTCCGAATCAAACGGCGCGACGTGGCACGCCGGACCAAAGATTTCCTCCTTCACGCAGCGCGCCGATTCCGGCAGCCCAGTATAGATGGTTGGTTGCACGTAGAAGCCCTGATCGCGATTGTCGCCAAACTTCGGAACTCCTCCGCCCGTAATAACCGTCGCGCCTTCTTCCTCAGCTAACCGGTAATACGACAGCACCTTCTCTCGATGTTGCGCCGAAATCAGCGGCCCCAGATCGGTCTTCGCGTCATTCGGCCAACCCGCGTGCAGTTTCTCCGCTTTCTGTTTCAGCGCCTCTACAAATTCGCTGAAGACCTTCCGCTCCACATAAATCCTTTCAGCGCACAGGCAGATCTGCCCGGTGTTAAGAAAGACTGCCTCGGCTAAACCGTTCACCGCTTCTTCCAGATTGCAATCTGCGAAGACGATCGCCGCATTCTTCCCGCCCAGCTCAAACGAGACCGGCTTCACAGTGGGCGCCACCGCCTTCATAATGGCTGCTCCGGTTCTCGATTCTCCGGTGAATGTGATTGCATCCACATCGGCGTGTTGCGTAAGAAATTCCCCCGCGGACCCCGGCCCGAAGCCATGCACAACGTTGTAGACGCCATTTGGAATCCCCGCCTCTTGCATTGCCTCGGCCAGAAGCGCCGCGGTAGCCGGAGTTTCTTCGGAGGGCTTCACCACCACCGAATTTCCGCAAGCCAGCGCAGGCGCAACTTTCCAGGTCAGTAGCAGCAAGGGAAGGTTCCACGGCGTGATTATGCCAATCACTCCCAAAGGCTTGCGCACAGCATAGTTCAAGGCATTTGCGCCGTCGGGAGTCTCCGTCTGAAAAGATTCCAGCCCAGACATCTTCACCAAATCGGCAAACACGCGAAAATTCGCCGCAGCGCGAGGAACATCGAGCCTCGAGGCCAGGGAGACCGGCTTGCCCGTGTCCGCAACTTCCACCTGCACGAAGCAGTCAAAGCGCTTCTCAATCCCGTCCGCGACCCGGTGCAATCGCGCCACCCGTTCGCGAACTCCAATCCGTCCCCATTCTCCACCCAAAGCCCGCCGAGCCGCGTGCACAGCCTCGTCTACTTGCGACTCGCCGGCTTCGGCGACCTCCGCGATTACCGTTCCGTCCGCCGGATTCACATCCGCGAACTCGCGCTTCCCGGACACGAACCTTCCATCAATGTAATTCTGGATTGATTTCACGAAATCCCCAGGCGGGTCTCGGCAATCGTAGCAGGGCTGCCGGAAGCGAAGCAATCTCCACGCTAACTCGTTCGCTCCCGCTGTTCCATATAGCGCCGCAATGCATCGCGCCAGGATGGCATTTCAATTCCGAGAGCTCGCAGACGCCCCGGCGACAACACCGAGTATGCCGGTCGAGGTGCAGGCCGCGCCATCTGCCGGCTGCTCACCGGTCGCACCGCCGTTCCAAGCCCCGCGCGGCTGACGATCTCTTCCGCAAACTCAAACCAGCTGCAATCGCCGGCGTTGGTCGCGTGCACAATCCCCGTCGCATTCATCCGGCACAATTGAATAATTGCCCGCGACAAGTCTTCAGCATAAGTCGGAGAGCCGCGCTGATCTTCGACTACATCGAGCGCCGGACGGCTCGCCGCCAGTTTCAAAATCGTATCCGGAAAGCATTTCCCCCCCACTCCAAACAGCCACGAAGTTCTCACGATGCAACAATCCGGCATCAACTCGAGAAGTCTGAGCTCCGCCTCGGCCTTGGTTCGCCCATACACGCTCTGCGGATTCCGTGCATCTCCAATCTCATAAGGGGTGGTCTTCGTTCCGTCGAAGACATAATCCGAGCTGAGAAAAACCAGCCCCGCTCCCACTTGCTTAGCCGCGGCTGCAACGTTTACCGCTCCATCGCGGTTCACCGCGAAAGCCAGCTCCGGCTTGCTTTCACATCCGTCCACATCCGTGTAAGCCGCGGCCAATACGATCCACTCTGGACGCGCCTCCTGCACCACTTCCAGCACGCGCTTCGCATCTCGTATGTCCGCGGCGCGCGAGGTGAGCCCGGTCACGGTATCTCCGCTCCACTCGCGCATGAGCGCCTTGCCTAATAAGCCGGAGGCGCCAAAAATTATGACTCTCATTGGGATTTAGCCGAAACACTCAGCGTCGCGGAACGCAACGCCGCGCTGGTCCTTCACTGAAACGGTCGGCTCGCCATCCAGTTCCCAGTTGATCTTGAGTTGAGGATCGTTCCACGCGAGGGTGCGTTCGTGCTCCGGTGCATAAAAATCAGTTGCCTTGTAAAGTACATGAGCTTTTTCCGAAAGCACGCGGAATCCATGCGCAAAACCCGTGGGAATCCACAACATGCGCTTATTCTCGCCCGACAAGCGCACTCCCTCCCAGCCGCCAAAAGTCGGCGAACTCCGGCGCATATCCACTGCAACGTCCAGAATTTCCCCCTCAACCACCCGCACCAGTTTGCCCTGCGGATGCTTCAACTGGTAATGCAACCCCCGCAGAACATTTCGCGAAGAGCAGGAATGATTGTCCTGAACAAATCTTTCAACAATCCCCACCTCTGCCATGATCCGCTGGTTGTAGCTCTCGAAGAAAAATCCGCGTTCATCTCCGAATACTGTTGGCTCAAGAACAAATACGCCAGGCAGCGAAGTCGGGATTTTCTTGAGCGCATCCATCGCAGGCCGAATCGTCTGAACCGCATCCATCAGAATACCTTCTCCCGCAAAAGCTGCAGCAGGTAGGCGCCGTAACTATTATTCTTCATCGCATTGCCAATTCTTTCCACCTGATCCGCCGTGATGTAGCCGGAGCGCAGCGCGATCTCTTCCGGACAAGCCACCATCAGCCCCTGCCGCTTTTCGATCGCCTGAATATAGAGCGCTGCATCCATTAACGACTCATGCGTCCCGGTGTCCAGCCACGCCATCCCTCGTCCCATCACTACCACTTCCAGTTCTCCGCGTTCCAGATACACCTTATTCACATCGGTAATCTCACACTCGCCCCGCGCACTGGGCTTCAGCGCCTTCGCAATCTTCACCACCTGATCGTCGTAGAAATAAAGCCCGGTCACCGCGTAACGCGATTTCGGCAGCCGAGGTTTCTCCTCGATGCTGAGCGCTCGCCCGGTTGCATCAAATTCCACCACTCCGTAGCGTTCCGGATCGTGCACTGGATAAGCAAACACGCGTGCCCCACGCTTCTTACCCGTAGCCTGCCTTAAGTCCTTACCCAAATCATGCCCATAAAAAATGTTGTCGCCGAGTACCAGCGCGCAAGCGCTGCCTTCAATAAATTCCTCCCCCACGAGAAAAGCCTGCGCAATTCCTTCCGGCTTGGGTTGCACTTTGTATTGCAGACGAATTCCAAACTGACTGCCATCCCCCAGCAGCGCCTCAAACTTGCTCACATCCTCCGGCGTGGTAATAACAAGAATGTCGCGAATCCCCGCCAGCATCAGCGTGCACAGCGGGTAATAAATCATCGGCTTGTTGTAAACCGGCAGCAGACTCTTCCCCATGGCATGAGTCACCGGATACAAGCGTGTCCCCGCTCCCCCCGCTAGAATGATTCCCTTGTAACTCGCGCTCGAGGCTTGCGTCATAAGATGATTCTGCTAATGAATTTCATAGCAACGGCTCAGGACGAGTAGTGCGTTTCAATCCACTTCCGGTAGCCGCCGCTGGTCACATCGCGGACCCACTCTTCATTCTCCAAATACCACCGTACCGTCTTGCGAATTCCGCTCTCAAATGTTTCCAGCGGACGCCACCCCAGTTCGCGCTCAATCTTAGTGGCGTCCATGGCGTAGCGCCGGTCGTGTCCCGGACGGTCCTTCACAAATGTAATAAGCCCGCGGCGCGGCGTCCCGCGGCTTCCGGCCATCTCATCCACAATGTCGCAGATCGTCTCCACGATCTCGATATTCCGCTTCTCATTCCAGCCGCCAACGTTGTATGTCTGCCCAACGCGTCCCCGTGCGAGCACCTGCGCAATGGCTTCGCAGTGATCCTCCACGTAAAGCCAGTCGCGAACGTTGTGCCCGTCTCCGTAAACCGGCAGCGGCTTGCCATCGCGCGCGTTCAGGATTACCAGCGGTATCAATTTTTCCGGAAACTGAAATCGCCCATAATTATTCGAACAGTTCGTGGTCAAAACCGGCAGCCCATAAGTGTGATGATAAGCCCGCACAAAATGATCAGACGCTGCCTTCGACGCCGCGTAGGGACTATTGGGCGAATACGCCGTAGTCTCAGAAAAGGGGTCATCGTCGGGCCCCAGCGAGCCATACACCTCATCCGTGGAAACGTGCAGAAATCGAAAATCGACTTTCTCTCGCTGTCCGAGACCTCCCCAATATGCCCGTACTTCCTCCAACAGCGCGAAGGTTCCATCCACATTCGTGTGGATGAAATCATCTGGCCCGCGAATCGATCGATCCACATGGCTCTCGGCGGCGAAATGCACAATCGCCCGTGGCCTGCTGCGCTCCAGTAGCCCGTGCACCAGGCTCCGGTCGGCAATATCGCCATGCACAAAGTCATATCGCCGTTCGTTCGAAACGGCTTCCAGGTTGTGTAGATTCCCCGCGTAGGTGAGTTTGTCCAGGTTCACGATCGAAGCCGAATCCCGCTCCATCCTCTGCAGGATGAAGTTGGATCCGATAAATCCTGCCCCACCTGTGACGAGGATCGTGTTTTCCATATCGTCGAACTTCGGATTCGGTAGCACTCGACCGCTCGCCACACCGCCGCCCGGCGAACGAACTGCAATTGTAAACAAAAAGGACGGGATTCACCCCGTCCTCTTGTTACTGCATCGATTTTGTCCGCGAGCTACATGTTCATTGGCGTATGTTTCGAACCGCCAACTGGCCAGTCCCTTATCCCGCCCGTCGCTGCCCTGCGGGCGCAGCGGCTGCAGCCCGGTGAACCGGCCTTCTAGCCCCGGTCTCAGCCAATTCCCAACCCATCATTTCGAAATACACGCGCTCGATGTCCCTAGCGACCTGCGGCCACTGATAATGTTCCCGGATGCGTCGTTTCGCAGCCTGTCCCGCAGCCTCGCGCACCGCCGGATTCGCAATCAGAAATTGCAGCCGGTCCGCCAGGTCTGCGGCATCGCCACGCCGGAACGTGAATCCCGCGTCCTCCACGGCTTCCCGATTTTCCGCCACGTCGCTGCTGAGTACGCAAAGCCCGGCGCCCATCGCATCCAGCAGAGCCAGCGATAGGCCTTCCAGATCGGACGGCAGAACGAACATCATCGCGTTCGTCAGCAACTCGTCGAGAGCCTCACCTGAGACCCATTCCAGCAGTTTGATCCTTTCCCCCGCGTGAGTCTGCAACTCGCGCGAGTAATTGTCGCAGTAGCTCGCACCTCCGGCCATCACCAGCTTCACATCAGTGTCCAACTTCTCATATGCCTCCACCAGCAGATGGCATCCCTTTTCCGGCGAGAACCTTCCCAGAAACAGAATGTATCTCCCCGGCTCCAGTCCCCAATCAAAAATCTTGTCAGGCGCTTGCCACTCCCGCAGCACACCCCCGTTCGGGACGTAAGAAGTCTCCGCTCCGTATCCCGCCCGGTAGTGCTTCTGCAACGTTTGCGAGACCACCATCGTGTGGCTCGGTAACCTCACCGCCGCGCGCTCTCCCAGCCGGAGGACAGCCGAGGCAACCCTCCCCCATTTTTTCCGCTGCCAGTCGAGCCCCTGCACCGTAACCACGGTTTTTTTCCCCGCCAGCCGTGGAATAAATGAAAACAGCGCCGGGCCCAGAGCATGATAATGCACCACGTCGCAAGGCTGCGCCAGAACATGGAGCGTGCTCAGAAATGTATGCACCAGGGTTTCCAGGTGCTTGGATCGGATCGTGGGCAGCCGCACCAGATGCATGCCGTTGCGTTGTCTCCCCGGTGGGGTGAAGTAGCTCCGGCAATACGCTGTCACCTCGTGTCCCATCCCGGTCAGTCTTTTGCCAATCTCTTCGTAATAGGTTTCAATGCCGCTGTACTTCGAGACCACACCTCGCCCGCCAATAAATGCCACGCGGACCGTACGCTTCTCAAACGTTGCTAGGGGGACATCGACCACGCCGTCCACGGCTGGAGCAAAGACCAGGCGCTGCAGCGGAACGAAGCCACTTCTTTCCAGCGGCGTCCCATCGCGTGGCCTTAGCTTCACCAGGGCTGTCCTTCGACGCCTCCTCAGCTTCGGCGCTCTGGCCGCTTGTTTCTTTGCGTCAATCACGCGCTCATACAATCCAACCAGCGCCTCGTAGTGAGCCTCTGGCGTATACCCTCTCCGCAGTCGCTCCCAGCCTGCGCGTCCCATTTGATCCGCGAGTTCCGGTTGTGAGCTGAGAAACCGGATAGCCGATGCCAGTTGCTCAACATCACCAGTCCGGTACAAGAGTCCTGTCTTGCCGGCCTGCACCAGTTCGCGCCGTGACCCCAGGTCTGTGGCCACCACGGCCCGCGCCTCTGCATAAGATTCTAGAATCGTCTTGCCCAACGTTTCATAGGCGTGCGACGGCAGCACTGTGAAGCGCGATCCGGCAATCGCGCGCTCGAGTTCCGCTCCCCGTACGTAGCCGGCAAACTCGACGTTGGCCAATCTCAGGTCGCCAGCCAGCCGCTCCAACCGGTCGCGCTCCGGTCCATCCCCAGCAATCATCAGCCGAAGACGTGGCAGTCGCTGCATGGCATGCAGCAAGTCGTCCACGCCCTTTTCTGCCGATAACCTTCCGAAATAAAGCAGCGGAGCATTCTCCGCGGCGCGCTCCGTCACCGCCCTGACTGGCTGAAAGTGAGGAAGCACCTCGAACCTCTTCGCATCCCACCCGTGTTCGATGAACTTGTCCCGCACAAATTGGCTGGGTGCTAGAAAGCAGTCCACGCATTTTTCGTACGTTCCCGCCCATTTATGCAGATAGGCCTCTGCCACCAGAGTCATCCGCGCGCCCCATCCCGGATAGCATTTCTCCTTCAGCGCGTGCCAGAATTCACCGCCCTTGCAAGCCTCGCAAGCTTCACCTCGCAACACCAGGTTGTAACTTGCACACAGTACCTTGAAGTCATTCAAGTGGTAGACGACCGGAACCTTCTGCGCCCTCAACTCCCACAAGATCGACGGCGACAAATGGTGATAAATATTCCGCACATGCGCCACATCCGGCCGGAAATCCGCAATCATCGCGCGAATTCGCCGCCGCGCCTCGCCTGAGTAAATCGCATGCCCAGCCAGCCTCACCTTCTCGAACCATCCACTTCGCTGCTTGAAGTCGACGGGGGGCATGAAGTGGCGGTCATAGGGAGTAGAGCTGCCTCGCGGATCCGCCATGGAAAACAGCGCTACCTCGTGTCCCCGGGATCGCAGCAGTTCCATGGCTTCGAACAAGTAAACCTCGGTGCCGCTGAAGGGATAGTTATATTTGTTGCAAAACAAGATTCTCACGAGGCGCGCTCCATTCTTGAGTTACAAAATCCTGGGTTAACGAATCCTGGGTTAACGAATCTTGGGTTACAAAGTCTTGAGTTGGGTGAGAATCCGGCGCAGCGATCCTCTGCAGAAACCAGCTGCCAAATCGAGTTAGATTTTTTCCGCGACTAAAGTTGTGAACCACCTGCATCTGCGCGGCATGCCGGATCCAGTCCAGTCGGCTCACCGCTGAGCGATCCTCCCGGCACATCGATCTCTCTAGGAAGAGAATCTTGGACACGAAATCCTGCAGTGCTCCCGGCGCATAGAGAAAGCCGGTTTTTCCAGGAATGACAATCTCCGGGATCCCAGTGATTGCCGGCGCGAGAACGATCCTGCCCCGCACCATCGCCTCCATCAGCACTAGAGGAATCCCCTCACTTCGGCTGGTGAGCACAGCCACGTCGGCGCGTCCGTACAGAGCCTCCAGTTGCCTCTGTCCAACATGGCCGAGCAGCTTGAACTGGTCTTGCAACCGGTTTTTCCGAATCAGACTCTCCAGGCGCGGCCGCTCCGGTCCTTCCCCGGCAATCCAACACTCAAAATCGAGTCCACCATCGCGCAGTCGAGCACAGGCGCGAACCAGAAACGCGTGATCCTTCACCGCATGCAGCCGTCCCACAGCCAGCAAGGTGAAGATGCGGCGTGTGCCTCGGGCAACCCTCCGCAATTCCGCCCGTTCCGGCACCTCCACCCCTAGACGCGACACGATGATTTTGTGCGGATCGACCGCGGGAAAGTTTTTCAAAATATGGCGCCGGTTGTACTCCGAAATCGTCAAGCAAAACCGGCAATGCTTCAGCTTGGTGTCGAGATAAGCGCCGTTGAGCAGCAAGTCTGACCCGTGCAATGTCATGCTGAAATCCACCGCCAGGAGCCGCGCCGCCACCATTCCGATCCACGACCCAAAATAGCCGTGATGCACGTGGACGTGATCCACCCCGCGATCGCGCAGCAGCACGGCGTAATACGCCCCCAACCAGGTATGCAACAGAGCTTTCAGTCGCCGCTTCGGAGATTCCTTCCCCCGCAGCAGTACCCGGCCGACCAGGCCGGCAATCCGTTCCCAACGCCGCACGACGAGCCCGAGCGCCCGCAACAGAGTCACCACTCGAACCGGTTGCAGACACAGAAGCTCCGGCCCCAAAGCCGCGTTGGTTGACGCACTCTGTGTGGCATCCGGCCTGCGCACGCTCCCCGGAATGACCCGAACTCCCCGCCGCCGCAGTTCCTGGATTTCCTTCCCCACATAGGGCTCGACGGCCGCAGGAAATTGATTCGCGAGATAAGCAACCGTCAACAAGGAATCCAGATTTGCAGATGAGGTAGTCGCAGAATTAAGAGTTGGAGAATTAGAGGGAACGAGATCCACCCAGAACCAGATCTACGCAGAACGAGATCTATGCCGCGGCCCCGCGAACGCCCCGCGCAGACAGACTTAGTCCAGGTTCCAATTCGTTAGCGGCGCGCCGCTGCTGCGCCGCCAGCATTCCCGCCATGGAGAACAGAAGCCCGTTCACGAACTGGTAATTCATCACCACCAGAGCCGCATTCACCCAATAGATGCCAAGCATCACCGGCCACATGGCATGAAACTGCCGATTCAGAAATCCTCCACGCTCGGTCCGAGGAACCTGTCCCCGCGCCAGGCGCGAAAGCTCCCACATCAGCCACACATATAGCGCCAAACCGAAGACGCCATGCTCCACCAGCAACTCCAGATAAGTATTGTGCGGATACAACTCCTTCTCTTTGTAGCCGCTCACGTGCCGCGCCAACTCCGCAGGCATCTGGTTGATACCCCATCCGGTCAGCGGTTTCTCCAGAAACATCTCCCAGCCTGCGGTATAAACCGCCCGTCGGAAGTCAAGCGGCCCGGATTCCTTGAGCCGCTCTGTCAGCGCCCGCCGCTGATCATCAAAGCTCAAGGCGACAAGCAAGCCGAGAGCTCCCACGATCGCCACCCCAACGCAGATAAGCCGCAGCCTCCGGTTGTGCGCACGAAAAATCAACACCATTACGCTGACCGCAAACGACAGCCACACCGCTCGCGTCATCGTCGCCAGGATTGCCACCGGAAGGGAACCCAGCAGCACCGCGGCGCTCAACCCGCGGATTCTTCCCCGCAGAAACGCGTGCAACGCCAGCACCCCAAGCATATTCAAAGACACTCCGTTCGCTACCGCCTGCAGCAGCGGTCCGCGCGCCCGGTCAACGTGATAACCCAAACCTTCATCCAAAATAAAGCGAGGAAAGATCAGCGACTTCGCACCCACCAGGAACGCGATTGCTGTGAAGCAGAGATAAGCCAGCACCACCAGCGAAAACATCTCGAACTGCCGCAACCGGCGCTCTTCCCGAAACACCAGCCCCGCCAGATGAAACAGTGCGAACGGCACAATAAATTTTGCCGCCAGCAAGCACCAGGTCTGGTTGTCAAACGGCTGTGCGATCACGCTCGCCACCGCCAGAAGCGTCAGCCCGATCATCGGCCACGTCGCCCGCTCCACCACCAGCAACTGATCGCGCTTCACGACCGCCCGCACCGCCACTCCCACCACCAGCAGCGCGAACGCGACGCGATCGATCTCATAAAACGGCACATCGGGATGCCGCAACAGCATCGCCGTCAGCGCCATAAGAAACAGCGCAGTCGGCGCCGCCACCATCGCGTGCAACGGACGCAGCCCCATCCCCATGCCATCCCAGGCAGCCTCACTCGCCCAGGCCACCGGTGACCGCATTCTCCCCGAACCCGGCGACGTCATTCCCCGCTCCCTCGCAGCACCACCGCCGCCGTCTTCAGCAGAATCCGCAAATCCATCCCCAGGCTCCAGCGCCGGATGTACTCGATATCCAGTTTCATTCCCGCCTGAAAGGACGGGTCCCGCCGCGCCGTCACCTGCCAAAGTCCCGTCATCCCCGGCATCACATCGAGCCGCGGCAAGTGCTCAATCGCATAGCCGGAAAAATCGTCCAGGGGATGCGGTCGTGGCCCCACCAGGCTCATCTCCCCGCGCATCACATTCCACAGCTGCGGAAGTTCGTCCAGACTGTAGCGTCGCAGCCATCGTCCTACCCTCGTAATTCGCGGATCGTCGGTGATTTTGAAAAATGGCCCCTGCCTCTGATTTCGCTCCCGCAGTTTTTCTTTCAGACCATCCGCATCTCTCACCATCGTGCGAAACTTGTAGCAGCGAAATGCTCTGCCCTTGCGTCCTGCGCGCAGCGCCGCATAAAGTGCCGGCCCCGGCGAATCCAATCGGACGAGAATCCCGATCACCGCCAGCACCGGCCCCAGCAGAATCAGCGCCAGCCCCGCACCCACCACATCCAGCAACCGTTTCAGAAGTAATCCCGCCACCGGCAGAGGCTCCTCGTGCAGGGAAATCAGCGGCATGTCTCCAATCCGTTCCATTTCCCGCATCGGCTCGCACCCGAACAGGTCCGGAGCCATCTTCACGTCCAGCCGCAGTTGTTGAGCCGTACGCAATACCCGCAGCGTCAACTCCCGATCATGCGGCGCGGCCAGTATCACTTCATCCACGAACGCCGTGCGCGCCAGTTCCGCCAGGTCGGTCGTGCGTCCCATGACTCTTTTTCCCGCCAGCTTCCGGTCGTCCAGAAAACCGCAAACCGATCGCCCCATCTCGGGATGCTTCTCCAAATAGTTCGCGATTCGTTGACCCAGTCCGCCCGCTCCCACGATCAGAACATTTCGCGCCCCGCCCCTCGCCCGCACTTCCCGCTGCGGTTTCTTCCGGACACCGGCGCATGCAGCCCCTGGAATCAACCGTGCAGCCCACTCGGTTC
>DATHOK010000295.1:0-14598 GCA_035484995.1 Verrucomicrobiia bacterium | reverse complement strand
GCAAATCGCCACTGCCTGCCCCAGATTCATCGAGGTATGTTCCTCGCGAGTCGGGATATGCATGAGCCAGTGACAGTGGCTCATGTCCTGGTTCGAAAGCCCGAATTTTTCTGATCCGAACAGCAGCGCGCAACGACCGGTGGCAAGATGCCCGCGAATCAGAGGCGCCCCAACCTCCAGCCGCTGGAGCGAATGCTGCAGGTCGCGATGGCCGATAGCAGTGGTTCCGACTACCAGCGAGCAGTCGGCAACCGCCTCAGCCACAGTTTCGTACTTCTCCGCGGTCGCCAGCACGGCGGCGGCGCCCACCGCGGAGCGAGCGCCCTCAAACGCAACATCGTAAGGGTTCACGACTCGCAGACGCTGGAAACCGAAGTTGCTCATGGCCCGAGCGGCGGCGCCGATGTTGAGAGGATTGCGCGCGTCCACCAAGACGACGCGCAAATGATCGAATTCAGCAGAAGCCGGCAAGCTGTTTCTATTCTACGGCAGCCTGACGCGGACGGTTCTGTGACTCGTACAACCCTCCTGGAGACAGACTCACGAGAAGCAAATTCGCTGCACGCCTGTTGCCGTAGAGTTCTCGAGCTCCGACGTGCAAATGTAAAAAATTTGTCAAACCTTTGCGACTACGGAGAAAGTGGCCGGAAACGTTGTAAGCTTTCAGTGATAGAGGGCCACATCGTGGGCAATCCCGGTAGGCTCGCACCGGTTCAAGAAGATGGATTCGAATCGAGTAAGGATGGCATTATGGGTCAGATCGTAACACCTATGAACGCGGCTAGATTGGCGGATCCAATGAACTCGGTGCGGCCGATGGGAAAGATTCTAGTAGTCGAGGATGATCCCGCTGTCCAAAAGGCTTTAAAGCGGCTGTTCGAATCCGAGGGATATACGGTTGAGATTCAGGCCAACGGAAAGTCGGCGCTAGAGAGCTTTCAGGCCGCTCCCCCATCGGTCATTATTCTCGACCTGCGCTTGCCCAAACTTTCTGGCAGCGACTTATGCAAGGAAGTCAAGGCCCAGGCTCCGGCTTTGCCGATCGTCGTGTTGAGCGCAACCAGCGACGTCTCCGACAAAGTTCTGCTGCTCGAGCTGGGCGCCGATGATTATGTAACCAAACCCTTCAGCCCCAGGGAGCTGCTCGCGCGGGTGCGCGCCGCGCTACGGCATACCTCGAGAACGGCCCCCATCAACCTAGTGAGTTTCGACGGCATCTCGATCGACTTCAAGAAAATGGAAATCCTGCGTGACGGCAAGGTTGTGGTGCTGACCGCGCAGGAGTTCAAGACCCTGCAGTTCCTGGTGCAAAATGCCGACCGTGTGATCGGCCGGGACGAATTGCTGAACGAAGTCTGGGGATACCAGAACTATCCCTCTACACGCACCGTGGACAACCACATCCTGAAGCTCCGCCAAAAATTGGAACGTGACCCCGCCAGTCCGGTACACTTCCGCACTGTGCACGGCATGGGTTATAAGTTCGTTCGCTGAGATCCCTTGGCCCCTTCGTCAGAACCCGTCTCGCAGACCTTTCCAGTACAGTCCGGAAACGCACTCGTGTCTCGGACCAGGCTGCGCACCCGGTTCCTACTCTCGATGCTGGTCATCACCGCTGGCCTCACAGCCTTAAGCCTTCTGGTCGTGCGGCACAGCGTACGCAACCATGTGCGGGAAGGAATCGCGCAGGATCTGCGGAACTCCGTAACTACTTTCCAGAACTTTCAGCACGATCGTGAAGTCATGCTGACTCACTCTGCCGAATTAGTGGCGTACCTGCCCATCACGCGATCCATCCTGACCGCTCACGACCCGGCCACGATCCAGGACGCGTCGAGAGATGTTTGGCCGCTGACCGGCAGTGATCTTCTTGTGCTGGCCGACCGCGACGGCAAGGTTGTCGCTCTCCATACAAAGTCAAAAGGCTTCAGCCGCGAGGCCGCGCAGCAGTTTTTTGGGCGATCGTTGAACGAGGAGGACTCCAGCCACTGGTGGTTCGACGCCCATCATCTCTACCAGACTTTCATGCAACCGGTTTACTTCGGCTCCAAGACGGAAGGTGGTTTGCTCGGCTTCCTGATTATCGGCTATGAAATCGATGACCGGCTGGCTCGCGAGGTAAGCAAGGTCTCCGCCAGCCAGGTAGCTTTCTCCTACGGGGATGAAATTGTCGCCACCACCCTGACACCTTCGCAGGCCGAGAGTCCAGGTGTGCGCGCGTTGGCTGCGGGATTGTCGCAAAGTGCACCCCGTGATGTTGAAGTGGGCAAAGAGAATTTTGTGGCCACGTCGCTGGATTTGTCGAGCCAGCAAACTCCGGTGCGATTGACCGTACTGGGATCCTACGATCAGGCTGCGAAGTTCCTCGATAATCTGAATCGGCTGCTGTTGCTGCTGGGTTTCACGGCGGTTCTGATCGGCAGCGGTCTCGTGTTCCTGATCTCGCACACGTTCACTCGCCCGCTGGCCAGCCTGGTGGAAGGCGTTCGCGCTTTGGAGCACGGAGATTTTCACCACCCTCTCGATCCCCGCGGTAGCGATGAAGTCGCGGAACTGACCTCAGCCTTCGACCGAATGCGTTCCAGCCTGCTCAAAACGCAACAGGCATTGCTCGAGTCGGAGCAGTTGGCGACGATTGGACGGATGGCGAGCTCGATCTCCCACGACCTTCGCCACGCGCTCGCCGCCGTGGTTGCTAATTCTGAATTTCTTTGTGACGGCCGTCTGACCTCGGCTCAGCGTGAAGAGCTCTATCAGGAGGTCCGCACGGGCGTGAACCAGATGACCGACCTCATCGACTCCCTGCTCGAGTTCGCCCGCACCCGCGAGTCCCTGAACCCCGCTTACAGCAGCGTAGTTGAAACCGCTCAGCGGGCCACGCAGGCGGTGCGCTTGCATCCGCGCCATCAGGGCACTCTGATCGAGATCAACAACAACGGTCAGAAGCTGGCCTGGTTCGATTCCCGCAAGCTGGAGCGCGCTCTTTATAACCTTCTACTGAATGCCTGCGAAGCCGCGCCCGGAGGCGAGGGCAGAGTTCAGGTCACGATCAGCGGGACCGGCTCAGCGGTCACGATTGAGGTTTCAGACAATGGTCCCGGCATCGCGGAACCGATTCTGGACCGGTTGTTCCACCCCTTCGTGAGCTTCGGGAAAGAAAACGGGACCGGCCTCGGACTTACAGTCGTGCAGAAGATCGTGCAAGATCACGGTGGCCAGGTTTTAATGGAGCGCACTCCCGACGCCCGGACCGTTTTTCGCATCACGATACCGGGACGCGCTCCACAAGGATCGGACGGCGGCGGCGATGAGCTGGCGGATCATCCCTTTTTGTCTGTCGCCGGCGATCGAGCGACTGAAGACTCAATTCGACATTCGGATACGTAGTCACCCGTTCCCATTTTCTTGATTTCGCGATGATCCGAATGTCGCGCAGGAGGATGTGTGAAGAACCCAAGGACCCTCGCGCTTTGGAAATCTGTCATGGCGGCTGCCTTTGTTGTTTTGAGCGCCTACAGCCTGGCGCAGCAAGGCACACCCGCCATGGCATCTCAGCCGGCGGACAGCTCGCTGCAGGAGCTCGATTCGCAAGTGCGCGAATTGCGCGCGGTCATCGAGCAGATGCGCACCGAGAATGCGCAGTCGCGCGCCGAAATGCAGGAGTTGCGCCAGGAATTACAGGACACGCGTAAATTGCTGGCCCCGCTCGCGGCTGCGGCGAATGCCGGCCCGCCCGCTTCTGTTCCGGCGGAATCGGCTGCGCCCGTCTCGCCCAATGCATCTGAAACAGCAGCAGCGAGCGGAGATCTCGGAAACCGCGTTCAGAAGCTGGAAGAATCCGCGCAATTGCTGGGCTCGAAGATCAATGAGCAATACCAGACCAAGGTGGAAACCGCCGCCAAGTATCGCGCCCGGCTCTCCGGCATTGTTTTGATGAATGCCTTCCACAATGTAGGAGGTTCCGACAACCTGGATATTCCCGACTATGCACAACCGGTCGCGCCGGGCAGTCCTCAGTCGAGTTTTGGGGCCACCTTGCGGCAAACCGAAATCGGCCTGGAAATTTTTGGACCAACCCTGGCCGGCGCCAAGAGTTCAGCCAATGTGCAGTTCGATTTTGCCGGAGGCTTTCCCTCAACTCCCAACGGCGTGAACTTCGGTCTGGTTCGCCTGCAGACTGCCAGCGTGCGGCTCGACTGGCAACACACTTCAATGATCGGGGGCCAGGATTCGCTGTTCATCTCGCCGCTTTCTCCGACGTCGTTCGCCTCTCTCGCCACTCCCGCGTTTGCTTACGCGGGCAACCTGTGGGGCTGGACGCCGCAACTTCGCCTCGAGCATCGCTTCGATCTTTCCGACCAGCAGACACTGACATGGCAAGGCGGAATTCTCGACAATCTCGATTGGGAAGCGCCATACAACTCCTTCTACCGCTCTGCTACGGCCGGCGAACAATCTGGTCAGCCGGCGTATGCCATGCGCACGTCGTGGTCTCGGCCCGTGCTCGATCATCCGTTGACCTTTGGCGTTGCGGGATATTACGGTCGGCAGAACTGGTCCTGGGGTCGCGACGTCGACGCCTGGGCCGGAATGACCGATTGGCAGATTCCGATCCTTCGTCGGCTTGCACTCTCCGGCGAGTTCTATCGGGGTCGTGGAGCGGGCGGATTGGGCGCTGGCATCGGCCGCGCGGTTCTCTTCGGCGGCGATCCATACTATTCGACGACCAGCATTCGCGGGCTCGATTCGGCCGGAGGCTGGAGTCAATTGAAGTTCCAACTCACTCCCAAACTCGAATTGAATGGAGTCTTCGCTGAAGATGACGCTTTCGCCGGCGACGTGCGCGGCTTCGCCGTTGATGCCAATAACTTCAGTCCGATTCTGGGGCGCAATCGCGGGGCGCTCGGCAACCTGGTCTATCGGCCGCGATCTGATTTATTGCTGTCCGCCGAATTCAGACGTTTGCACACGTTCCCCATCTATGACAGTGCGAGCGTCACCAACCAGATCAATCTTTCCATGGGGATACTATTCTGAACATGCTTCGCCTCCTTCATCGCCGGATGTTCGGTTGCATCCTGTTGCTGCCCTTTCTCTTTGTAATAGCCTCGGCACAAGACGTGAATCAGGGCGCCGATCAGGGTACAGATCTTAAGGGCACAGATCTCAAGGGAAAAGTGCAGCTCACCAGAAACGGACATCGCGTCAACGATGCTTCGAAAGTTGTGGTCTGGCTCACACCGCTGGGGACGACTCCTGCGCCGCAGCCTCCGCCACAGCAGACCTCGCAAATCCCGCAACTGGTGCAGAAGGACAAGAGTTTCCATCCTTCCCTGCTCGTCATCCCGGCGGGAGGGCAGGTGGAGTTTCCCAATCAGGATCCTTTCTTTCACAACGTGTTTTCGTTGTTCGATGGCAAGCGTTTCGATCTCGGACTTTACGAGAGCGGCACCACTCAGTTTGTTAAGTTCGACAAGCCTGGCATTTCTTTCATCTTCTGCAACATTCATGCCCAGATGAGCGCCGTGGTGATCGCGTTGAACACTCCGTACTATTCGATATCCAACGGGCACGGCGAGATAAGCATCGGCAACGTGATCCCCGGCCGCTACCAGATGCATGTGTTCCACTCCTCGGTTTCGCCGGATGCACTGCACGCCGCGGAAAAGGAAATAACAGTAACTCCCGGCGAGACGTTCCTTGGAAGCTTCAGCCTCGCCGAATCCAATCTCGAACTCGCGCACAAGAACAAATACGGCCGCGACTATGATCCCCCGCAGCCCGACAGCCCAGCTTACGCGCGACCTTAGGTGCGGAGCCGTCAGCCGTGATGCGGCGCAAGGATGCGCCGTTTGCACGGCCACCCATCGAACGGCATGTCTACCGAGGATGGCCTGAGCGCCAAGCCGAAGCACGCGAAGAATTGAAGATCATTCACGACGAAGGAAGCTTCGGTCGACCAGTAGTACTCGCCGATCATAGGTTTGGCACCATACCCTATATTTGCATCAGAGGGCGTTCATCGTGTGAAACTCTCGAGAGCCGATCTGGAACAACCCCCAGTTTGCGCATCGGACACCCCTCATCGGCAGCAGGCTTGGTTTCAAGAGACTATTTGGCCGGGCCGCAGATCGGATGGGTCCACTTCGCAGTGAATATCCAACTTGAGTCGGCCGGTCGATCACGGCTGATCGCTCGGCGGACGCAGCCTTTCACGTTTTCTGGATCTATGGCTTCAATCTGCAGAGTTCCAGCGCTTTTAGCCTCTTGAGGTTTACTGGCGCACTCAAATCGTACTTCCAGTCTGTTGCTCGTCGAAGCGAGAATGACATGGTTGCAAGATTCCCAATCTGGGCTGAAGGTCGGTCCTCTATTCAGTTGTTTCTTGGTCAGACAATACTTTCGCCGGATCACTTTGGGTGCGTCCGACGACTTGGCTTTGATGCGCTCTTCCACTCGAGCGCGCTGCTCGGGAGTCAGTTTTTCCAGGAGTCCGGCGGGAATCGGAATTTCCGTATTTGCAGCGACCGTCGTAGCCACTTCCCAAAGTCCGAGCTTGATGTTCAGCGATTGCACCTTGTCCACCGCCCCCGTTCCGGTGGACAAGGCGAGTAGCGCGATAAGTGGGATCAGCCGCATAGGGTGCTCGAAGCGGGTTCCCGCGAGGCCGAACATACCGTGGTCGATGGCGCCAGTCAGAACTGCGGTTGGGCTACCTCCGAAGCCCGAGCGGCTGGCGAACCGACGGCGGGGCGAGCCGCCGCACTTTGCGATTTTCCCTGTTCACCCTGAGGTGGCGCGAATCGAGCGAGCAGAACTGCCATCTGTTGCTGTTCCTTGCGTAATTGCTGTATCTCAAGGCTCATGACCGCAATCTGTGCGTCCTTGGCGGCGCTGGAGCGGGCAAGCCTGGCAACCCTGGTGTCCGTGGCGGCAGCGGAGCGACGGAGCTCGGCGATCTCCGCTCGCGCTTGGTGGTTTTGCTTTCGCTGAACCTTAGCTTCCGCCCGCAGGCTGTCGTTGCTCTCTTTCAGCTCCCGTACGCCTTCGAGAAGCAGGTAAGGCAGCTGGCCATAGTTTACCCGTCGGTAACCGTCGTTTCCCATAGTGACCATTTCCGGGAAGATCTTCTCCACCTGCTGCGCGATCAACCCGGTCTGACGTCCACCGCGGAGATGTAGCTCGGGAGGGTTCGAGGGATTCCAGTCGAAATGCACAGGTTCTAACTCTGCCAATTTTTCGAGGACGTGGGAAAACGGTTGAATATTGGTCTTCAGGCGCGCGTCTGACAAACAACTCCCCTGGTGGTCCCCGTTCCCCCAATTTGTACATCCTTGGACGAACATATTGCCCCAGTCGTACACGGCGCCGCCATTATCGATGCTCATGCGCCTGCCGTACCCCGTATAGAAATCCAGGCCATATTGGTGGTTAACATCAGAATAAGTCGGATCCGTGCACGCGCTCGCGCTCGTCCGGCAGGAAGCGACGCCTTCTCCCGAGCTCGGCCCTCCGAAGATCAGTCCATTTCCGGCTGACGCGCCGCTCCCGAACAGAAGGGCGTTGAGGCTGCTCGAATCTACGATGAGCGAGCCGTAATCCGAGAGCCGCACCTGTTCCACCAATCCGTTCGTGGCAGCCCCGGGAACCTTAGTCAGAAAAGTCAGGCTGCTGGACGAAAGGCCATCGTCGATACTCTGGATGCGCACCGTGGGTGCGTTGACCGTCGGATCGTATCCGTCAAAATCCACTGAGGCGCCTGATCCGGCGCCCCCGCCGTTGTTCATCAACGTGATCGACGGACCCAGCCCTCCGGAGTTGCTCCGGACCAAATGCAGCTCTGTGTAAGGGTGCAATGTGCCAATGCCGACGTTGCCGAGTTCAGCAATGACCATGCGGTCGGCGCCTCCGGTCCAAAAATCCAGGCCGTACAGGTTCCCAACGGATGTCTGCGTCGAAGTGATCGCGCTGTAAGTGCTGCTGTTAGGGAAAAGCAGCCCCGGGAAAATGCCTCCGAAATTCGTCTCGGCAGCATCTACCACTAGATTTCCCGCCGCGTCGACATCGCCCGCGAATTCGTCGGAAAGGTCCAGCCGCGCGTACTTCCCGGCCGCCACGCTCCCCAACTCGCTTGCGTTTACGTTGGTTACCCCAGCGCCGTTGCCGGTGAAGCTGGCAGCAGTCACGCTGCCACTGACCTTCTCATTGCCGGTGAACGTGTTGTTGGCGACCAGTTGCGGAATTTTGGTGGTGTCGACGTTCAACGTTGTAGTGCCGCCTAGCGCGACAGGGCCGCCACCGGTGAGAGCTGTCCCCGGCGCTATCGTCAACGAAGGATGGGCCAGCATTGTGTTGCTCACGCCCGCGTTTGCGATGCTGAGCGTGCCTGATGCCGTGATTGGGCCGCCGGTGAGTCCTGCGCCACTGGCGACACTTTTCACCGTGCCAGATCCCGTGCCGGGAAACGTCTGGCCGGTGGCGAACGTGATCAGTCCCTTGTTGCTGATCCTTAACCCAGTCTCGGCCGGAACGGAAGTTCCTGAGCCATAGAGCAGGTTCAAAGTCCCGGAAGGTGTTGCGGTGTCATTGCCCGCCGGTTCGGCCTGTAACTGGAATGTCTGCGCGACTGCGGCTTTGGCGCTGCTGTTATAAGCTGACGCCACCATCGTCTCCGGACGCGAATCGAAGCCGGCAGTGGTCGTCGCAGTGCCGGTGGCTGGAAGATTGAGCTTACCGCCAACGTTCACCGCCGTCGTTCCTGCTTGCGTAAGAATCGAATTCTGAATGTTCGTTCCGGTTGTGAACAATGGGATTGTATTTGCCGTTCCGCCTGTCGTCGTCACGTCGGACGATGCCAAAGGCGCCACCGTGGCAGTGTTCGGAACCGCGAGAGCGCTGGCAGTTGTGTTGGCCATGGCGGCGCCCGCAGGCGCGGCCAGCACGAAGGCCGAAGCCGGCAGTCCTCCTACGGTCTCTGCGTCTCCGGCCTTCAGAGCGTAGGGCACGCTGAGCAGCAGCACGCGCGGCTGCTCAGCTTGCCCTTCTGCTTGCACTCCCAACCAGCGCGCCTCCCCCGAAGCGAACAGGTCGGTCGGCAATCCTTGACTCGTCGTAGAACCCAGCACCGCCGTGTAGTGCCCGCTCTTGTCTAGATTGACGTTCTGGATTTCCATCCACAATGGTGCTCCGCCTTGCTCATCTTTGTAGAGCAGGAATGTGACGCCGACGGTACCGCTTAACGGCTTGCTGTTGATATCTGTGAGTGACCCGCTGAACTTCACCAGCGTGGGTACGATCGGGTTTGCATTGGTGGCCTGCTGTGACTGGCTGAGCAGTTCGGCGCAGAGCAGCAAGGTCACTAGAAACATCCCCAGAGTTCGCTTCATGATTTTTTCTCCGATTTGCATTTTCGATCGCGATAAAGCTCTTGAATCATCGGTCGCGGGTTCGCGGGTTATCCCGCGCGAGCGGCAGAGTGCGCGAAAAATGTCAGTTCGTCAAAGGACCTGGTCGTGATGCCCGAATGACCTGGTAAATATCGCCCTTTCATGCGATTAGAAAAACTTATGACTTGATTTGCTGAGTTCGTGCTATGCTTTCGCGCCAAAAGGGGGCGGCCCACGCCGAGGGATGCAGACAACGGCAAATTCCAGGCGAAGTTATCGGTTCGGCCTTTTTGAGGCCCATTCGATAAATGGCGAGCTCCTGCGTCAAGGAATGCGCGTCCGGCTGCAGGATCAGCCCTTTCGCCTTCTCACCGTTCTTCTGGAACATGCCGGCGAGGTCGTGTCCCGCGAGGAGTTGCGCCAACAGCTCTGGCCGGCCGACACCTATGTGGAATTCGACGGCAGTCTCAACGCGGCTTTGAAGCGCTTACGGGCTGCCTTGGGCGATCCTGCTGAAAATCCAGTCTTCATCGAAACCGTTCCGAAGCGCGGGTACCGGTTCATCGCGCCGGTAACGGTCGAGGAGAAGCCGTCCGAAATCCCGACGGCGGACTTCCTCGGGGCAGGCAATGTTCCAGCGACGACGGGGACGGCGACCGGGGCGACCCCTCCTGCGCAGGTCCCAGCAGGGAAACGGCCCGAAACGTTCCTCATTCGGGGAAGGGTTCTTATTTATGGAGTGACCTTTGTGGTCTTCGTGCTCCTGAGTCTGGGGTGGTATTTCTACGGCCACCGTTCTCTGCCGGCTGCGCAGTCGCCCTCCAGCGCCGGCCCATCACTTCCAACCCGTAAATCGGTTGCGGTTCTCGGGTTTCGCAATGCTTCCGGCCGCACCCAGGACGATTGGATGGGAACTGCTTTCGCGGAAATGCTGAGCACGGAACTCGCAACTGGGGAAAAACTGCGGCTGGTTTCGGGCGAAGAGGTCGCAAACCTTCGTATTTCGTCGCCGTGGCCGCAGACCGGCACACTGGGCCGCGAGACTACGGCGCGCATTGGAACGGCCCTGAACAGTGACGTGCTTGTCCTCGGGTCGTACACTGCGATCGGCAAAAAGGATCGCGGGCAACTGCGCCTCGATGTGACACTCCAGAATGCTCGAACGGGCGAGGTGCTCAGCCAGATTGCCCAGACCAGCAGCAGTGACGACCTGCTCCAAGTTACATCCGACACAGGCGCTCGATTGCGAGAGCGGCTGGGAGTTCCCGGAGTGAGTGACTCGGAACAGGCGGGCGTTCTTGCATCATTGCCTCTGAATCGTGAAGCAGCAAAGTTTTATGCGCTTGGAATTGCCAGGTTGCGCGAGTTCGATGCTTTAGCGGCGAAGGATCTGTTGGAGCAAGCCACCAGGGCGGATCCCAAATTTTCGCTCGCACACGCGATGCTAGGACGAGCCTTGAGCCAGCTCGGCTATGAACAAAAACACAAAGGAGAAGCAAGAAAGGCGTTGGATCTGGCCATCGATTTGCCACAAGCGGATCGATTGCAAGTGGAAGGTGATTACTACGAGAGTCTGCCAGACCATGAGAAGGCTGCTTCCACCTTCCGCGCTCTGTTCGAGCTGTTCCCGGATAGCGTGGAATACGGCTTGCAGCTTGCCGCCGCCCAGAATGCTTCCGGTCATGCATACCAAGCACTAGACACAATCGCCCGGCTGCGACGGCTGCCCGCGCCCGCATCCGACGACCCTCGCATCGATATGGCGGAAGCCAAAGCAGTGCCCGCCAGCAGAAGAGCAGATAGCCTCCTGCTGGTCCGCCGCGCCGCCACGAAAGCTTCTGGCCAAGGCAAGAAGCTGATCTACGCCCAGGCGCGCCTGTGGGAGTGCATGAATCTTCTTTACGGGGAGCATCCTGATCAGGCGGACGCACCCTGCGAGGACGCCTACAACATCTATCGCGCTGCTGGAAATAATTTAGGAGCGGCCGACGCGCTTCGTCTGATGGCGGACAAGCAAGGGGGAGCGGGCCACATTGCGCAAGCGCGAGCGACTTATCAACGGGCACTCAAGATCCTGGGGGAAACGGGTGAGCACTTGAAAACTGCGGTCATCCTCAACAATATGGGGAACGGCTATACAGACGACGGCGATCTGGATCGTGGCGAGCAGTGTTACCGTCTGGCTAAGTTTCATTTTGAACAAGCCGGAGACAAGCACAACACGGCGACGGCACTCTCGAATATCGCGGATATCCTCTACCTCCGCGGTAACTTGCCCGCGGCAGCGAAGACTTACGAGAAGGTTATCGAGATCCTGGCTTCATTGGATGGCGTGCTACCCGGCTATGCCTGTTACAGGCTTGCTGATTTGGAGTTGACGCAGGGCGACGTGCAGGATGCGCATCGCCATGCCCAGCAGGTCGTTGACGCAATGCGCCAGACTCAGGGTGATCCTGGTGGGGAGCGGACAGGAGCCTTGAGCGAGTTCGGAGATGTATTGAAAGCGGAAGGGGATTTGAAAGGCGCGCGCCAACAGTATCAAGCTGCCCTCGATATTCGGCAGAAAATGGGCGCAATGTCCACGGTCGCAGAAAGCCAGGAAACGCTTGCTGATCTTGCCCTCGAAGAAGGCCACCCTGACCAAGCCGAACCTTTGCTGCGCGCGGCGATTGAAGAGTTTGAAAAGGAGAAGAGTGACCCGGATAGCGCCAGTGCATATATGGCGATGAGCCGCACATTGCTGGCTGAGGGGAAGTTGGATGAGGCGCGCCTGGCGATGGAGCGCGCGACGAAGCTCACCGTTACCAGCCCCGATCCTGCGTTGAAGCTGCCCGCCGCGATTCAGAGCGCGCGCATCGAACTAGCGGCTGGGGGGAAGGCGTCGGGACATTCCGCGCTCGCCACAGTGATCCAACGACTCCGCTCAGTAATCGTGACCGCCAAGAGGTTGGGTTATTACCAGACTGAATGCGAGGCCCGGCTGGCCATGGGTGAGGCGGAGCTAGCGATTGATCCTGCGACCGGCCGCTCCGAGCTGGAAATCCTTGAGCATGAAACTCACGGACACGGGTTGGAGCTGCTCTCTCACAAAGCGCAACTGCTGGCTGCAAGGAGCAAACCTTTGTTGTCATCTAGATCATCTTTCACTCGGCAGTGAGTTCTTCCCGCCGCTGGTCTCAGGGGCCCGAGTAGGCTAGAGCGTTCAAGATCCGGATCGTGGGTGTAATCATTCCATAAGAATGTCAGCTCCCAGACAACCGCAGTCTCTTCGCCGGCTGTCCATTCGCATCGATGACGACTCAGTAGATTCGACAGCTAGTCCTGCCACCGTCTCCGTCGATGATATTCGCCTCCACCAACGCCGCCGAGGTCAATCACAACCGCGATAATCAGGATCAGCAGATTAATGCCGGCTAACGGCTGTCGTGTATTCGCCATCCACGCATACACTAACGTGGTTAGGGGCAAGAACAGAAAGCCAAGTAAGGGGAGTAACAGGCCGTGGTACGCTCGCTCTAAATAGTTCGAGAAAAAGAACAGCAATGCGAGTGCGATCCGAGGAAAGGCCAGAAAGACAACGAGCAAGAGGCAGCCCACGAGATTCTCCCTGCGCATCGTACGCTTTTCGCGCCCTGGACTCAACGAAGTTGAGTAGGGGGTGAAAGTGATACAGGAGTGGACTACCCCGGTACTTGCAGGTTATCGAATCCGACGAGCTAAACCCATGGCGAGAGAGCGCGAAAGGATGGGCCATTCGCGGCTTCGTACCGACCTGTTGATTTCTTCTCGAAAATAAATCTTCGTCGAGCGTGTCGGGAGCGGATGGCTGGTGGGTGCTCCGGTCGAAGATGTCGGATACCCCCCTCCCCCCTGGGGTCCAATGGAATCATCGGGTTAAGCACGTTTTTCCCCGCAAAATACGGATGTCAAAGAACTTACGTACTAAAATCTAGACAACAAAGGACTTGAGGGCGTCGGGAGTCGGCCTCTGCCAACCGTCACGGCCTCGACCATGATTACGCGATTTAATCTCGGGCGCAAGGTCAGATGTCACAGTGGGCCTGTGGAAATTGTTGAACGCTCCGCGGTCCCACCCTTTCGCAGACAACGCGAAAGAATGGGCCACCCGCCCCCGGCCTGCATTCCCCTGCCAACCGAATACTGAACACGAAAAAGGCCTCGCCGGAGCGAGGCCTTTTGCAGTTCTGCCGTTTCCACCAAAACGGCCAAATGTCCTTGGGGCCGAGTCTTCCGCTTGCCCCCTGTTACCACTCGAGAGCGGAAATCAACAAGGGTCAAACATCGCTCCCGAGTAGTGATCATAACAAGGGAAGCGCGTGGTCGTGCACCGCGAGTCCTCGCGGCCCCGTTTGGACTAGATCGCTCGCCAGCCGACGATGGCCCAAACGAATCGGACGCTGGCGAAACTTAAGAATATCACATTCGCTGGAAGGTTCGACATTTCCTCCTCCAGCCGCATACAGGATTTCCCTTAGAGTGTTAGAATAGACTGTTACTCACTTTGCAAAAGGAGCATTTTCATGGCTCTGGAGCATTAAGTCGAAGGATCAGTATGGCTAAGAAAGACGAACAGAAGGCGAAGCTGACCGGAAATGGAACAAGCAAGGGACGGCTCCAAATTTTTGTGGCTGGTTTCGCAGTGGAGGGTGGGGATAGCGTTCTGGCCGATGGCTTCAAGGCTATCCGAGACCTGACTGAGGCGATGAAGGGTTCGGGCGTTTTGCTGCCTCCAGCGCCTAGGCAGAAGGCTGCCCTGGCCGCTTCGGGTGCGGGTGCTGCTACACCAGCAGCTGTGGATGAGGACGAGGAAACTGAGCAGGGCGAGGTCGTGGACACCGAAGAAGCAGAGGCTGATGACGCTGCCGGAGAAGTGGAAACCTCCAATGGCAACGGTTCCGGCTCGAAGCGGAGCTACAGCTACAAGACGCCGCAGTTCATGAACGATCTGGATGTCACAAAGGCGAAGAAAGATCTGAAGGCATTTGTCGCAGAGAAGAACCCGCCCGATGTGATGGCGAAATATCTTGTGGTCGTGTATTTCCTCCAGAAATACATGGACATTGCCGAAGTCAAGATCGATCACGTGTATACGGTGTTCGACATTCTCGGCTGGAAGGCGGAGATGCCCTCCAATCCGAGCGTCCCGCTGCGCGACCTGAAAAGCAAAAAGCACATGCTCACGCGGGAGCCG
>DATHOK010000294.1:0-15215 GCA_035484995.1 Verrucomicrobiia bacterium | reverse complement strand
AGCGTGATCGACGATTACGGGCACCATCCTACGGAGATCAAGGCGACACTGGCAGCGGCACGGTCGTGCGGATTTCGCAAAGTTCATGTGGTGTTCCAGCCGCATCGCTACACGCGCACGCGCGATCTACTGGAGGAATTCACTGCGGCGTTTGGGGATGCTGACTCGCTGTTTGTGCTGGACATTTATGCGGCGAGCGAGAAGCCGATTGACGGGGTCAGCGGGGAGGCATTGGCGCGAACCATACGCGAAAAGGGTGGACGCAGCGCCGAGTATGTGGGGTCGTTCGCGGATGCGGTTAGTGCGCCTGCTGCCGTGGCGCAGGACGGGGACATGATTCTCACCCTCGGTGCGGGCAGCGTTTCGCAGTTGGGGCCGATGATTCTGGAAAAGCTGAAAGAGCGCGTGGAAGTAGGGAACTAATTTCCAGATGGCCGCGTATTCTCTATTGCTAACGGATTAGGGCGAGGTTCGTCCAATCTGGCAGACGGAGTGATGGCGATGAAAACTACACAGGGTTGGGGATGGCTGGCGGCTGGGGTGCTGGCGCTGGGATTGAACGGCGTTTATCAGGATGGCGGCTTGGCTCGGGCGCACCAGATTATCGATACGGCTATCGAACGGGTTGCTGACCGGTCGGGGACTCTTATTGACTTGGCCTCGGAGCGGGTTGACCGATTCGTGGAAAACGCCGACCTTGTTGTGGCGCGGGACGAGACTGCGTCCTGCCGTTTGGCTGCCGCAGTGGCGCGGTTCCAGGGCAAGATTGCACGGACGCAGAGCGGGATGGTCCGCATTGAAGCCATGTCGGTCCGGCAAGAAGCGGCAATGGCGCGAATGGAAGCGCAGCGGGCGCGGATCGAGGCGCGAATCGCCCGCGTGCACGTGATGCCGGTGGCATTTAACACTTCAGAGATTCCGGTGATGGCTTGTCCGCGGGTGCGGGTGAATGTTCCCCGCGTAAGGGTTCCGCGTGTTCCCATGATTCCGGCTCCGGTGGTGAGGGTTGAGACCGGCGGTGGACCGATTTAGAGTTTTTGTTCTCCGGAAAGGCGGGCGCGGCTAAACGGCTGCGTCCGTTTTTTTTGCCGGCAGGGTTGTGCTGGGTGCGGCTGGGCTTCGCCAAGGCCGGACAGTCGAGGCGGCCATCTCCGCATGATTCTTTTCCAACCCTCAGTTTTCTGATTCTCCTCGGTGATACCCACTCCGATTCCCTCCTGTGAAAAAGAACCAACATTTTGTCTATCTGAAATCACAAAATGAAGTTATAGTTTGGAGGCTCAGCGATTCAACAGCGACAACTGACCTGACTGATGGCGCGGAAGTCCGGTTCCACCATCTTGCAGGAGGAGTTGTACCCACCCAGCGCTGAAGCTGTGCGCCAGGGCCTCCATGATCGAAGCAAGTACGATCTGGAGATGGACGACGCGCGTCTGATCGACCTGGATGTAGACGAGGAATCTCCGTTCCTGCGCGGGCAAAAGCGGGTCTCCGCCCGCAGAAGCTCTTTTCCGCCAAAAACTGCGAACCTTTTGCTCCGGGCTGCCGTGACCGCTGCGGTGTGCTGCGTGGCGGCGTTGGCTGCGGCGTGGCTGTATCACTACGGCGAGCGCTCCTGGCGCTTCCGCGTGGAATCGAGCGACAACATCGAAGTTGCGGGAATGCAGAACGTGACCAAGGCGCAGATCATGGAAGTGATGGGCGCCGACATTGACCGCAACATCTTTTTCATTCCCCTGGCCCAGCAGAAGGCGCAGCTGGAGCAGATTCCGTGGGTGGAATCGGCCAGCGTGATGCGGTTCGTTCCCAACCGCCTGAAGGTGGAGATTCACGAGCGCACGCCGGTAGCATTCGCCCGCGTGGGGCCGCGTATGTCGTTGATTGACGCGGGCGGGACGCTGATGGAATTGACTGCGAAGCGTCGTTATTCCTTTCCGGTGATTCTGGGAATGAATCCGGGCGAGCCGGTTTCAACGCGGGCCCCGCGCATGAAGACTTATGAGGAGATGGTGCGGGACCTGGATTCGGGTGGCGCGCGCTATTCCCAGGATTTGAGCGAAGTGGACCTCACTGACCTGGAAGACGTGAAGGTGCGGGTAAATGATCCTGCGGGCGATGTGCTGGTGCATCTGGGATCGTCGGACTATCTGCGGCGCTACAAGATTTATGTAACTCACGCGCAGGCCTGGCGGCAGCAATTTCAGAAGCTCGAGTCGGTGGACCTGCGCTACGACAACCAGATCATTGTGAATCCCGAAATACAGCAGAGCGCGAAAGCCGTGCCAGCGTTGACCCCGGCGGTTGCGAGAGCGGCCGCAGCGGCGGGAGTGAAGCCGGCGGCCCTGGTGACTCGCTTGTCGCCGCACGACCGGACCCTGCCCAAGCCTGCGTTTGAATTGACCGAAAAGAAACTTGATCCTAAGGCTGGGATTGGGGGAAGCAAGAACGCGGCCAAAACCAAGGTCAAGAGGATCGTCGCGAAGACGGGGAAAGCACCAAGCACGAAACGGATGACGCCGGCGGGGAAGCCAGGAACGTCTGCGCCGACGAAGAATGCTGTGGCGAGCAAGGCGAGCGCACTGCCTGGCCCTAACCATGGCTCTGACAATGGGGCCCGGCATGCGGCGGCCACGAAACCCCATCCATCGCCTTCGTCGAAGCCGATGACTAAATCTTCCGGCACCGGCGGTCAGAAGCCGAGTCCGGCAATCGCTAGGAGTCAGACGAGCCAGGGGCCGGGGGAATGAAAGTTCGACGAAAGAACAGTTTTTGGAGATTCAGGTTGAAGAATTTACTTAGGGACTAATTAAAGAATGGCGAATCAGCAAGGAAATTTTCTGACGGCGATCGATGTGGGCAGCTCGAAGACGTGCGCGCTCATCGTGGAGGTCACTGACAGCGGCCTGCGATATCGCGGGCATGGGATGGCCGAATCCCGGGGTTCGCGCAAAGGCGTGATCGTGGAACTGGACAAGGCGGTTGCGTCGATTCAGAAGGCGGTGGAGGCGGCCGAGGACGTGGCGGGGGCGGCGGTTGAGCATGCCATCGTGGGCATCGGCGGAGCGCACGTGCGCGGCGTGAACAGCCATGGCGGCATCAGCCTGGGCACTCGTCCGCGGGAGATTGGCCGCGACGAGATCAAGCAGGCGGTGGAGCGGGCGCGGGCGATTCCGTTGCCCGCCGATCGCGAAGTGCTGCACTTGCTGCCTCAGGAATTTATTCTGGACGATCAGGCCGGGGTGCATGATCCGCTGGGCATGATGGCGGCTCGGCTGGAGGTGAGAGTGCATCTGGTGACGGCAGCGACGAGCGCGGCGCAGAACGTGATTACGGCGGTGAATCGCGCCGGCGTCCACGTGGACGACACCGTGTTTGAGCCGCTGGCGGCGGCCGATTCTGTTTTGCGCGCCGACGAACGAGAGCTTGGAGTCTGTCTGGCCGACATCGGTGCGGGCTCTACCGAGCTGATCGTTTTCCTACAAGGCGCAGTGGCTTATACGGGAGTGATTCCAGTTGGCGGCGACCACTTCACGAGCGACTTGTCGGTGGGCATGTGCACGCCACTGGCGGAGGCGGAAAAAATCAAGAAGGTATACGGCAATGCCATCGTGACCTTGATTCCGGAAGGGAACGAAGTGGAAGTGCCGTCAGTAGGTGACCGGCCTTCGCGTTTGCTGCCGCAACGATTGGTGGCCGAAATTCTCGAGCCGCGGGCCCGCGAACTGTTTGAGATGATGCGTGAAACTCTGCGGCAGAGCGGAATGTTCGAGGCGTGTTTGGCGGGCATTGTGCTAAGCGGCGGAGGGTCGCGGCTGCCGGGAATGTTCGACGTGGCCGAATCGGTGCTGCGGCGTGCGGTGCGCTTGTCGTGGCCTACGCCTCTGGCAAAAATGCCGGCTACGCTCGCCGAGCCGGAGTTTGCCACGCTGCTGGGCATGGTGGCGTACGGGCAGAGAGCGCGCTTAGCGCGCGGGTTTCAGGGAGATCGGTGGGGATCGAGATTGAAGGCAATGCTGGTGGGGTAAAAACAGTGTCCAGGGATCAGTGGCCAGCGGTCAGTAAAGTCGGAATCACAACACGTCCAAGGTCTTACTGGTCACTGACCACTAGACACTGAGCACTTCTATGCAGTCGGTACACAGATGGAGACGAAATCTACACTAGGGTGGACAAAATGAAAAAAGATTCGAGCATTCGCATCAGCTTTAACGAGGAACCGCTCAACGATGCCAAGATCAAGGTGATCGGCGTGGGCGGCGGCGGCGGCAACGCGGTGAACCGCATGATCGATGCCGGAGTCGAGGGCATCGAGTTTGTCGTGGCCAACACGGACTTACAGGCGCTGCGCATGTCGCGTGCGCCGGTGAAGCTGCAGCTCGGCGTGAAGCTCACGAATGGGTTGGGCGCGGGCGCGAATCCGGAAGTGGGGCGCAAAGCCGCGCTCGAGGACTCCGACAAAATCATCGAGGCGCTCGAGGGCGCAGACATGGTGTTCGTGACCACCGGCCTCGGCGGTGGCACGGGCACGGGCGCGGCTCCGATTATCGCGTCGCTGGCGAGCGAAATGGGAGCGCTCACCGTAGCTGTCGTCACCAAGCCGTTTTCTTTTGAAGGCAAGCGGCGCATGACGCAGGCGGAAAAAGGAATTGCCGAACTGATGGAATCGGTGGACACGACGATCGTCATCCCCAACGAAAAGCTGCTGGCAGTGGCCGAGAACGCAGGGTTCTTCGAATCGTTTCGCATCGCCGATGACATTCTGCGGCAGGGCGTGCAGGGAATTTCCGACATCATTACGATTCCCGGCATCATCAACCGTGACTTTGCCGATGTGAAGACCATCATGGCGCGCATGGGTTACGCGGTCATGGGAACGGCAACGGCAAGCGGCCAAAATCGTACGACGGAAGCGGCACGGCGGGCCATCGCGTCTCCGCTGCTCGAGGCTGGCGCGATCGACGGCGCACGCGGCATTCTGATCAACATCACGGGCTCGGCTTCGCTGAAGCTGGCCGAGGTACAGCAGGCTTGCACTATCATTCAAAGCGCAGCCCATGAAGACGCGAATATTATCTTTGGCGCGGTGATGGACGAGAAGATGAAGGACACGGTGAAGATCACCGTAATCGCCACCGGCTTCCGCGAAGTGAGCGGGTCGGGTGTCAATCGGGCACACCAGCGGGCGGAAGCGCACCACTCGTTTGCAGCGACACACGATGATGCCATGGGTTTCTCTAATAACGATTTTCCCGACCCCGTAGGTCCGGCATCAGCCGCTTCTTTTCCCGAGCCGTATCGAGGGACGACGTCCGAGCTGAGGATGGATGAGGCGAGGATGGATGAGGCGAGGATGACAGAGTCGTCCCCGGTTGCGATCGCGCAGGTTGCAATCGGCCGTACCGCGCTAGCCCATGCTGGCGGCGAGGTGATTTCACTGGACGGGATGCGCAGCGCGATGGTCGCCAACTTCGAGCAAGACGATCTGGACGTTCCGGCGTTTCTCCGCAAGCGCGGCGAAGTCATGTGAAGGCAGCGGCCAGTCATCAATTATCAGTGATCTATCAGTGATCGGTGGCCAGTAAGAGCGTGTCTGCTTGATGTTGTTTGCTGACCACTGCCAGAGGAAAAGCTTTGCACAGCGGGCCGTATCTTTTCAGTAATCAGGTAACCTGTTACTGTGGGCTGTGGAACCAAGGTAATTTCCATTTAAGTGCCTGTTCCGTAATGGGTTAGATCGAAATTAATGTTTTATGCGATAGAAACTTTTCTATTGCCTGGAACGCTGTAACTCCCGTAGTATCACGAAATTGGCCGAAGTTACCGTCAAGACCGGCAGACTGGTACGCTTCGTGCATCTGTTCAGGGAATAAGGAAAGCCGGGGATTCGAGGAAACGAAACCAAGATGTTTGAGTCGGGAACGCGCTGTCTTCGTCTGGTAGTGATGGTAGGTGGGCTTCTGTTTGCGCCGGCAATGTGGGCGGCGCACGTCAACCCGCACCCGCTGAATACCAGCAAAACGAAATCCAGGAAAGTGAGTGAGAGCCAGCGCACGCGGCGACGCATGCGTCATCTGGCGAGCGGCCGCAGCACGGCGGTTCGCAGGGCGACGAGCCTTAGTAGCGCTAGCCTGGGTACGACCAGCCACAGCGCCGGTACTAGCAGCCACAGCGCCAGCATGGGCACCCCGATGGCAAGCTTGAAGCGGGCATCGGTCAGCGCTTCGCATCACCGATATCACGAGCGCTTCTTTGTCAGTTCGTTCGCCGACGACATCGCCGCCGGCGATCTCACAGCAGGGGAAGATCCAGTTGTGCGCCAGGCTGCGATGGATGCTCTGGGCAACATGAATGGCACGGTGGTGGCGATCGAGCCCACCAGCGGACGCGTGCTGGCCATGGTGAATCAGAGGCTGGCGCTATCGAGCGGCGCGCAACCGTGTTCGACCATCAAGCTTTCAGTGGCGCTGGCGGCGCTGAACGAGGGCGTGGTCTCGAAGGAAACCGAAATCTCGCTTGGCGCGCGCAGCCGCATGAATCTCACCGAGGCTCTGGCGCACTCCAACAACGCATATTTCGAGGCATTGGGACGGAAGCTGGGATTCGAGAAAGTTGCCTACTACGCCCATCAGTATGGCTTGGGCGAGTTGGCGGGCTACGACATACCCGGCGAGCAGTTGGGAGAATATCCTGACGAGGTGATTCCGCAGAAGCTTGGCGGCGTGGGCAAGATGTGTTCGTTCGGCGAGGGGATTTCGATGACGCCCCTGCAGTTGGGCGCAATGGTTTCTGCAATCGCCAACGGAGGCACGCTTTATTACCTGCAGCATCCCACCGCGCCCGAAGAAGTCGCGAATTTCCAGCCGCGCATCAAACGGCAGCTTGATATTGCTCCGCTGATTCCGGAAATCTCTGACGGCATGGCGGGGGCCGTGCAATACGGCACGGCGCGCCGTCTGGGGCTCAACTTTAGTGAGGAAGAGATTCTGGGCAAAACCGGAACCTGCTCCCACGCCGGCACTCGCTTCGGCTGGTTCGCTTCCTACGCGAACACCAGCCAGGGACGCATCGTAGTCGTGGTCTTCCTGCAGGGCGGGCGCCCCACGTTTGGTCCGAAGGCAGCCGAGATTGCCGGGCTGATGTACCGCAATCTTTACGATCACAACTTCTTCATTGCCAGCACTCCTACACCGGCAGATGCTACCGCATCCGGACCTTCAGGCAGGACGCAGTAATCGATTCCTAATCACCTCTCAGCAAGGCCTCTCGGCGGAGAGGCCTTTTGGTTTGCGGCCTCACTGACAACGACTGGACCTGCCCGTCACGGAATCGGCGGCTTCTGCCGATAGATAGCAAAGAGATTTGGCAGAGGCGCCCGGGAGAATCCCGGCTTGTCTCATACGTATTAGGAGTTGTGGGGTCGGAGGGTTGTTGGCCGCGATGAATTCGATTGCCGTACTCAGCGCTCCCTATGACTACAGGCTTGTCGCGCTTTCGATCGCATTGGTGATGCTCGTCTTGATTGCCGCGCTTGCCTTCGCGGGTCGGCTAACGTGGGGGCGAGCCGTTGCTTCATCGCTCCTTGGCGGGCTCAAGGCGTTGCAGAAAGGCGATCTCAGCACATCGCGGGAGCGTGAGTTGTACTTCCAAACAATGGCGGAAGCGGTACCTGAGATTATCTGGACCGCCGACCCGAACGGCATGGACGATTTCTTCAACCAGCGGTGCTTTGACTACACGGGGCTGACACTCGAGCAATTACGCGGAGAGAGTTGGCACGCGATCATCCATCCGGATGACTTGGACGGTTGCGTGTCAAAGTGGAAAAGTGCGCTGAGCACCGGGGATCCGTACGACGTCGAATACCGACTGCGTGGCAAAGATGGAAGCTTCCGATGGTTTCTGGGACGAGCTAATCCCATTCGGGACGCGAAAGGAGAAATTGTCAAATGGTTCGGCACCTGTACCGACATCGAGAGTCAAAAACAGAATCAGCAGATTCTCGAACAACGGATTCTGGAGCGGACCATGCAATTGGCTGACACGAACGCACTGTTGCAGGAAGAAATGCTGGAGAAGGATTTTGCCCGTAGAGAACTCGATCAGCAGAATGAACGAATGCTGGAAGAACTTAAGAGGCGCTCAGAGCGAGCCGCCATGCTGGCCAGGATGGGCGAACTTCTGCAGAGCTGCGTTAGTCGGGAGGAAGTGTGCGCGGCTGCGCTGGGCTATGCGCCCAAGATATTTTCCACGGTCCCCGGAGCCATGGCGCTGCTGGATGCTTCGCGCAACATCGCCGAAGTGATCGGCTCATGGGGTGACTGCTACGTGCCCGCGGCCGTATTTGAGCCGGCTTCGTGCTGGGCGTTGCGCACGGGGCACCCACATCTGGTATTAGCCGGCGACTCCACGGCGCCCTGCGCTCACGCGACCAAGGTCAAGAACACCTACTTGTGCGCTCCCATCATGGCCCAGGGAGAAACTCTGGGGACCGTGCACTTTCAGGCTACGGATGTGGCGCCGCAAATGGACGCATCTGAACTCTCGTTCAAGACAACTTTTGCGGCGCAAGTTGGGCTGTCGATTGCCAATATACGATTGCGCGAGGCGCTGCGAACCCAGTCTGTGCGCGATGCTTTGACCGGTCTCTACAACCGGCGGTATCTTGAGGAAACGTTGGAACGCGAGATGCGGCGCGCGGCCCGGGCGGCGCAGTCACTTGGAATCCTCATGATCGACCTTGATCATTTCAAGAAGTTCAATGACACCTATGGCCACGATGCGGGGGACGTGGTGTTGCGTGAGACGGGAGCGTCGCTGACCAAGGGCATTCGGGCAGAGGATTTCGTATGCCGGTTCGGAGGCGAGGAATTTGTGGTGATCCTACCCACGGCCGACCCGGAAACATCGCGCGCGCGAGCCGAGAGGTTGCGAACGAAGATGAGGGAACTGACCATTATGTATCAGGGCAAGTCGCTGGGGATCATTACGATTTCCGTAGGCGTGGCGGCGTTTCCTGCGCACGGTATGTCGCCCAGGGAATTGATGGGGGCAGCCGACGCTGCTCTGTATGAAGCGAAGCGTGGAGGCCGGGACAAGGTGGTGGTGGCCTCGGCGCCGGCGATGGATGAGGTGTCGATACCCGGGTCAGGCAAATCGGACGCCAGTTGGAGTTAGTCCTCCAAACGTCCATGAGCGGCGATCGGCTTAGTCCCAAACTTTGAAGTGCGGCCACGCTTCCGCCAGCGGCTTCTTGAGTCCGTGACAGGTCAGGACGGTGTAGTGTTCCCAGCTCATAGTGTAGGGATCCGCCATTTTCGGGCCTTCTTCGACACTGTTGCACCAGTACTGGGCGTCAGCGAGTTGCCAGTTGAGCATGATCAGACTCTCACCGGTGTATTGGCGGAATCCCCAATAGTAATAATTCTGATGAGCGCTAATGGATGGAGGCAGTCCGTAGCGCGGGCCGAAAAAATCGATCGCCCCGGCAGAGCCATAATTTCCAGCCAGAATGGCGGTCTTGGCACGTTCGTCGGCGGGCATCGCGTTGTAGATCTGGGCGACCTGCGCGACCATCTCCGGCCAGCCGAATTCGTCCGCGAAATGCTCCGGCAGAGTGCTGCTCATGTGCGTCTCAGTGCGAGGCGTAGCCACGCCCAGCGCCTGCATGTAAGGGACGATTTTATCGGGAGGAAGAATGGGAAGAACGAGCGGAAAGGCGATAACACCCGAGACTATCAGCACCCGCGGCAGCACCGCTTTCACCCAGCGCAGCCGGGAATGTGCTGCGATTAAGTTCTCCCAGAACACTCCACCGGCGGCGAACAGCATGGGATAAATCGGAGCGAGGTAGTAATTCTTGCCGTGGAGAGCCATCATGATCGCCAGGAATGCCACGTAGGTCGCGCCCAGAACGCGGTAGCGCTTGCCTTCGCCGTGAAACAGCAGGAAGCCGAGTCCTGTGATCCAGATCAGCGCGTTGAGCGGCTGCAACATCATAATCTGCTCTTTCAAGAATGGTAGCGGCGGCAGTTCGATGTTCTTGTGAATCTTTTTTACATTGCTCAAATCAACCCAGGTGGGGAATCCATGTCGGTATTGCCAGATCAAGTTAGGTAGGGCGAGCAGTACGATGATGCCGGCAGCAATCCAAAGCCATTTGCTGCGGAACAGACACCGTTGAGAAGTTGCCAGCAAACCCACCAGCAGGGCGATCAGGAAGAAAGCAGTGGAATGTTTGTTTTCCAGTCCAAGCCCCACCAGCACCCCTGCCCACACTAGAAATTGCGGCCGATCACGGTTGATTGCGAGAAGCAGAAAGTAAATCGCACCCATCCAGAACAGCGGTTCGAACGGATTCATGGAAAAGCGCGCGGCGTTGGCGAGGATTACCGGAGCTACAAGCACTCCCAGGCAGGCCAGCAGTACCGCGAAGCGCCTGCCGCCAAGTTCCCGCGTGATCAAGCCGGTGATGAGAATTTCAGCGCCTAGAGCGAGCGCCGGCAACAGCCGAAGCGCATGCAAGGAATCACCGAACAGCACGCGTCCGATGTACGCCACCAGCGGCGCCATGGGAGCAAGGTCTACATATCCCCAGGCCAGGTGATGCGAGAGAGCCAGATAGTAGAGTTCGTCGCGGAAATATCCGTAGCGGCCATTGGTCGCCATCTGCAGCGCAAACGCGACGGCCGCCACAAGATAAGCGACTGCGATGTCAGTGGAAAACCAGGACTCGTATGACCCAGGGGCGTGGCTCGAGGCGGCACTTGGCAGACCTACGAGCACTGTCTGTCGCGGACTTTCCATATTTTACGAAGAGGCTATTTCTTGCGCTCGTCGCGCTCGACCACTCCGTCCTTGATGTTCACCACGCGGTGAGCGTACTCGGCGATGTCGTGCTCGTGAGTGACCAGTACGATGGTGTTTCCCTCGCCGTGCAGGCGGTCAAACAAGGCCATGATCTCGTTTCCGGTCGCGGAATCGAGGTTGCCGGTAGGTTCATCCGCCAGGATGATCGAAGGCCGATTCACAAGAGCACGAGCGACCGCGACGCGCTGACGCTGGCCGCCGGAAAGCTCGTTGGGCTTGTGCGTCATGCGCGATTCCATGCCGACGGCCGTCAACGCGGCTTTGGCGCGTTCGATGCGCTCTCCGGTCGGAATGCCGGCGTAGATCAGAGGCAGTTCCACATTGTGCAGAGCCGTGGCGCGAGCCAGCAGGTTGAAGGTCTGAAACACGAAGCCGATTTCCTTGTTGCGGATGCGCGCCAGTTCGTCGTCGTCGAGCTCGCTCACCAACTGGCTATTGAGCCAGTATTCGCCCTTGGTCGGCGTGTCCAGGCAGCCGATCAGGTTCATCAGCGTCGACTTGCCCGAGCCCGAGGGTCCCATGATGGCAACATATTCTCCGCGCTCGATGCGTAGGTTGACCCCGCGCAGGGCGTGCACTTGCTGCTCCGAGCCCATGTCGTAGGTTTTCCAAAGATCCTCAGCCGCGATCATGCAGGACTGCGGCGGTGGCACTGAAACGGCGTTGGTGGGCATGCTGATGACTTCTGCGGCTGCCATATTTTTCTCCTGCTCCGGTGCCACTGGGTTCTCCGAGATTAGATTCGACTCCGAGAGCTCCGTTTTGTTCGAGACCCGTACAGGCTTCTCCATTGGACGGATGAAGCCGGCGAAGGTTATGTCTCGTCTTCCTTCTTCGGGGCCGAGTTATCGATTTTCACGCTGCTCCCGGAACGGAGCGTGCGCAAAACCTTGTAACTGCCGGTAATCACCTCGTCCCCCTCGCGCAAGCCATCGAGCACTTCAATGTCGCTGGTCCCGGCGATGCCGGTGGTGACGGGCACGAACTCCGCCTTCTTGTTGCGAATGACGAAGACGCCCTGCACGTCGTGTTTCTGGTCTTTATTGCTATTACTCTTGTCCTTGGATGCAACTTCTTTAGGTGCCGGTGCCGCTGCATGAACTGACCCCGGGGTGGCTGACTTCTCCTGCTCCAACTGGGCTTTGGTGCGCACGGAGAGCGCCTGAATCGGAACCGTCAGGGCGTTGCTGCGGGCGGCCGTTGTGACCTTGGCGGTGGTCGAGAGACCCGGCCGCAAATCTGGCGGAGGATCGTTAACCGTCACCACTACTTTGAAGTCTTTAGCTTCTTCGCTGGCGGTGGCCTGCTGCGAAGTGGCTACGCCGGTCGAGCGCACAATGGCGTTGTCTCCGATTTCTGAGACCGTGCCGTGGAAAACCTTGTTGGGAATTGCGTCGATGGTGACTTCAGCGGGCTGGCCCAGGCGCACGTTTACGATGTCAGTTTCATCCACCTTCACTTCGGCGGTGATCACTGACATGTCGGCGAGTGTAAGCAACGTGCTGCCGAGAGCGTTTTGAATGCCGATGACTACGGACTCGCCTTCCCGCACCGGCAAGTTGGTAACAACTCCATCGTAAGGAGCGGCATAGGTAGTCTTCTGCAGAACATCCGTTACCCTGGTGAGATTTGCTCGCGCCTGGGAGACGTGCCGGTCCGCGGAATCTTTCTGCGCCTTCGCCTGTGCGACTCGCGCCTTGGCCTGTACCAACCCGGAATCTGCCGTGGCCCAGGCGTTTTGACGGCTGTCGAAATCCGATTTTGCGATCAGACCGTCTTTGTAGAGATTTTGCGCACGATCCCAATCCAGTTTGTTGCGCTCGTAATCGGCCTGGGCGCGCAGAAGATCGGCGTCCGACGTCTTCAGAGCGGCGTCGGCCGCGATGGCATCCGTTTCCGCGGCTTCGACCGAGGCCTGATTCGCGCTCACGTCCGCCGAGGACTGCACGTTTTCCAGTTGCGCCAGCAATTGACCCTTCTTTACGTGATCCCCTTCCTTAACGTACAGGTGGGTGATCTTGCCGTAAGCATTCGCGCCGATGTTGACGTACGTTTTGGGCTTGATTTCCCCCGAGGCGCTTACCACCGAGGATAAGTCCTCCCGCTGGACCTTCCCAGTCTGCACCGTGACCACGTTCTTGCCGCTCTGATAGACCGTGAAACCGACGATTGCACCCAATGCCACCATTACGCCGACGCCAATCGCGATTTTCTTCCAAGTTTTCATGGTTTCCGTCACGGTTCGGGGCTGCCGCTAACCGGTTCGCGAGGGTGACGGGCACACATTCAGGGATACGATCCTGGGGGCAGGAAAGTTCCAAACTGGAATAGAGTACCTAAGACCCTGAGGACCCGAGAGCAGGGCGACCGGAACGCACAATTATAGTAAGCCAGAATTATAGCTTGGTCCCGGCCCAGCCCAAGAAATATTCATGGCATCGGGGGGCAACTCGGCGGGAGGCCGCCCGCGTCCAACGGTAGGATTGGCTGGGGCTGTCAATCTACTCTTGTGACGTGACTTAGCCTTGCTTTCGCCCAACTGAGGGCCTAAAATAGAACGACGAAGTTTGTCGTGGCAGGAGTCCCTCTCATGTTCCGGGTTGGTTCGCGTTACCTTATATCACTCGTTTTCTGGGCCGTTACCATGGCCCTAGGCGGCTCAGCCAGCGCCCAGGCCGACAAGCCCGCCGCAGCGGGCGATCAGAACTCCGCCGCCACCGTAACCGGCGCCCAGACACAACCCGCCGATGAGGCCGATCCTCTCAAGCGCGCACCCTCGGAAAAACAGAAGAAACAGCAGAAAAGAAACCTGAACATCGAACTCAGCAAAACCTATAAGAAGTGGCTGAACGAGGACGTAGTCTGGATTATTACGGACGAGGAAAGAGCCGCATTCAAGCAGCTCTCGAATGACGAAGAGCGCGACAATTTTATTGAAGCCTTCTGGCAGCGCCGCGATCCCACGCCCGACACCGAAGAGAACGAATACAAGGAAGAACACTACCGGCGCATTGCCTATGCCAACGAGCATTTCGCCGCGGGAATCCCGGGCTGGAAAAGTGACCGGGGACGGATCTACATCATGTACGGCCCGGCCGACGAAGTCGACTCGCATCCCTCTGGCGGCTCCTATGAACGGCCTCTGGAAGAGGGTGGCGGCGAGACTTCGACGTTCCCTTTTGAAGACTGGCGCTATCGCTACCTGGAAGGCATTGGTCAGGAAATCATCATTGAATTCGTCGACACTTGCATGTGCGGCGACTACCACATGACGATCGACCGGTCGGAAAAGGACGCGCTGAAGTACACTCCCAACGCTGGCCTGACCTTGTACGAGCAGATGGGTATGGCCAGCAAGACGAGCCGCTTCACGGGCGGGGGCTTGGAGCAACTGGGAGCTGGCCCGATGAATTCGGACCTGCAAACCAAGGAATTCGATCGTTTGGAAACGTATGCCAAGCTGCAAGCGCCTCCGCCGGTAAAGTACAAAGATCTGGAAGAAATCGTCAACACCAAGCTCATTACCAATCTGATGCCCTTTGATGTCCGCACCGATTTTGTGAAGGTCACCGGGGACACGGTCCTGGTGCCAATCACTGTTCAGTTGAAGTATCGCGACATCACGTTTGCGAACAAGGACGGCGTGCAGCGCGGCACTGTCAACATCTTTATGCGCGTGACGACGCTGACCGGACGCATCGTGCAAACCCAGGAAGACCCGGTCCAGGTGGATGTCCCCGCGGAACTGTTGCCCCGTACGGCGGAGAATTCAGCGGTGTATTGGAAGGCGCTGCCGTTACGTCCTGGACGTTACAAGGTCGAGATTGCGGTCAAGGATGTGAACGGCGACCGCAAAGGCCTATGGAGCCGCGGCATTGTGGTGCCCGAGTATTCCGACGACAAACTGTCAACCTCCTCGCTCATCGTGGCGGATGTAATGGAGCCGGTGCCGACCAAGGATGTGAGCACGGGCCAATTCGTGATCGGCTTGAACAAAGTGCGTCCACGCGTGGCTCCGGCGAACGGCCAGCCTGCCCTATTCAAGCGCAGCCGTGACCAGAAAGTAAACTTCTGGATGCAAGTCTATAATCTTGGCGTGGACGAGAAAACGCACAAACCTTCGGCCACGTTCGAGTACGACATCGTGAATCTAGCCACCAACAAGTCGGTGGTCCAGCAAGTGGAATCCAGCGAGAAGATGGGCAACATAGGCGAACAGGTCACGCTGCAGAAATCGATTGCGTCGGCCAATCTGCAGCCGGGCTTGTACAAGATCCAAATCAAGGTGAACGACAACGTCTCCAAGCAGACCATTGATCCGTCAGCGACGTTCGCTGTAGAGTAATGGG
>DATHOK010000293.1:0-7564 GCA_035484995.1 Verrucomicrobiia bacterium | reverse complement strand
AGTCCGCCGGCATGGGCACGGGGCGCGCCACGGCAGGATGGGCTTTCGCCGCCGCTGATGTTTCCGGCGTTTCCAGCCACTTGCGAATTTCGGGCAGGACTTTCCGCGTCGCTATTTCTCCGGAGGTGATCAGTTCGCCGGCGCGCTTGAAGTCGTCGTAGGCGAAGCCGGCCACGTCGGGTTCGACGATCACGTCGGCCGCGCCTCGCCAGAGATGGCTCATCTGGTCCTGGGCGATGGCGAAGGATTGTCCGATCACGTCGAAGAGATGGCGCGGCGCGCCGTCTTTCGACCACTGTCCTCGCAAATGAACGGCGATGACGCGGTCGGCGCCCATTTCGTGCAGCGGAGACGTAGGCACGGGATGCGAGAGCATGCCATCGACCAGCCAGCGCCCGCGAATCTCTACGGGCAGAAACATCCCGGGATAGGCGCAACTAGCACGTATGGGGTCGATTATGGAACCAGAATGAAAGACCACGCCTTCGCCAGTCTTGAAATCCGTGGCGGTAACGCCCAGAGGAATGCGCAGCTCTTCGAAGGTCTTCACCTTCAAGGTGCGGTTCAGGAACTGCACCATGCGGTCGTTGGAGGCGAAGCCGTAACGTGAAACCGTCCAGCGGGCGAAGGTGGTGAAGCGAACCGAGCGCGCCACTCTTTCGAGTTCTTCGACGGAAAGGCCGCTACAGTAGCAAGCGCCGATGAGCGCTCCTACGCTGGTGCCGGCGATAACGCGGACGGGGATGCCTTCCTGTTCGAGGACCTTCAGGACTCCGATGTGGGCCATGCCTCGGGCAAAGCCGCCGCCGAGCGCTACTCCGATGGTGGGAATCCGCAGTTCAGGCGCGGCCCCCTTGCCGGATAATTCCCGCCCAAAGGCTTGTACTGACCGGATGATCCTGCCAAGACTCTTCACCGGAACTCCACGTCCCTTGCGGGAACCCACGTGCCTGTTATTTATTAGGATGCCACGAGATCGCGGAACGCTGCAGAGCACGTTGGTGCCATTTAAGTTACGGGATGTGCCTGGCGGATGTTACCTGAGTGTTACCCTCGTCGGGCGAAGATGACTAACTCCCGTAATCCTGCTAACTTGCCGGTTATGGTGCGGGAGATATCAGCCGGCGGGGTCGTTATCCGGTTCCGGGAAGGAGCCTGGTGGATGGCTGCAATCGAGCCGGCTGACGCGCCTGCCAGCCCCGCCGGTGGCAAATCGAATCGCGCAGCCAGACGGCCAAAGACGGTGCTGGCGCTGCCCAAAGGCCTGGTGGATCCTGGCGAGAAGCCGCTGGAAACGGCGGTGCGCGAAGTCTATGAGGAGACCGGGGTGAACGCGGATCCGGTAACCAAGCTCGGCGACAGCAAGTATGTATATACGCGGGCTTGGGGCGACGGGGCGCGCGTGTTCAAGATCGTGAGTTTCTATCTGATGCAATACCGCTCCGGGCGCATCAACGATGTTGCGCCCGCGATGCGAGTTGAGGTAGCACGCGCCAGCTGGGTGCGGCTGGAAGATGCTGTCGCGCTGCTCGCTTACAAGGGGGAGAAACAAATGGCGCGGCGGGCGCTGGAGTACGTGGAATCGCACTCCGAACTTTAGAGTACAGCATCGTCAAATTCCCTCGAGGCCGCGTTATCCCGCATAATGGTCTGATGTCTGTTCGCGGAGTACTGCATTTGGCGTTCTCTCGTCAGCTGATCTCGCTGTTTCTTTGTGTGTTGTTGCTGCTGTCGCCAGTAGCGGCCAAGACTCGAGCTTCTGCCTTGGACCCGGGCTATGTCCCTGCACTTGCGGCAGCCGATCACTTTCTTCAGGCATGGCAGTCTGGCGACGTAGAAAGCGGGACGGCGCTGCTCAGCAGCCATGCCAAGGAAGCGGTCACCACGGAGGGCGTCGAAACTTTTTTCTCCGAGCCGGTATCCGGCGCCTATGAAATCGAGCGGGGCAAGCTGCTGAAGCGCGGGCGCTATGAGTTTCCGGTGGTCCTGGTTACGGAGACTGCGAAAGGCACCCGCCCGCGCCGACACTTTTCCAGCATTATTGTGGTGAACACTGGCAACAATGACTGGGCGGTGGATAAATTGCCATAGGCGATTTCCGATTGCCAATTGTCCGTACAAAATCATAAACACAGAGGACACAGGGGCGCACCGGGGAACCGCGAGTTATCAACTGAGGTTTCAATTATGAAACGCATTAATAAAGTCGCAATCCTTGGAGCAGGAACCATGGGCGCCCGCATCGCCGCACATTTTGCCAACGCGGGCGTTCCCAGCCATCTGCTCGACATCGTTCCAGCGGACGTTGCGCCCGGCGCGGGCTCGGCGGGGCGGAATAAGATTGCTGCTGCAGGTCTTGACGCAGCAAAGAAATCCAAGCCTGCTGCGTTTATGGATGCTTCTCTTGCCCGCCTGGTTACCGTGGGCAATTTCGATGACGACTTGAAGAAGCTGGCTGAGGTGGATTGGGTCATTGAGGCCGTGGTTGAGAATCTCGAGCTTAAGCGGGCGCTGCTGCGAAAAGTTGAAGCTGTGCGCAAGCCCGGCACGATCGTTACCACGAATACCAGCGGGCTGCCGGTGGGAAAGATTTCGGAAGGATTCTCTGAGGACTTCCGGCGCTCGTGGTTCGGGACGCACTTCTTTAATCCGCCGCGCTACATGCGTTTGCTGGAGCTCATCCCTACGCCCGAAGCGGATCAGGCTGCAATCGATGCCGTCTCGCATTTCTGCGACGTGCATCTGGGCAAGGGCGTAGTGCTCGCCAAGGATACGCCGAACTTCATTGGCAATCGTATTGGTACGTTCTCCGTTTTAAATGTCATGCGCCTGATGCAAGAGATGGACCTGACCATCGAAGACATTGACGCGCTGACGGGAGAGGCCGTCGGCTGGCCGAAGTCAGCGACTTTCCGCACGATCGACCTCGTCGGGTTAGATATCCTCGGCCACGTGGTCGGCAACATGACCACGAATGTACACGATGAGCGCAGCGGGCTTCGCCTGCCTGACTTTTTCGGGCAAATGATCGAGCGGAAGTGGCTGGGGGACAAGACCAAGGGCGGTTTTTACAAGAGAGCAAAGGGCGGCGAAGGCAAGGAGGACGAGCGTCTGGCGATCGACTGGAAGACGCTTGAATACCATCCAAGGCAGAAGCCGAAGTTCGCGGCGCTGGACATGGCGAAGAATATCGAGGACACGGGCTCTCGGCTGCGCATGTTGCTTGGACTTGAAGGCGGCGGTCGGCAGAAAGGCGACAAGGCGGGAGCGTTTTTGTGGTCGTCGCTGTCTGATTTGTGGACCTACTCGGCCAACCGCGTGCCAGAGATTTCTGACTCGATCGTCGAGATCGACAGCGCGATGCGCCTTGGCTTCAGCTGGGAACTGGGACCGTTTGAACTGTGGGACGCCGCAGGAGTTGAGGCCACCGTCGCTCGCATGAAGAAAGAAGGCAAGCCGGTGGCAGCGAACGTTGAGAAGTTGCTGGCATCCGGCGAGAAGTCCTGGTACGGCGACGATGCCAAAACTCCGTCGGGGCGGGTTTATTTCGACCTGGCCGCCGGAGGCCGGAAGCCGGTTCAAGTTCCCGCCGGCGTGTGGTCAGTGAGCGTTGCCAAGAAATCCAACGGCGTGGTGAAGAAGAATTCCGGGGCGTCGCTCGTCGATCTGGGCGACGGAGTGGCCTGCATCGAGTTTCACTCGAAGATGAACTCGCTTGGCGCCGACATCGTTGGCCTCATACTGCAAACGCTCAAACCCGCTGGTCCGGGCGACGCGTTCGACGCCTTTGTCATCACTAACGACGCCACGAATTTCTCGGTCGGCGCCAACCTGATGCTGCTGCTGATGAGCATGCAGGAAGAGGAGTGGGACGACGTGGACCTCGCCATCCGGCAATTCCAGGGCATGACGCAGGCCATTAAGTTCTCGTCGAAGCCGGTGGTGGCCGCGGCTTTCGGATTGTGCCTGGGCGGAGGCACGGAAATCTCGCTGCACGCGGCGGCCCGTCAGCCTCATGCCGAGCTTTATACCGGGCTGGTCGAAGTCGGTGTCGGTCTGCTGCCCGGAGGCGGAGGCTGTAAGGAGATGCTGCTGCGCGCCGTCGATGGCGCTGCGGCTGCGCGTGGCGGCAAAGGTTCAGGAGACGGACTTCCTCGATCGGTCGAAATGCTCGAAGCCATGAAGCGAGCATTTGAATTGATTGCCACAGCGAAGGTGGCGACCTCCGCACACGAAGCTCGCGGCCTCGGTTTCCTTCGCGACAGCGACCGCATCACCATGAATCGCGAGCGCGTGCTTTCTGATGCCAAGGCTCGCGCCCTCGAACTCGTCCATGCCGGCTACGAACCGCCGGTGCCTCGTATGGACATCCCTGCGCCCGGCGAAGGGCTTTTGGCCACGCTCAGGATGGGTGTGCACATGATGCGTCAGGGCGATTTCATCACCGATTACGAAGTGAAGCTCGGGACAAAGATCGCCGAAGTGCTCTGCGGGGGCAACGTTACGCCCGGCACGCCAGTGAGCGAGCAGTACATCCTCGATCTGGAGCGAGAGGGATTTAAGTCACTGTGTGGAGAGAAGAAAACGCAGGAGAGGATTCAGTACACGCTGAAGACGGGTAAGACGCTGCGGAATTAGCCGTTGCCGTTTCTCCAGGGATTTTCTGCCTGCTACAATTTGGCTCATGCGAAAACTTTTACTAGTTGCCGCCGCGGTCTTTGGGCTCGGCGTCGTTATGTTTGGGACCTCACTAGCTTCAGCCCAAGCCAGTGATTCTCCCCAAAAAGAGGTTCAGCCCGACGTTCCGGATGCGATTCAGGTGCCCGCGGGTGAAGATGTAGTGCTGCTCGCGCATGCGACGGGATCGCAGATCTATACCTGCCAGGCCGGGGCGGATGGCAAGTTCAGTTGGACGCTCAAGGGACCCGACGCGGAGCTGCATGATCGAAAAGATAAAGTGATCGGACAACATTTCGCCGGTCCCGCATGGAAACTGAAGGACGGGAGCGAGGTGACCGGGAAGGCCGTTGCCCACGTCGACTCCCTTGATGCTCAATCAATTCCCTGGCTGCTGGTGAAGGTGGTTAGTCATTCAGGAACTGGTCAGCTCGCTAACGTGACGAGCATTCAGCGGGTTCACACGCACGGCGGCCAGCCTCCGGCTGAAGGCTGCGATGCGGCTCACCGCGATGCTGAGACCAAGAGTGCCTACACTGCTGACTACTATTTCTACACTCCGGCGAAGTGAAGCGGTTGCGGGGGACCGAGCATCCAATAAGCCGATAGCCGGAACCGAATTATCACGAGCGAGAACACTCATGCGAGAAGTCGTAATTGCCTCTTCCGTCCGCACGCCGGTAGGGCGCGCTCATAAGGGCACGCTCCGCGCCACTCGTCCTGATGAGCTGGCCGCCGTCGCTATCAAGGGCGCGCTGGAGCGCGTTCCACAACTCGATACCAAGGAGATTGAAGACGTCATCTTGGGCTGCGCGACGCCTGAGGCCGAGCAGGGGATGAACGTGGCCCGCATTGCTTCGCTGCGCGCTGGGCTGCCGGTAGAGGTTTCGGCGCTCACCATCAATCGATTTTGCTCCTCGGGACTGCAGGCGATCGCCATGGCCGCCGACCGCATCATGAGTGGGGGCGCTGAGGCGATAGTTGCTGGCGGCACCGAGTCGATGACGATGATCCCGATGGGCGGGCACAAAGTTTCGCCGAATCCCTGGCTCGTCAACCACTACCCCGACGCTTATCTCAACATGGGCCTCACGGCTGAACGCGTGGGCCAGCGCCTTGGCATTACGCGCCAGGCGGCTGATGAGTTCTCTCTGCGCAGCCATCAGAAGGCACTGGCGGCGATCCAGGCTGGCAAGTTCGATGACGAAGTTGTACCGGTGCCCGTGAGTTTTACTACTCCCAACGGATCGAAGCCTAAGCGGCAGGAAATTGTTTTCAAAATGGACGAAGGTCCACGCGCCGACACCTCACTCGAAGCTTTGCTCGCGCTGAAACCTGTATTCCACATGAAGGGCACTGTGACTGCTGGAAATTCTTCGCAAACGTCAGACGGTGCGGCCGCAGCGGTGGTGATGTCTGCCGAACGCGCGAAGGCGTTAGGCATCAAGCCACTGGTACGCTACGTTTCTTTCGCCACGGCCGGATACAAGCCTGAAGAAATGGGACTAGGCCCGGTGTTCGCGATACCCAAAGCTCTGAAGATGGCTGGGTTGAAGCTCTCCGATATCGATGTGATCGAATTGAACGAAGCCTTCGCCGCGCAGGCGCTGGCGGTGATGAAGGAAGCCGGGCTCGACCCCGAGAAGGTAAATCGCAATGGTGGCGCGATTGCGCTGGGGCATCCGCTGGGTTGCACCGGAGCCAAGCTCACTGCAACGATTATCCGCGAACTTAAGCGCCGCAACGGGCGTTACGGCCTGGTGACCATGTGCGTCGGCGGCGGCATGGGTGCGGCCGGGATATTCGAGAATCTGGCGTAACCTCGCGCGTATTACCAAAGCAACGCGCTTCTACCTGTTTTCTCGCTTACAATTGGGAGGCTCTCTGTGTCTCGCCTCCGTGGCGGATTTTGCGTTTGAAGGGATTAGTGATGGCCACGACCACAGCGGTACCCAAGACGAGAATCGCCGGCGGCAGCTTCCTGCTTGAGTCCCGCCGCCCTGACGAAATATTTACGCCCGAAGATTTCACTGAGCAACAACGATTGATCGGGCAGACTGCGCAGGAATTCACGGTCAACGAAATCCTGCCTAACGCGGAGAAGATGGAGCATAAGGACTTCTCCATTTCTCGCAATTTGCTGAAGAAGGCTGGAGAGCTTGGACTGAGCGGTGTCGAGATCCCCGAAGCTTACGGCGGACTCGAAATGGACAAAGTAACCGCCGCCGTCATCGCTGACCACATCGCGCAGTATGCCGGCTTTGCGACGACCTGGGGCGCACACACCGGAATCGGCCTGCTGCCGCTGGTTTACTTCGGCACAGAGGAGCAGAAAAAGAAATATTTGCCGCGTCTGGCGGCCGGCGAAATCGTTGGCGCGTATGCTCTGTCCGAGGCATCTTCGGGTTCCGATGCGCTGAATTGCCGCGCCCGGGCTCAGCTTTCCTCCGACGGCAAGCATTACATCCTCAACGGCGAGAAGATGTGGATTACCAATGCTGGCTTCGCCGACCTTTTCACCGTTTTTGCCAAGATCGATGGCGAGAAATTTACCGCGTTTCTGGTGGAGAAGACTTTCCCTGGGATATCCATCGGGAGCGAAGAACATAAGCTGGGCATTCGCGGCTCTTCCACTTGTCCCGTCATTTTGAACGATTGCAAGGTTCCCGTGGAAAACCTGCTGGGCGAAATCGGCAAAGGCCACATCATCGCCTTCAACATTCTGAACGTCGGCCGCTTCAAGTTGGGCGCCATGTGCGTAGGCGGAGGCCGGGTCTCGCTCGAACACGCCATCGGTTACGCCAAGCAGCGCAAGGCTTTCAATAAAGTCATCGCGGATTTCGGTCTGGTGCGGGAGAAGATCGCCAACATGGCTACCCTGATTTAC
>DATHOK010000292.1:0-11302 GCA_035484995.1 Verrucomicrobiia bacterium | reverse complement strand
CCTCATGTCCCGAACATTACTCGCACCCGTTCTCGCAGTTGCCCTGCTCCTCACTCTATCCGCCGCCGCGCAGGATCAGGATAAAGACACCTGGCAGCTAGACCCGCCGCACTCCTCCGCGCAGTTTTCCGTACGCCACCTCGGCGTCTCCACCGTTCGCGGCGCATTCACCAAGGTGAGCGGCACGGTGCACTACGATGCAGCCAATCCGGGCAAGGCTTCGCTTCAGGCCACCATCGAGTCTGCTTCTGTGGATACTCGCGTCGAAATGCGCGACAACGACTTGCGCAGCCCCCGCTTTCTCGACGCCCAGAAATATCCCACCATCACTTTCCAGTCGAAGAAGGTCGAGGCCGCCGGAGACGGCAAGCTGAAGGTCACCGGCGATCTAACCATTCACGGCGTCACCAAAGAAGTTGTTCTCGACGTCGACGGCCCCACGCCGGCGATCAAGGATCCCATGGGTAAAGACCGGCTGCGCGCGGGCGCATCCGCGACCACCAAAATCAACCGCAACGATTTCGGAATCACCAGCCTTCCAGGAGCGATCGGCGACGACATCACCATCACGCTCGATATTGAAATGATCAAGCCGGCAACGAACTGAGAGCGAGCAATTAGCACTTGGCCTGAATCACCCGACGCATGAGCAATCAGACACCGAAATTGCTAATCGCTAATTGCCAACTGCTGCCTCGCCGATTGCGTTAAAATAGAGCTATCCACCATGTCCGATCGCACCTTCACCCTCGACGAAGCTCAGTCTCTGCTGCCCGTACTCGAGTCTCTGCTGCGGGCTGCCATCGACGGCAAGAAGCTAATCGAAGAGGTCGAGGGTGAAATGCAGGCTCTTAGTCACCGCATCTTCCTGAACGGTGGCACGCACGTTGACGTGGTGGCCGTCGCACGGCGCAAGGCCGAGCGCGCCAAAGCTGAGCAACGAGCGAAAGATGCTCTCGCCGAAATCGATTCCATCGGCGTGCAGGTTAAAGATCTCGATATCGGCCTGCTCGATTTTCCCTGCGACGTCGAGGGCCGCATCGTGCTGCTCTGCTGGAAGATGGGCGAACACTCCATCACGCACTGGCATGGCACCGAAGAGGGATTCGCCGGCCGCAAGCCCATCGACGAACGGATCGCCCGCTCCCGGAGAACGAATTAAGCCAACGAATTAGGCCTCAAGGAGGTCGGCTCCACCGCACTCATTCCAAACAGTTTCTCGGCAGCAACATCTTCCTGTGCGCGGTGTTTACACAGGAGAAACGTGATCTGGCCAAAACACGGGGTCTAGAAACTGGTTTCGGCAGGCAATCTCCGGAGCCAGAGCTTTTTTGGGGCAGGATCTTGAATCAGTGACACTTCGTCAATTTCGCCCGGCTTTTGCGCTGCTAGCTTTTTCAGGCAAGCCCGCCGGGCACGAGGATGACACGATGAGATTTCACTGTGCAGTTCGCTTTCTAACCTTAGCGCTTCTGCTGCTGGTTATTCCGGCAGCTCTTTCTTCTCCATCTTCCGCGCAGATCGGGGTCGGGATTGGCATCTCGGTCCACATCGGTCCGCCCGCGCTGCCGGTTTATGAGCAGCCCATCGCTCCCGGTCCCGGCTATCTGTGGACACCGGGCTATTGGGCCTGGGACGATGACGGCGGCTACTACTGGGTGCCCGGCACCTGGGTCGTTGCACCCGTCGGCATGCTCTGGACTCCCGGCTACTGGGGCTGGAACAACGGTCTCTACGTTTGGAATGCAGGTTACTGGGGCCCGCACATCGGCTTCTATGGCGGAATTAACTACGGCTTCGGCTATGGCGGCGTCGGCTTCGTCGGCGGAGAATGGCGCGGCGGCACTTTCTTCTACAACACCGCCGTCATGCATGTCGATACGGTCCACATCACCAACGTCTACGTCAACAATACGGTGATCGTGAACAACGATTCCCACGTCGCGTTTAACGGCGGCGAAGGCGGCATCGCGGCTCGTCCCACTCCGCAGGAAGAAACATATTCCCGCGAACCCCATACTGCTCCGGTCGCGGCGCAGGTTCAGCAGGAACACTCTGCCAGTCAGAACAAGGCCCTGTTCGCATCGAATAATCACGGCGCTCCCGCAGTCGCGGCCACCGCTCGCCCCGGCGAGTTCAGCGGAAAAGGCGTCGTAGGCGCCAAAGCTGCCGGAGCCCCGTATAAGGCACCCACCATGTCGCCCAAGGAAGCTCGCGTTACCCCGGCGGAATCGAACAACGCGATGAAGGGTAACGCAATGAAGGGCGACGCGATGCAGAACAACGCCATGAAGGGCGACTCCCATCCCGCGACTCCGCCTGCGCGCACCGAAAACGCCGCACCACAGAATCAGGCCCATCCGGCAAACCCTCCCAAGGCGAAGCCGGCTAACCAGCCCAAGCAGCCGCCCAAGAACAACAAGAAGCCTCCCGAGGAGGAGAAGCACGATAAGTAGCGATTACGACCGACCGTCGACTGAATGGCCAGCGGTGATTCCAGCCCTGGCCATTTTTTCTTCGCAAGCCCACGTTGCCCCTCCGTTCTCAGATGGGAGAGCAGCGTTAGCCCTGGTGGCCGCGCAGGCACGGAGGTACAACTCCGCATCCAGCCCGGAATCTTCTGCTACAATTTTTTACAACCGCCGTTGGGTGGAAACCGTATCATCGTATCGCAAGAGACAAGCTGGCTGTCTGCGCTTTCCGCGTGACCGCCGATGGTTTTGAGCAAGACTAGGTTCAAGCAAGGCCAGGTTTAAGCAAGGCAAGTTCCAGGAGTCTCAAACGCCTTATGTCACTTACGAAACACAAACTGCGCCTCATCGGTGCGATCGCCGCGCTCGCAACCCTGGCCCTGGCCGTAAGCTGCAGGGGTTTTTTTGTGAATCCTACGCTGACGGCGATCAGCATCTCGCCGTCCGCACCGCAGGTTGAGGTCGGCACCACGTTAACCCCTGCGCTCTCGGTCTACGGCACCTATAGTGACGGCAGCACCGGCGTGGTCTCCAGTGGCGTTTCGTGGTCGAGCGAAACACCCGCCGTGGCTACTGTCACCCCCGGCGGCTCGCTCCAGGGTGTTTCTCTGGGCACGGCAACCATCCAGGCGAATGCCCAGGCTGTGACGGCTTCCGCCAACGCGACGGTCTTCCTCGGCGGCATTACGGCCATCTCGGTCAATCCGACCAGCGGCAGCGTTGACAATACAACCCTCAGCACGGCCACATTTACGTTCACAGCTACAGCCAACGGGGGGCCCGTAGAAATTACCACTGACAACGGCGGGATTCTAACCATTACCCCCAACACCAGCGGCACCGACCTCTCCTGCGCCGCCTCGGGCAATACAGAGGTGTGCTCAACGGACGGCAACGCTGTACCCGGCACGTATTCCGTGATCATGACTTATCCGGGAACAAACGCTTCCGCAACCGCTACCTTGACCGTCACAGGAGTCCAGAGCGGGGCGGTTGCGTCCCCGGTGCGTGAACCCTAGACAGGCAATTGCCGATCCCTCGATCGCGGAGAGAACCCCTCTCGGAAGGCGTCATCACGAAACTCGGCGCACTTCAGCCGGGTGAGGGATCTCTCGCGCGGGACTAAGGCGCCGTCGCGAACTCTTGTACCGCTCAACGGACCTTCAAGTTTGTGACGGACGAACATCTCGTCTGCAGGATCAAAGAGGCGGCCTTCGTGCTCAGAACCCTACAGCAGCGTCAAGAATTTCCACAGGCACGTTGTGACGTCTGACCTTGTGCGGCCATCGAAGTTGCGCGATCATAGTCGAGGCCGTGACGGTCTGTTCCAGAGCCGGTCGTCGTGCCCTAAGTCCCTTGTTGTCTAGATTTTGACCTATAAGCTCTTTGACATCCGTATTTTGCGGGGAATTTCCTGCTAACGCGATGATTCCACTAGACCCCAGGGGGGAGGGGGTATCGATGATTTCGGCACAGACCGGCCCAGTCAAGATCCTTCCTGCAAGCGTGTGCCAGATATATTTCGCGCCAGAAATCCACTAGCTGCAGGATGGCCCCGACATCCAAACACCATAGTCAATGCTGGTATCGAATATGGTACAATGACCATATCATGGCAACGGCTCGGAAAATCACGGTGGAAATCCCAGACGACCTTCTGGAGAAGGCGCAGAAGGCCAGCGGAACCGGCATCACCCAAACCGTCCGGACCGGACTGCAACTGCTAGCCGCTTCGCAAGCCTATGACAGCCTGCTGCAATTGCGCGGCAAGGTCCAATTCAGTCGCACGTTAGGGGAACTGAAACAAGACCGCTAATAGTTCGACCGTTAGTACCGATTTACGGAGCGGCCAATCATGATTGCAGCCGACACCAGCACATGGATCGCGTTTCTCGAAGGCGCTAGCGAGCCAGATGCTCAACTGCTGGAGCGGGCGCTGACGGATCGCCAGGTATTGATGATCCCGGTCGTGCTCACTGAGTTGTTAAGTGATCCAGTGCTTTCTTCCGGAGTTGCGGAAACACTCGCGGAGATCCCCATGATTGAAGTCGAACCCGGCTACTGGCAGCGCGCCGGTATGCTTCGGGCGAACGTATTGTCCATGCGCCGCAAAGCTCGCCTCGGCGATGCCCTGATCGCCCAGACCTGCCTCGACCGCGGCATCTCTCTTCTCACCCGAGACCAGGATTTCCGCGCCTTCGCCGAAGCCGCTCAGCTCGATCTTGTCTTGTGACCAGAGCCCAAAATATCTACGCCCACTGGTAATTTGCCATCCCCTGAAGTCTCAGTATTATCGAAGGGGGACTGGCAACTTCCCGCCAGAAGCTAACGCAACCACGAAAGTTTATGTCAGACATTCGCTGCATCGGCATCAATACTGGAGGCGGGGATGCGCCCGGCCTCAACGCCGTCATCCGCGCCGCCACCAAGGCCGCCATCATCAAGTACGGATGGAAGGTCATCGGCATCCCCGACGGCTTCGACGGCCTCATCTGTCCCGAAAAATCCTTCGAACTCACGCTCAAGGAAGTAAGCGGGATTCTTCCCCGCGGCGGCACCATCCTTGGCACCACCAACCGCGGCGATCCCTTTCATTACAAGACTGTGGAGAATGGCAAGGAAGTGTCGCGCGACATTTCCGGTCAGATCGTCGCCAACGCTGCCAAGCTGGGCATCGACGCCGTTATCACCATCGGCGGCGATGGATCGCAAAAGATCGGCTACGATCTTTTTCAGAAGGGACTGAAGATCGTCGGTGTGCCCAAGACCATCGACAACGATCTTTCAGCGACGGAGGTCACTTTTGGATTCGACACCGCGTTGCACACCGTCACCGACGCACTCGACAAGATTCACACCACGGCCGAGTCGCATCATCGCGTGATGGTGGTTGAAGTGATGGGCCGCGATTGCGGTTGGATCGCGCTCGAGGCCGGCATCGCCGGAGGCGCTCACATCATTCTCATCCCGGAAATTCCTTTCACCATCGGGCACGTTTGCCGCTACATCGCCGAACGCGAGAAAACCAGCAAGTTCTTCACGATCGTAGTAGTCGCCGAAGGAGTGAAGCTGCCGCCGGAGCTGAAAGAGAACCGGCGCGCCAGTCCCATAGGCAACCTGATCGGCAATGCCATCGCCCACGGCTCGAAAAAAGAAGTGCGCGTTAGCGTGCTGGGGCACATCCAGCGCGGCGGCACGCCCTCGCCCTTCGACCGCATTCTCGCGACACGCTTTGGCGTGGCTGCAGTCGATCTGATCGCCGCCGGAGGTTTCGGGATGATGGTTGCCCTGCGCGGGGAGTCAATCGTTTCCGTTGACGTGGCCCATGCCATCGGGCATCTCAAGTCCGTGGACCCGAAAGGCGAACTCGTGCGAGCCGCGCGCGCCATCGGCATCGGATTCGGCGACTGAAAAGTTCTTGCTCTGGAATGAAATGGAGAACTGAAAACTGAACGCTACTCCTTCATCATGGCATCAATCAGCGCATAGAGCTGGCTGGCATCCTTCATCTCCACGTAAGGTTTTTCGGGATGCCGCGTGCTGACCACATAGACCGTCGGAGTGTGTTCGAGCTTGATGGCTTTGCCCACGTCGCGATCGGCATTTACCTCGGCGGCGAACTTGCCTTGCGGATCGATTACGAAAGGTAATCCCACTTTGTGGTCGCTACCGAACTTCTCGGCGTAGCCGCGCAAGTTCTGCGGATTGATTTCGAGCTGGTTCGCGAAAATGTAGTCGCGAAATTCGTTGCCCAGCTCTTTCGAATTTTCATCGAAGTAGCGCGCAATCACGGCTGCGTCATAAGACCAGTTGTGTCCGGGCAAAGGGAAGTCATGGCGCACCAGGGGAATCTTGTACGTCTTCGAAGCCTGCTCGAGAATGGGCGACACGCGGCGGCATTGGGGACACTGCAAATCCTCAAACACCACGATGGCCACCTGTGCGCCCTTGGGCGGACGCAACGCTGGATTCACTGGCTCGTTCGCCGCTGCGCCCAAACCGGCAGCGAGCACTAACGCGACTAGCGAGAGAAGAGAGAAATGATTCTTGGACATGTTTTTCATCACGGCCTGCTTTTATGGTAACCGAAGCGGCGGCGTGATGTCAGGATGCCGTCTTTGGGTCTCCCTGAAGTAGGCGCGGATCTCTGGCCGCAGGAGGTGAATCAGCAACGCTCCGGCAATCGCGAAGCCAACGCCGCCTCGCAGGAAATCCCCTCTGAGGCAATTGATCAGATCTCCCATAACCTGAGTCGCGATAATGGCGACGCACAATCTCCATCCCCAGAGCCGGCGGCGAAACCAGCCCACTCCAGCGAGCGCCAGAGCCGCGCCCAGCATCAGGAAAGAAATTCCGACCAGTTTGCCGAAAGGTGCAAGCTGCAGTAAGCCGCGCGGATTGAGTACCCAGATTCGGTCAAGAACCGTGCCTCGCCAGATCAATGTGATTGCCGCGAGAGAAGCCATCACGTTGCCAAAGAATAGAAACACGCCGATAGCCGTGAATAATAGCGGTCTTGCTCCCATTCCCTCTCTGCCGAGAAAGCGAAGGCGATTCTCCATTTGCCGACTATAAAGCAGAACAATCTCGCATGGGGTTCGAACGCTGGTTTCCGACAAAACTTACTGCGGGGAAACTGCTGCCGCGCCGCGCTATAGTAGAAAGTCAACGCCCACGTCGGCTTCCCGGGGCTGACTGGGTGAAGTTAACTGGTTGATGTGAACTGGTTGCTGTGGGCTGGATGCTGTGAACCTGGCGAAGACCGTGAAATCATCTTATCGATTGCATCTTTATCAGCGCGCTCTAATCTTCGCGCTCGCCGCTGTCTTGCCGTTTGGAGTTTCAGCGTGCAGAGGCAGAGGCCGCCGGGTGCTGGAAGTCAATTATGTATCGGTAACCGAGGCTGCGCTGCGCGACCGCGTGGCTCCCGTCTATAACCACGTAGGTACAGTCAAGAACGGCGAGCGGGTGGAGGTTCTGGAACGCGAGAAGCGCTTTTCCCGGGTGCGCGCCGCAAGCGGGGTTGAAGGTTGGATCGAGCAACGCTACCTGGTAGATCAGCAAACCTACGACGCCTTGCAGAAACTCACGCAAGAGAACCTGAACGACCCGGTGCAGTCGCCCGGTGTGCTGCGGAATGAGACGAACTTGCATATCACCCCCTCTCGCGAGGCCGAGCATCTGTACCAGCTTCCGTCGGGAGCGCGGGTTTCCGTGCTGAAACGCGCCACGGCGGAGAAGCAACTCGGAACGGTCGCCGAGTCCACGGGGAAGACTTTTGCGAAAACTTCCGGTGGAAAAGCGTCCTCAGGTCCGGTGTTAGAGGACTGGTGGCTGGTGCGCGACGCCGACAACCGCGTGGGGTGGGTGTTGGCCCGGATGGTGGACCTCGACGTCCCGCTCGAGATCGCACAATATGCCGAAGGCCAGCGTATCGTGGCATTTTTCGCGCTGAATCAGGTGCTCGATACCGGCAAGGATGGCACCGGCAAGAACGTTTCACAGTATCTGTGCGTCCTCACCGAACCGCACGATGGTCTGCCCTACGACTACGATCAGATTCGCGTTTTCACCTGGAACGTCAAGAAGCACCGCTACGAAACCGCGTACCGCGAACGCGGCCTGAAGGGTGTGCTGCCGGTGACCGTCACTAGCGAGAACTTCGACAAGGAAGGGATGCTGCCGGTTTTCATTCTGCGAGTGAAAGACGACAGCGGCAATCTCAACGAGCGCAAATATAAGTTGAACACGCCAATTGTGCGCAGAGTGTTAGCCCCGGGAGACGAGAAGCAATCGCCGCCTCGCGTCAGGCGTCGGCAGAGCTAGGCGGCAAACTAGCTCTTGATTTTGGTCGAAGCCGCGCCCAGAATTTCCCGGCCTTTTTTCTCCTGTACGAAAATCGTTACGTGCAGATTCGCAAGATCCCAATGAGAGTTGAATTTCACAATCGCATCTCCGGTGAACGACACCGATGCTTGGTTCCCGTCCGCGACCCCTATCTTCCGCAAGGAACGCAACGTCGCAACATGATGCAGAACGCGCCCGGCGTTCTCTCCCAAGCTCACCGACGAATGCAGGCCGTCTTCCGTTACTGCCAACCAGACCTCGGCTACATCGCCGGCCCTGTTTTGCGTAAGCTTTCCCACTGATACTGTAAAGCGCTGCGATCCCTTTGCTTCCGCGTTGCCGGGTGTGATCGCAATCTCCGTTTTCAGGTCGTGTGCTGCCTTTTCGATTTCGAATTCGGCTTTTCGCGGGTTATTGCCAACGAACTGGCTGTGGCCGTCCACGACGAGTTCCGGCGTATACGGGTCATTTTTGAATAAAGCCGCGTAGTCTTGCTGCCGCTGCGTCCATTCCGCAGAAGAAAAGGGATCGGTCCAGCCGTCGTGATTCCAATAATCGACATGCTCTTCCAGAGCGATGATTTCCGCTCCAGCTACCGGTTGTTGCAGCTCCAACTGCTGCAGCAGAGTATCCGCGGGCGGACAGCTGGAACACCCCTCGGAAGTGAACAGCTCAATCACCACCGGCTGGCGCCCGGCTCCCGCAGCAGCGCCTTGCGCTTTGGTCTTGGCCAAGAAGGGCGAACACACAAGAAGCAACGCAAAAAATATGATTACCGCTGCGGCTGAACAATGTCTCATCGCTTTCCTCTCGCGGAATCCATCAGAATAGATGCCCGCCCACGTGGAATGTTACAGGATTCCGCAAATAGCTAGCAGTAGAAGTCCGCAATGCTTTTTACCACCCAGCGTTGTTCGTCTTCGGTGAGTTCGGGGAACATTGGCAGAGCCAGCACCTCTTTGGCCGCGCGTTCGGCTTGCGGAAAGTCGCCTTCGCGATAGCCCAGATAAACGAAGGAGGGCTGCAGATGCAGGGGAAGCGGATAGTAGATTTCCGTTCCGATCCGGCGCGCGCTGAGGAACTCACGGAGTTCGTCGCGGCGGAAAGCCCGGACGACATATTGATGAAACACGTGATGAGCCTTGGCACAGGTCAGCGGGAGCTGAATGGGTGCCGCATTCTCAGGTTGTTCACTGGTTGATGTCAGGCCGGATGCGGCAAAAAGTTGGTCGTATCGTACCGCACGCTCGCGTCGGGCTTCGTTCCATCGTTCCACATATTTCAGTTTCACGCGCAGGATGGCGGCCTGGATGGCGTCGAGGCGGCTGTTCCATCCCAACTCTTCGTGAATGTAGCGGCTTGGACTGCCGTGATTTCGCAGGCGGCGCATGTGCGTCGCCATCTCGGGGCTGTTGGTGGTGACTAAACCGGCGTCGCCGTAAGCGCTAAGGTTCTTGGTGGGATAAAAGCTGAACGCCGCGCACGCGCCCATGGATCCAGCAGTCTGTCGGCCCCAGCGCGCGCCGATGGCCTGCGCCGCGTCTTCGATCAGGGGCAGACGGAACTCGTCAGCCAGAGGCTGCAACGACTCCATGTCCGCACACTGACCGTACAGATGCACCGGGAGGAGCGCGCGCAGTTTGTCGCGCTTCCCGCCGCGCAGAAAAGATTCCACCTGAGCGGGATCGAGATTGAAGCTGCGCGGATCGATATCGGCGAAGATGGGACGGGCGCCGGCGCGCGCAATCGAACTGGCCGACGCGAAAAAGCTAAGGGGTGTGGTGAGAACCAGATCTCCCGGCTGCACGCCCGCCGCGGCCAGAGCCAGCCACAAAGCGTCGGTGCCGGAGGCACAACCCACGGCATCGGAAGCTCCGCAGAACCCCGCGAGTTCGCGCTCGAAAGCTTCGACTTCAGCCCCCAAGATGTAATGTTGCGAGGCGCAAACGCGGCCGACCGCGGCCAGTACCTCAACACGCACTTGTTCGTACTGCCTCTGCAGATCTAGCATTGGCACGGAGTCGAGCGGCACGGCGGTCGGCAGATCCGCCGGTCCCGGTCCCGGTCCCAGCCTAGGCTTCGATGTTTTGGACTTCGTGGAAGAGGTGGTCACGGAAAGGGAGATTGTAACAGCGTGCCGACCGGCTCAGGGCTTTTTGAGTGGATGTCATCGCCTCCTTCCGGCAGGTCGAAAGTCCTTATCCCGGATGGGGTTGGGGCCAAGTCGCGAGGTCATACCGTTTTTAATAGATGCTATCCAGAAAAATGTTTTTTCCGGGAGTCGTTGCGCAAGCAATCTTACTTATGTCTTTGAATCTAAACAGTTTTTTTCGATTGTAATCATGGAAGGAGATTTGCACGGACGTTTGGTTCCCCCTGCGGTTCTTTATTGCATTGTTTCGCCCTGCGTTCTGAATCTGAGGTTGAAATCTGAGTCAAGGTCGAAATCGGAGCGGGTCCCGCTAAAGAGGAGAAATAAGAATGCCTAGTATCAGGTCTTGCTGGGGAATGATTCTGATTGTTCTGGTCGCTTCCGTAGTGTCAGTGGCACAGACGGGTTCGATTGCCGGGACGGTAACTGATGCGAGCAGCGCCGTGGTGCCGGGGGCGGCCGTGACGGTTCGCAACACTGCGACCAACCAGTCCCACCAAACAACCAGCTCCGACGGCGGCACTTATAGCGTGACTGAACTCCCAGTCGGCCTTTACGAAGTCACAGTCAAGAAAGAGGGCTTCAAAGTCTTCCACTTGCCCAGCATCGAATTGACGGTTGCGCAATCGCTTACGGTTGATGCGAAACTAGCTGCCGGCGCGACCAGCGAAGAAGTGACGGTGCGGGCGGACCAAGTGCAGGATGTAGATCTGGAGACTTCGCAAATCTCCAACCTGGTCGATGAACGGCAGATGGAAAGCCTGCCTTTGATCACACGTAACCCGTATCAATTGGTACTGCTGTCGCCAGGGACATCACAGACCGATAGCGG
>DATHOK010000291.1:0-9195 GCA_035484995.1 Verrucomicrobiia bacterium | reverse complement strand
CCGAACACGCTGCCGGCCATGGCCAAGTCCGGCGCGAATTACATGAACTCGCAGCTCATCAAGATGGAAGCCATTGTCAACGGCTTTGCCGAGGGCATTGCGCTCGACATCAACGGCTACGTGAGCGAAGGTTCGGGCGAGAACGTATTCATCGTGCATCGCGAGAAGCTGATCACGGCGCCGCTGGGCAACTCAGTGCTGCCCGGCATCACCCGCGATTCAGTGCTGCAGATCGCTCGCGACCTCGGCATCACGATCGTCGAGCAAATGATTCCACGCGAAATGCTCTACATCGCCGACGAGGCTTTCTTCACCGGAACGGCTGCTGAGGTCACCCCGATCCGCACGGTCGATAAAATCAAAGTGGGCAAAGGCACAATCGGTCCGATCACCAAGGCCGTTCAGAAAGAGTTCTACGCCATTGTGCGCGGAGAGAAAACCGATCGCCACGGCTGGCTGACACCGGTGCCGGTGCGCAGCAAGCAGCCCGTCGGAGTATAATTCGTCGAATCGACTTAACCCGAGGGGCGCATCCAGCGCCCCTTTCGGCTTCTTAGATCACGGAATACATAACAGCCTCACAAGGAGAAAACAATGTCCGAGCAAGGGTTGACACCGGAATTCGCTCAAGGCTACTGCGCGATGACGCTCGACGGCATCCTGCGCGAAGCGGAGATCACCAAGAAGGTTATAGCAGCCGTGCCCGATGCAGCTTCAAGTTACAAGCCCGATCCCAAGGCGCGGACGGCGAAGGAACTGGCCTGGCACATCGCCAACACCGACATTCAGTTCCTTGATGGAATTGCGGACCTGAAGTTCAACATGGCAAACCCCGAGCGCAAGCCCGAAACCTCAGCCGATGTTGTGACGTGGTACGACGAGAATATGAAGCGCGGGGTAGCTCGCGTGGCGAAGATGACGCCGGAGCAATTGATGACGCCCATCAATTTCTACAACGTCTTCAATCTTCCCGCAGTTCTGTATCTGGGCTTCCTCATCAACCACAGCATTCACCATCGCGGCGAACTCGCGACCTATCTGCGTCCCATGGGATCGAAGGTGCCGTCGATCTACGGGGGCAGCTACGACGAGCCGTTCCAAGCTCCGGTGTCAGACGAAACCGCCGCGTAGATTCAGCGGACGATGTTGAAGAAGCCGCCAGCAATGGCGGCTTCTATCGTTTACCGCGCGCCGGTTTAAGAAACCGTTCTGCGATCGCATTTTTATGAATGCTCCAAATGCGCGGCCTTCGAGTATAATTCGCGGCACTTGGACGGAGACGTGCGGGGAGGCCATATCGATGACGCGAATCTATCAGCAAGCAGACCGGGCGCAGCATGAGCGATCGCGCTGGTTTGACATTCGATGCGGGAAGGGTGCTAGGCGCGCGATTTGTGTCTTCGTAGGGTTGGTATTCCTGAACTCGTTCGTGATGGCCCAATCAACCAGCCAGCTGAACGGCAGCGTTACTGACCCGTCTGGCGCGAGCGTTGCGGGCGCGAAGATTACTTTGACCAATCCGGCGACCGGCTTGCAGCGGACAGCGACAAGCAACGGAGGAGGACTCTACCAGTTCCTGGACGTGCCCCCGGGAGAATATCGGCTGGAGACAACGGCGACCGGCTTTGCAACCTATCAGGTCTCGAAGATCGCACTGGTTGTAAGCACGCCCTCCACTCTCCTGATTCGGTTGCAGGTGGCGGGGGTTGCACAAACGGTAACCGTCGAAGGCGAAGCGCCGCTCATCAATCGCACCGACGCATCGCTCGGCAACACTTTTGAGCAAGACCAAATCGCGGAATTGCCGATTGCCGACCGCAACGTAGTTCAGTTGCTGAGCCTGCAACCCGGGGTGACGTACATGGGCCAACAGAGTACGTCGCTGCAAGATACGGACACGCGGAGCGGCGCAGTGAATGGGGTACGCAGCGACCAATCGAACGTCACGCTCGATGGCATTGGGGTCAACGACCAGAACAACGGTTACGCGTTTGCCAGTGTGTTGAATGTACCGCCCGACTCGGTTGAAGAATTCAGGGTGACCACCGCCAACTCCAATGCCGATACCGGGTATTCCAGCGGAGCCCAGGTTTCGCTGGTGACCAAGAGCGGCACCAACAACTTTCACGGGTCAGTCTACGAGTACAACCGCAATACCATTTTCAGCGCCAACGACCCGTTCCTGGAAAACTCCCAGTTGACCAGCGGGGAATCGAACACCGCGCCGAAGCTCCTGCGCAATGAATTCGGCGCTGCGGTGGGAGGTCCGATCTGGAAGAACCGGCTCTTTTTCTTTTCTAACTATGAAGGTCGGCGTGACGCACAGGGCACCAGCGTATTGCGTGACGTGCCGAGCACGTCACTGCAGAATGGCGTTCTGCAGTACCAATGTCAGGTAAACAAGGATGGCAGTCTGGATACGAAAGATTGTCCCGGGAACAGTGTTCTAGGCTCGGATGGGAACACCTACTCGGCTCAGGCCGGTTACTACGCCCTTGGGATTGTCAACGGGAATAACCAAATCACAGCGATGGACCCGCTCCACATCGGAGCGAGTACCGCGATGGAGAGCCTCCTTAAGCAGTATCCAACTGCGAATGAAGATGCGGGCGATGGCCTGAACATTCTGGGTTACCGGTTTTCCTCGAATGCGGATTCCAGCTACAACACTTACCTTACGCGGCTCGATTACCATATTACGGCGAATGGATCGGAAACCCTGTTTTGGCGCGGAGAAATGCAAAACTTCAAGGAGCCGGGGTCGCAGCAGTTCCCTGGCCAGGGCGCTTCTACGATTTTTCTGGACGACAGCAAAGGTATGACAGTGGGACTCACCTCGCTGATCTCCCCGAGGCTGATCAACAGTTTTCGCTGGGGCTTCATCCGGCAGGGAACGAATAACGCCGGTACCTCGCAGTATCCGGCCGTTCTGTTGACCAACCTCGATAACTTTGTGCCTTTCACGCGCTCCGTCATTTACTTTGTGCCCAGCAACCAGTTTACCGAGAGCTTGAACTGGACGCGCAAGAACCACACGTTTGAGTTCGGCGGCGATTTCTTTCTGATTCGCAACAACAGCACCAGTTACCAAAACTCGTTCTCCGACGTCCAGACCAACCCGGTCTATCTGAACACCGGCGGAATCGCCAACACTCCTAGCCCCTTGGATCCGGCCAATAACGGCTATCCGGCTGTGGATAGCAACTTCGGTCCGAACTACGACGCGGCGGCTGCGATACTAATAGGAATTTTTGCTGAGGGTGACGGCAAATATAATTTCCAGCGCAACGGCACCGCCCTGCCCCAGGGCGCGCCCATCGGCCGCCGTTACGCAATCAACGACTACGAATTCTATGGGGCGGATACCTGGCGGGTGACGCCCCGGTTGACGGTCAACTACGGCCTGCGCTGGGTGCTGGAAGCTCCGCCTTACGAAACCAACGGACTACAAGTTGCGCCTTGCGTGGAGGCTGCAGGCGGTGGCTGCACCAAGCAAAACGTCGCCGACTGGTTCAACCACACGGCGCAATTGGCGTCGCAGGGAATGTCGGCCAACAGCGCCGGAGAGATTTCATTTATCCTCGGCGGACCCAAGAATAACGGCCCGGGCCTGTGGAACTGGGACCATAAGGATTTTTCACCGCGCATAGCCGTGGCCTGGGCGCCAGACACCGGCGACGGCTGGGTCTCAAAGCTTCTGGGGAAGAAAGACGAGTTCACGATTCGCGGTGGCTACAGCATCATGTACGATCACTTCGGCGTTCCCATCGTGAACAGCTTTGACCAGCACGGTTCATTCGGCCTTTCCACGGATCTAGGAAACCCCGCTGGAGTGGTGACCGTCAAGAATGCTCCGCGCTTCACCTGCCTCGTACCGGGAACGTCCGGCCAGTCCTGCCTGCCGACCCCGTGCGCGAATCTAAACAATCCCGGCTGCTTGCTCGGTCCTACGCCGTCGGGCTCTTTCCCGGTTACTCCAAGCAACACTGCATTCGCCATCAACTGGGGGCTGGACCAAACTTTAAAGACGCCTTACACGCACGTCTTCAATTTCTCGCTCTCGCGGCAAATCACGTCCAGATCATCGCTTCAGATTGCTTATGTGGGCAGCGTCGGCCGGCGTCTGCCTATGCAGGTCGACCTAGCCATGCCCGCCAATTTGACGGATCCATCGTCGAAGACAACGTATTTTCAGTCGGGCACGATTCTCTCGAAGGCCGCTGCAGTCCCGCAATCCAACGGCAAAGTCGGTACGGATGTTAATCAGATCCAGCCCGTGCCATTCTTCGAGAATATGTTTCCTGCCTGGGCTGGCGCGACGACGCAGAACAATCTCGCAAGCCAAGGTACTCCTCCCGGTAGCGCGTCCCTGCTTTGCGCAAACGGCACCCCCCCGGCCAATCCAACGGCCACACAGAACATCTATGAGCTCTGGAATTGCTATCCGCACAACGAAACGTTCTCGCTGTTCCAGTTGGATGTGCCCGACTCCATTACAGGCTTGAGCCCGGCGCTTCCGAACAGCAAGAACGGTCCGTATAGCTTCTTTCATGATCAGTTCGCTTCGCTCTACGCCTGGCGCAACATCGGTACGTCCGACTACAACGCGCTGCAGGTGACCTACACAGCGCGCTGGGGAGCAAACCTGCAGGGGCAGTTTAACTACACCTTTTCGAAATCGCTGGACGAGGCATCGGCAGCGGAACGCGTCGGCCCTTATGAAGGAACCGGAGGAACGGGCAACGATCTGAACGGTGGCGGCATTGTGATTAATTCCTGGGATCCGCTGTCGCTGCGCGGGCTCTCGGATTTCAACGCTTTCAATCAAGTCAACGCGAACCTGGTCTATCGCCTCCCGTTCGGCAAAGGCCAGAGGATGCTGGGAAACGCGAGCCCGGCGTTGAACGCGCTGGTTGGGGGGTGGCACGTCTCGGGCGTGTTCCGCTGGACCAGCGGCTTCCCCATCACGATCGACAACGGTTTCACCTGGTCAACCAACTGGAACATTGAGGGCGATGCCGAGCCAAATGGGCCGGCTCCGGTGGCGACGACCACCAAGAATGCCATGGTCAATGGGGTGGGCATCGGCCCGGATATGTTCCAAAATCCGGCAGCGGCGCTAGCGGCTTTCCGCCCAGAATGGCCGGGCGAATCAGGGGTGCGTAACAACGTGATTGGCGACGGCATTTTCAACATCGATACCGGAGTAAGCAAAGATTTCTCTTTTGGGGAGCAGAAGCGTCTGGAGTTCAGTTGGCAATCGTTCAACGCAACCAACTCGGTGCGCTACGACGTGCGGGGGCCGGTGGGCGACTCGGCTCAACCCTCGCTCTCCTATGACGCGTCAGAATTCGGCAAATACCTTACGACGCTGAGCACACCTCGGTTCATGCAGTTCGCTCTGCGCTTCGTCTTCTAGGGTGCGGCGGTCGGCCCTGGATCAAAACCTTAAACACAGGGGACACGGAGGAACACAGGGTGAAGCAGAATTACCTTGTGTTCTCCTGTGTTTCCCGTGTTCTTGTCGCGATTCTAGTCCCTCTGAACGTAAGGTGCTGTCCGGTTGCCGGAGTGCGGTTGTTACCTAGGTCATCTTGGGGAAGGTGACGATCCGGGCGATTATAGGGAGAGCTTGGAGGCTGACGGCCTCCCAGGAAACCTCTCCAATGAATATTGACGATCTGCTGCGGATTGCTACGGAACGGCGAGCTTCCGATTTGCACTTGAAGGTGGGGAACTATCCGCACCTGCGCATTGACGGCGAACTGGCGCCCTTGACCGAGCAACCGCGGGTGAGCGCGGAAGACATGCTGAACATGGCGTTCAGCATGATGTCGGCGCGGCAGAAACAGAAATTCAAAGAGACCACGGAAATCGACATGGCCTACGGCGTAGCCGGGCTGGGGCGGTTCCGTGTGAACATCTTTCAACAGCGCGGCAACGTGGGACTGGTGCTGCGCGTCATTCCAACCAAGATACGCGCGCTGGATGAATTGTTCCTGCCCAAGGTGGTCGAGCAGATTTGCGAAATGCCGCGCGGGCTGGTGCTGGTGACGGGCGTGACCGGCTCGGGTAAGTCGACCACGCTGGCGGCCATGGTGGATCGCGTAAACTCCACGCGAGCCGAACACATTATTACGATTGAAGACCCCATCGAATTTCTGCATCGCGATAAGAAGGGGTACGTGAACCAGCGCGAGATTGGGGTGGACACACCTTCGTTCAGCGCGGCGTTGCGAGCTTCTTTGCGTCAGGATCCGGACGTGATTCTGGTGGGCGAAATGCGCGATCTGGAAACGATTCAGACGGCGCTGCACGCGGCGGAAACCGGCCATATGGTGTTCTCGACGTTGCACACGTTGGATGCGGTGGAAACCATTAACCGCGTGATTTCGATTTTCCCACCGCCGGAGCAGAAGCAGATTCGGTTGCAGCTGGCAGCAGTTCTGCGGGCAATTGTGAGCCAAAGATTAGTGCGACGCTGCGATACGGAAGGGCGCGTGCCCGCGGTTGAGGTGATGATCAATACGGCGTTCATCCGGGAATGCGTGCTGGTTCCGGAAAAGACGCGGTCGGTGCGGGACGCGATTGCCGCCGGTACGTCGCAATACGGCATGCAGACCTTTGACCAATCGTTGTGGGATCTGTTCCAGGCGGGGCTGGTGGCCTACGAAACCGCGCTGGAGAACGCTTCCAACGCCGACGACTTCAAGCTGCGCATGCAGGGCATTGCGTCGACGGCCGACATTTCGCGGCAGTCGATGCAGTCTGCTGGATTTGGCGGACGGTAGTCGGGCGGGATTCGGCTTCGATCTAGCTTCTTTTCTTCCTTCTTGGGTTGGGCGCGCCCTGCGGCGCGCCCGTTTTTGTTTAGCAGGCCGCCCGGCTGAGTGTTCTTCTTTTCCGCCTGCAATTGGACTATCGTTGACGGTATGGCATTTCCGCGTCCCAAGAGAAGGTTCTATTCCGAAGATGAGTTGTACGAATATGCCGTAGGAGCGCTGGCGCGGCGGATGCGGACCGTGGCCGAGTTGAAGCGTCTGCTGCGGATGCGTGTGGAGGCCGACACGGAGTACGGGCAGACGCTGGTGGAACTGATCGTCCGGCGATTGAAGGATCGCGGGTATTTGAACGATGCGCAGTACGCCGCGTATTTCTCTTCGCTGCGGCGCGACAACCAGAAGTTTGGCCGGCTGCGCGTGGTCACCGATCTGAAGGCGAAGGGCATGCACGGCGATGTGATCGATAAGGCTGTAGACACGGCTTTTGACGGGGTGAGCGAGGAGGCGCAGGCTCGCGAATATCTCCGGAAGAAGCGGCTGGTGAAACCTAAAGATCAGAAACAGGCGGCTCGCGTTTTCCGGCAACTGGCGCGGGGAGGGTTCGGGACGAAGACCATCTTCTCTATTTTGAAGAAGTGGGATGTGGATGAGGAAACCTTGACTGAGTTGGAAAGCGAAAGCGCCTGACTTCGGGCAGCGCGGAGCAGGGCCTCTCCTGCACGTTTCGGCGCATCTAATTACGAAGATGTACTTGGCAACAGCCGTTCGGATGTTGCATACTCCAAGACCGATCCCAACACCGTTTCAGAGGAGGACGCTATGAAGTTCTGTCTGAAGACAGTTTTCGCTGGAATGCTGCTCAGCGCCGTGCCGGCTTTGCTGGCTCAGGACGCGGCCACGGATGTGAAGAAGGGCGCCGAGGATACCGGGCACGCGACCAAGGTGGCGGCCAAAGACACTGCCAAGGGCACGGAAAAAGCGGCCGATAAGACTGGCCACGCGACCAAAGTGGCAGCTAAAGACACCGCCAAGGGCACGGAGAAAGCTGCCGATAAAACCGGCCACGCGACCAAAGTGGCGGCGAAAGACACGGCCAAGGGCACCGAGAAGGTTGCGGATAAGACGGGCAGCGGTGTAAAGACGGGCGTCAAGGATACTGGGCACGGGCTGAAGAAGGTCGGGGATAAGATCGCGGACAAGCCCGCCGATAAGCCTGCTCCTGCGCCTGCTCCCCAGAAATAACGCCGACAGAGTTCGGGCATTGGGGTCGCGGCAGGTGCGACCCCGTTACCTTCCCTTGCCATTCCGATGAGCGCGGCGAGGAGAGCTTACCCTGAGCAAAGCCGAAGGGATTAGCTTTCCGGCACTGTTGCAGATTCTTGCCGCGAATTGGCCCTCGCCTGCTCGATGCTAGAATATTTTGTTTCCATACCATGTTCACTGGATCTGAAATTCGCCGCAAGTTTCTCGACTTCTTTGTGCAGAACGGGCACAAGGAGGTGCATTCGTCGTCGCTAGTACCGGCAAATGATCCTACGCTGCTATTCACCAACGCGGGCATGAACCAGTTCAAAGACGTCTTCCTGGGATTGGAGAAGCGCGACTACTCCCGCGCCACGACTTCCCAGAAGGTTGTGCGCGCTGGCGGCAAGCACAACGATCTGGAGAATGTTGGGTTCACCAACCGGCATCACACTTTTTTTGAGATGCTGGGGAATTTTTCGTTCGGCGATTACTTCAAGAAAGACGCCATCGCCTACGCCTGGGATCTGATCACTTCGAAAGAATGGTTCGGGATCGACAGAGAGAAACTCTACGTCACCGTCTTCAACGGAGAAGGCGGCGTCCCGCGCGATATCGAGGCCTATGACTTGTGGGCCGCGCAGGGTGTGCCGAAAGATCGGATCTTTGAATTGGGCGCGAAAGACAATTTCTGGCAGATGGGCGACACCGGGCCCTGCGGGCCGTGCAGCGAGATTCACTACGACATGGGGCCAGCCGCGTCGGATCAGGGACACGCGGATTATGCCTTCACGTGTGACTGCGGACGCTTCGTCGAAATTTGGAATCTGGTGTTCATGCAGTTCGATCGCGATGCCAGCGGGAAACTGAATCCGCTGCCGAAGCCTTCGATTGATACTGGAATGGGGCTGGAGCGCGTGACGGCGGTGCTTCAGGGCGTGATTTCGAATTACGACACGGACTTATTTACGCCGCTGATAGATCGTGCAACAAGTCTGCTCAACTTGAACATTGCCGAGCAGGTGCTGCAGGCCGGCGCGGAGATCCACGACAAGGATATCGCTAGCTCGAGACGCGTTATAGCTGATCACTCACGTGCTGCGACATTCCTGATTTCTGACGGGGTCATTCCTTCGAATGAAGGGCGCGGCTATGTTCTGCGTAAAATCAT
>DATHOK010000290.1:0-4533 GCA_035484995.1 Verrucomicrobiia bacterium | reverse complement strand
AAACTTGCCGCCGTGGCGCGAGCTGCTGGGGGGCTTCCGCCGGCTGGAGGATCGGGGCGAGATTCGGGGTGGGCGCTTCGTCGATGGATTCATAGGGGAGCAGTTTGCATTGCCGGTCGCCGTGGAATCAGTGCGGGCGATGCGCAAGCTCGACGCGGTTTCGGGAACGATTACGCTGTCGGCTGCTGATCCGTTGAACCTGGTGGGGATTCTGGTTCCGGGTGAACGGGTGCCGGCGATTTCCGGCAACAGCGTTACGTATCGCGACGGGGCGGCTCTGGCAGTACTTGCGGTTCAGGCGTCCGCGGGGAACGAAGCGGTGGCGAGTTAGCTACGATTGGGCGACGGGCAAAAAACCAGGGATCCGATGAGGGGGCCCTTCGGATCCCTGATTTACGCCAGCTCGACAAGGACTAATGCAAAAGCGCTTCCCCCATCGCTTTTTGCCGATACTCGCGCACCCCGCCATAGTGCATGCCGCGTGCCAATTGCCGATGGCTCAGCCGGAACTCTTGCCATCTCGCCAATACGCTCTCGGCAAAGCACTTATCGGCTAACTCCGGGTCAGAGCCGGAAGGGCCTGATTCTGTGGTCGGCTGGAATGCTATCCGATCGGATAGCGATCCCTATCTGTTCGGATAATGGAAAGAGTTCAATTCGGGCATGAAATTGGGGCAGAAGTGTGATAAGAAGGGCGCGAGGTGAGGCCACGTGCGTCCCAGACTTTTGGTGCTTTCCGGACCCTTGAAAGACTCGATGATTCCTCTGGCCGAGGGGGAAGTCACGATCGGCAGGGAGGCGACGAATGCGGTCCCCATCGCTGATCCTTCGGTCTCGCGAAAGCATTGTCTGCTGAGCGGGCAGGACGGAAGATTCCTGGTGCGAGACCTCGACAGCCGCAACGGAACCCAGGTGAATGGCGTGGTCGTCGAAGAGCAGTGGCTGCAGCATGGAGACGAGGTTGCAACCGGTGACTCTTCCTTTGTGTTTCTAGTTGAAGACGAAGAAGTGACGCCGGCGGCGGGCCGGGTGGAGTTCGAGGAGGCGCAGTACACAGCGGAGACCACCATCCTCAATCCTCGGGACGTGATTTATCTGCAGCCTGACCGGCTGCTGCACGAGCTGCCTGCGAGCTCACGCGTGGCCCGCAATCTAAACGCACTGCTTAAGATCAGCCGGATCGTGCATGCGATTCGCGATCTCAATGAACTGCAAGGCCAGCTCCTGGATTTGATATTTGAAATTGTGCCGGCGGGCCGGGGCGCAATTTTGCTGGCAGATAAGGGAGGCCAGCAATTCAATTCCACGTTCGGGCGGATGCGGCAGGCTGGACAGCCCCAAGCGGTGAGGGTGAGCCGCACAATTGCCCGTCAGGTACTGGAGCAGGGGATTGGCATTCTGGGCAGCGACGTTGCCGGCACCGAGGAGCTGCGGGAGATCGAGAGCCTGGCGGCGTCCCAGGTGCGGTCTTTGCTGTGCGTGCCCTTGACCGTGTATGAGCAAGTGATTGGGTGCATCTATCTTGACAGCGACAGTCCAAGGAACCGTCTCAAGGAAGAGCACCTGCAACTGGTGACGGCGATCGCTGGCATCTCTGCGGTGGCGCTGGATAGCGTCCGCCGCCTGCAATCGCTGGAGCAGGAGAATGTGCGGCTGACCCTGGAGATGAGCCAGGAACGAAGTCTGGTGGGAGAGGGCGCGCGGATGAAAGAGGTTTATCAATTCCTCAAGCGCGCGGCGCCCACCGATTCGACAGTATTGATTGAGGGCGAGAGCGGAACCGGTAAGGAGCTGGCGGCGCGGGCCCTGCACCGCAACAGCCCGCGGGCGAACAAACCATTTGTGGCCATCAATTGCTCTGCGATTCCTGAGACACTTCTGGAAAGCGATTTGTTCGGCCACGAGCGTGGGGCCTTTACCGGGGCTGCTTCGCTGAAGAAGGGCCGGCTCGAAGTGGCCGACGGGGGAGTGGTATTTCTCGACGAAATCGGGGAACTGGCTCCAACGTTGCAGGTCAAACTGCTGCGCGTGCTGCAAGAGCGTGAGTTCGAACGAGTCGGCGGAATCCACCCCATCAAAGTGGATATCCGCCTCATTGCCGCCACCAACTGCAATTTGGAGCAAGCGGTGCGCGACGGCAGGTTTCGCCAGGATTTGTATTACCGCCTGGCAGTGTTGAAGATCACGATGCCTACGCTGCGGGACCGGAAGGAAGACATTTCCATGCTGGCGCGCCATTTCGTGCAGAAGCATTCGAAGCGCTGCAAGGTGAAGGCACTCGCGATTTCCCACGAAGCCCTGGCTTGCATGAAGAATTACGACTGGCCGGGCAACGTGCGGGAGCTGGAAAACGCCATCGAGCGCGCCCTGGTGTTGGCGTCCTCGGAGGTGATTCTGCCTGAGGATCTGCCGGAATCGCTGCTGGAACGGCCACTACTGCCGGAGATGACCGAGGCGAAGTATCACTTGGCAGTGAAGGAATTGAAGAAGCAGCTGATTCTTGACGCCGTGGAGCAGACGCAAGGCAGCTATGCTGATGCGGCTCGCATTCTGGGCGTGCATCCGAATTATCTGCACCGGTTAATCCGCAACCTGGAGTTGAAAGAGATTCTGAGAGACGCGCTGCGCGATATCCCACAGCGCGGATTAAGTGGGCTTTCTGGCGGGAACGGTAAGGCAAACAGCAATTAGCAATTGGCCGTTATCTGCCATCACGGATTGGCAGAGGTTGAGTGCTGCTTGCTAGTTGCTAACTGGCGTCAGCGGTAGTTGCAAACGCATCAGGCTCGCAGGGTCGAGATAGATTCCTTGCCAACGCACCGCGACGTGAAGATGCGGACCAGTGGCGCGACCCGTGCCGCCACTCAGTCCGACGATCTGGCCCCGCTTCACCTGATCGCCTTCCTTCACTTTGAATTCCGAAAGATGAAGGTATAGCGTTAGCAGTCCCTGGCCGTGATCGAGCACTACGAAGTTGCCCTCGAAATAAAGTGGCCGCGCGAGTAGCACCGTGCCGTCATTCATGGCGGCGACGGGAGTGCCAGTGGGGACGCGGAAATCCAGGCCGAAGTGCGTGCTCTGCGCCTTGCCGTTGAAGACGCGCTCGGCGCCGAAGACGTCAGAAATTTCGGCTTCGGCTGGAGCGGTGAATTCTCCAGACCACTCGCGTTCTGGAGTGACGCGACTCAGATAGTCCTTCTTCACCTCGACGCCTTCTTCGATTTGTTTCTGCTGCTCAGGGCTGGGCGCGGTGAACTTGCCTTCAACGCTGAGCTTGACTTCAGTCTTAGGATACTTTCCGCGGGCGACGACGAAAGTGCGCGTAAAGGAGATTTTTCTGCGCGGCATTTTCCCGGGCGATGTCTCCCCGGTCAGCTCAATGGGATAAGTCCCGGGGACAGTTTCCAGGCTGACGCCGGCCAGCGCGAACCAAGTTTTACTTGCAGGATCGAAACTGAAGGAAAGTTCGTGTCCCAGCCAGGTTCCACCGAGTGATTCCAGCCGCGTCGGTGGCTTTACTTGAAACAATACGGGACCGCCATTCACGAGCCGCGTGGGCTGCGCGTGTAACGTCCAGGTGGCGGCACTGGCGTGAGGGACTGAGTTGAATAATAACCAGAGCAAAAGAACGACTGCGAACGTGAGGCGAAAGAAGAGAGGAGTGGATTGCCGGTTCACCGTACCAGCCTAGCATGAGAATTCGATACAATCCGGGGGCGGTGTGCCCGCGATGCCACGCGTATGCGAGCCGATATCGGAGGTCCATATGCCAAGCGTGAAAAAGAGCAAGGTAGAGCCGCGAACGGAACGACCGCAAATACCCGGCTACGGCATCAGCACGAGCAAGACCGGGATGTTGCCTTGGAAATGGGCGGTGAAGACTCTGGCGGACTCTCGCGAGTATTGGATCGTCACGGTGCGTTCCGATCGTCGACCCCATGCCATGATCGTTTGGGGCTTGTGGTTCGACGGTGCGTTTTGGTTCGGCACGGGAAGCAAGACCCAAAAGGCGCGCAACCTGGCCAAAAATCCAAATTGTATTGTGGGCACCCAGAATGCTGCTGAAGCGGTGATTCTGGAAGGCGTCGCCGAACTGATCACAGACCCAGCGATTGCGAAGAGGTTAGAACCAAAATCGCTCAGCAAATATGGAATGAGCGGTGGCGACGGTTCTGAGCCCCTCTATCGCGTGCGCCCGAGCCGTGTATTCGGCCTTATAGAGAAGACCTTCCCGAAAACTGCGACGCGCTGGATATTCGACTGAGATTCTAGCGACGAGACGATCTCACCGGTCAATTTCTTGTGGGACTGCCGGAATCGAACCGACCACCTCTTCCATTTCCACGCCATGTTGGGGAGACTCAACGGATTCGGCGGGGCTGTTCACTGGGCCGACACCAGCACCGCCAACTGAGCGTTGTGGACGACACCATTCGATGTGGCCGTAACCAGAACGCTATATGCACCCGGGGGCGTGGGATTTGTATTCGGCGGTGGCGGAGCGCTGCTGGATCCCCCGCCGCAGCTGGTCGC
>DATHOK010000289.1:0-7496 GCA_035484995.1 Verrucomicrobiia bacterium | reverse complement strand
TCTGTTCTGCCGACCCGGCTGCTGGCGATGACTTGCGAAGGCCTGAGTGCTGATGAACTGGCCGCGCTGCTGCGGCGCTCGGAGCCTCCGATCATCGCTCGAGTCGAGGAAGGCCGCGTGTTACTGGATTTGCGGACTGTGCTTCCGGGAGAAGATGCCCAAGTGGCGGCGGCTCTCAATCGCATCGTTGCATGATCGTGTCGCATCGAAATACGGTTGGCTACCCTCTACACTGTCGGACATTCGACGCGCTCACTCGACGAGTTAATCGAGACGCTTCAGGCCCACTCGATTCAAACCCTGGTGGACATCCGCGCCTTCCCCATGTCGCGGCGGCTGCCGCAATTTAATCGAGAATCTCTCGAGAAAAGTTTGCCGGCGTCCGGAATCCGCTATGTCTGGATGAAAGCTCTTGGGGGCTATCGCAAGAAAGGTCGCGAAGACTCTCCGAACATCGCGCTTCGCAACCCGAGCTTCCGCAACTACGCCGACTACATGTTGACCACGGAATTTGAAAACGCGATGGCCGAACTGGTTGCCCTGGCTGAGGGCTCCCGCACCGCCTACATGTGTGCCGAGCGCGTATACTTCCGCTGCCACCGCATGCTGGTCTCAGACTGGCTGCTCGCGCACGGACATGAGGTGTTGCACATTGACGGCACCGGCCAAGCCAAACCACATCGCCTCACGGCAGAAGCGGGAATGCTAGAGGGCAAACTGATTTATCGTGGTGACAGGCTCTTTTAGGGCGTGGATGCAAGTATCCAGCGCTGCAGCTTCGCGGTGTAGACCATGCTGATCATCTTTGGTGGACTGCCGGGGGTGGGAAAAACAGCGATTGCAAGAGAGCTGGCTCGTCAGCTCGGCGCGGTGTATTTGCACATCGACTCCATCGAGCAAGCCATCCGTGATTGCGGCGTGATGAACCCACCCGAATCTGGGTATTGCGTTGCCCACGCTGTCGCCAAAGACAATCTTCTGCTCGGCCGAACTGTGGTTGCGGATTCCGTCAATCCACTTCGAGTGACTCGCGACGCTTGGGCTGAGGCCGCCAGTCTGGCCGGAGTGGGTAGATTTGAAGTCGAAATTAAGTGTTCTAGTCCGCGGCTGCACCGTCAACGCCTGGAAGCGCGTCCAGCCGACATTGTCGGACTGCGCGTATCGTGGGAAGAAGTTCTCTCCCGCGAGTATGAGCCTTGGAACCGCGAGCATATCGTAATCGACACGGCCGCCACGAGCGTTGCTGAGGCCGTCGCGGAGTTGCGAAAAGCATTTGTGGAGCGAGCGACGTGAAAATATGATCGTCGGAACGGGCATTGACATCGCGGAGGTTCCGCGCATCCGGCAATCGATTGCGCGCTTTGGCGATCGCTTTCTGCAGCGCATCTATACTGCGGGCGAAATCCGCTACTGTGATTCCAAGGCCAACCGTGCAGAGCGATATGCGGCGCGCTTTGCCGCTAAAGAAGCGGCGATGAAGGCTCTGGGCACGGGCTGGAGCCATGGCGTGCGCTGGCAGGATTGCGAAGTGGTGCGCCTGCCGGGCGGACGTCCGACCATCACTTTCCACGGAAAAGCCGGCGAGATTGCGGCCCGGCTGGGCGTGAAGCATGCTGCGGTGTCGCTCTCTCATACAGCAGAGCAGGCCATCGCACAAGTCATTCTCGAAAGCTAAACCCCTTTCGGCTAAAGGCGACCACTAAAACGCGCTTGTTCGCGGCACTGATCTAGTTCGCGATTGGTGCCCGTCTCTAGAGACCTTCTGCTAAACTGGCGCATTCCATACACTACATGTCTGTGACCATTCAAGCTGCCGCGCCGCTTACTTCGTCCACTGAAATTCCCGAACGCACTCTTCTCGCCGGTCTGGCATTGACCAGCTTCGCCGCATTGTTGCTGGAACTGGCGCTCACCCGATTGTTTTCCGTGGTGCTGTTCTATCATTTCGCGTTTCTCGCGATTTCGATTGCGCTGCTGGGGCTGGGCGCGGGCGGGGTCTTTGCCTATCTATTCAAGAATCGCCTGGCCAGAGCCGGCACGCGCCAGTTGGCCGCGCGCTTGTGCCTCGAAAGCTCGATCCTGGTGCTGATCGCGCTTGAAGTCATCCTGCACATCCCGGTGGCGCTCACCATAACCTGGAGGAATTTCCTGCACTTGACCGCCCTTTACGTGGTGGCGGCGCTGCCTTTTTTTCTGACTGGATTGCTGTTTTCCGCGGTCTTCGCCCGTGAGACGCGGCGCATTCCATTGCTTTACGGCGCCGATCTCGGCGGCGGGGCACTGGCCTGCCTGGCGGCGGTTCCGCTGCTCAACTGGATTGGCGGCCCGAATACGATTCTCATGGCCAGCGTGGCGCTCACTCTGGCGGCCGCGGTCTGGGCGCCTACGCGCGCCTGGCGTCGGGGGGCGGGCGCATTGCTCGCGTTATTTCTGATGCTGATCGCCGGAAACCTTTCTGACCGCCTCTTCGATGTGGTCTACGCCAAGGGAATGTTCCGCGATCCCGCCTGGGTGGAGTTTGCCCGCTGGAATGCGCTGTCGCGCGTGGAAGTGGATCGTCAGGGCCAAAACAAGACCATTGTCATTGACGCCGACGCTTCCACCTACATCATGAATGTCGAGCCAGAGCGGGTGCACGGGACTCCATGGAAGGACATTCTGATGTCCCGGCCGCCAGCGTTAGCGAACGTTCTGCGGCCGCACGGGGAGTTCGCAATCATCGGTCCGGGTGGCGGGATTGACGTGCTAAGCGCCTTGGCTACCGGAAGTCCAGGCGTGACCGGGATCGAGATCAATCCGCTCATCGCCAACACCATCATGCGCGGGCGCTACGCCACTTATTCCAAGCACCTGTACCAGCGGCCCGATGTGCACATGCACGTGACCGATGGCAGATCGTATCTGCGTTCGACGCCGCAGCAGTTTGATGTGGTGCAGATGACCCTGGTGGACACGTGGGCCTCGACCGCCGCAGGAGCTTTCGCACTCAGTGAAAACAATCTATACACGGTGGAGGCTTTTCGAGAATATTTCGAGCATCTCAAGCCCGACGGCATGATCGCCATTACGCGCTGGGAGTTCCGCGAGCCCCGGGAAGCGCTGCGCATAGTTTCGGTCGCGATGGAAGCGTTGCACAGGCTTGGGGTGGCGAATCCGGCGCGCAACTTCATCGTGGCCTCCGAAGGGCCGCTCAATGAAGATGGAATTCCCGTGGTGGTGCTGGCCAAGAAAACCGCTTTTACCAATGAGGAGGAGTCCGCGATACAGGCTCATCTCGACGACTATGAGGACCTTGTCGCGCTTTATCTGCCTTCAGATCCCGAAGTATGGCGAGCCGGTCATAATCCGTTTGCTGATTTGATCGCGAGCAACGATCCTTACGGGTTCGCGCAGAAGTATGCCTACAACGTTTCGCCGGTCACCGACAACGCGCCGTTTTTCTTCTTCACTCTCAAACCCGGGCAAATCCTCGGCCAGCAGGGACTCCGGCATAGCGTTGACTGGAAGGTAAACCTGGGAGTACTGGTGCTAATTCTGGTGCTGGCCATCTCTTTTGTCGCGGTTCTAGGCTTCCTGATCCTGCCGCTGGCGCTTCATGGAGGCCGCCAGTCGCCGGTTCCGCTGCTTTACTTCGTGGCGGTGGGTTTGGGCTACATCCTGGTGGAGATCGCGTTTATTCAGCGCTTCGTGCTTTTTCTGGGGCACCCCACCTATGCGCTGACCGTTGTGATCTTTCTGCTGATGCTGTCGAGCGGCGCTGGAAGCCTGTTTTCGCGACGCTGGCTTCCCCGAACACAAATGGCCTGGATGCCGCTGGTCCTCGTGATCCTCGCGCTGGTGGGCAATGTATTCTTCCTGCCTCGCGCGCTTCCCGCCTGGGTGGGCCTCTCATTTGGCTACCGCCTGGTGGTAAGCGGCCTGCTGCTCGCGCCACTCGGCTTCGTAATGGGAATGCCGTTCCCCACCGGCTTGCGCGCGCTCGCGGCGTGCCCGGTCTTCGAAGTCCCCGCTGGAGCGACTGAGGCAGACAATGCCGTAGAGTGGGCTTGGGCGATGAATGCCGCCGCCAGCGTACTGGGTTCCGTTCTGGCGATGGTAATCGCGATCCAATTTGGCTTGACGGTAACCCTGGCGTGCGGGGTGGCAGCCTACCTGCTCGCCCTGGCGCTTCTGCCGACTCTTCGGCCACAACGCGCTTAAGAATAGGCTCGGGTTTGTTATGATGCTGCGTGGGGCGGCGGTTGGGCTGCTCTGGGACCACTGAAGTTAACGCAGATGGCGGTTTGAGGGAATCCTTTGCCGAGCCAAAAGCAGCTCAAATGGTCGCAACTTCGGGTTGGTATCACCGTGATTGTCGCGAGCCTCGTGCTTGGGCTGCTTCTGTTCCTTATGTCCGGAACCGGCGGCTACTTCACCAAGCGAATCACGCTCTCCTCCTACTTCGACAATGCGGAGGGTCTGCGCGTGGGCGCGCCGGTGCGGCTCAGTGGCGTGGACATCGGCAACGTTTCGAAGATTCTCATTGTCCGCGACAAGGACAAGCAACTCACCCCCGTGAAAATAGTCATGAAGGTGAGCACGAAGTACAGCTTCAACCTGCGACGCGATACCCGCACGGTACTCGAGACTGCCGGCGTGTTAGGCGAGACCTTTATGGATATGGACAGCTCGCAGGCCATCGGGCCACCCGCACAGGACGGCGACACGCTTCCCACTCTCATCCATCCCGATTTCAACGAGGTCGTGCGCTCCAGCCAAAGCACGCTGCAAAATATGGATGCTCTGCTCAAGCGCGCCGACCGCATTCTGGCCTTTGCGGAAAGCGGCAAAGGTTCGCTGGGCAAGTTGATCTACGATCCCACGCTCTATGATCGTTTCTCGCAGACAGTTGCGGAGCTCAAAACTGTTGTCGACGAGATTGCCAAGGGACAAGGCAGCCTGGGCCAATTGATCAATAGCAACGACGCCTATAACAAGTTCGTTGCGACCCTCGACAAAATGAATGGCGTCGTGGACGACCTGCAACAGGGCAAAGGCACGGCCGGAAAGTTCTTGAAAGACCCATCCCTCTATAACAATGCCAACGACACCGTCGCCAACTTGAAGAAGGTGAGCGAGGACCTGAATGCGGGCAAGGGAACTGCTGGACGATTACTGAAAGACGAGGAACTGGGAAAAAAGATCGACACCACTATGACCAAGCTCGCTGCCTTGACCAGCGAACTCGAGGCGGGACAAGGGACGGTGGGAAAACTCTTCAAGGACGATACGCTCTATAACAATGCCAACCAGATGCTGGAGGAGAGCCGGAACCTGGTGAAAGCGATCCGGGAGAACCCCAAGAAGTATCTCAGCATCAAACTGCACATTTTCTGAGAACGAACGCCTGGCCGCGCGGACCTTCGCAGATCACCGCCGATAGACCAAAAGACGCTGGAGAGATTTGATCCGCGTTAATCTATCTCCACCCCGCGCGCTCACCATGCCGGGTCTAGGAGACTGCCCGCGGCGCGGAGGTGGACTCGGCCTGCTCGTGCGCGTGATAGCTGGAGCGCACCAGCGGTCCGGACTCGACGTGCCGGAAGCCAAAGCGCAAAGCTTCGTTCCGCAATTCGCGGAATTCTTCAGGCGTGTAGAACCGGGCAATGGGCAAGTGGTCGCGTGAGGGGCGCAGATACTGGCCCACCGTAAGAATGTCGACGCCACGGCGGCCGAGATCGCGGAACACCTCGACCAGTTCTGCGGTCGATTCGCCGAGCCCGACCATCACACCACTCTTAGTCACCATGCCGGGAGAGAACTTCTTGGCGTTTTCGAGCAGAGTGAGCGTGCGCTCGTAACGCGCGCCGGAACGAACTGCTCGATACAAACGCGGCACGGTTTCAGTGTTATGGTTCAGAACGTCAGGCTGCGCCTTAAGCACGATCTTCAACGGCTCTTCCAGACCTTGAAAATCCGGGATCAGCACTTCGACGCGGCACTCCGGAATCAGCTCGCGAATTTCGCGAATGGTTTCCGCGAATACTTTGGCGCCGCCAACGTTGTCATCATCGCGATTCACGCTGGTCACTACGGCGTGTTTCAAACCTAGCGTGGCGACAGCCTCAGCCACCCGGCGCGGCTCGTCCCAGTCGATAGGCTCTGGGCGGCCTTTGGGCACGGCACAGAATCCGCACCGACGAGTGCAGATATCACCCAGCAGCATAAATGTCGCGGTCTTATGATTCCAGCACTCGCCGATGTTCGGGCATTGGGCCGACTCGCAAACCGTGTGCAACCCCAATCCGCGCGCCAGCTTCTTTAGATCGTGAAAGTTATCGCCCAAGGGCGCTTTCGCCCGCAGCCAGTGGGGCTTGGGCATGCGCGGCGGCGGCCCAAGCTCAATCTGAACCAGTTGTGAAGTTCCAGCCATCCTCTCGATTCTATCAGTTTGCCCTGGTTTCACGCCTCACCGCGCCGGCACGCCGAACTAAGTCTGGGGCCTTGATTCGCGCGCAGAATTGTTCGAAGGTCGCGCGCGGCTGGCGCCAGCGAAGATCATCGACCGTATCAAATACCGGCACGTCGAGCCGCAGCGTAGCGAGCGAACGAAATAACAGCGCATCTTTCCATCCCGAAAACAACGATTCCGAAAGCGGACGGGCCCGGCGGATCGATGGATCCCACTCTCGCCAATCCTTGGGGACGTCTTCCAGATGTGGATACTGTGAAAACGTAAGCGCCGCCGCTTTCTGCCCCCATCCCGGCAGTCCGGGAAAGCCGTCCGCACTATCGCCGACCACGGCTAGGTAGTCAGGAATCGATTTAGGCTTCACGCCAAACTTAGCCACCACTCCTGCTTCGTCGCGCACCAGATCACGCCGGCGGTCCAGTTGCGCCACGCGCGTACCCACAACACTCTGGCTGAGATCCTTGTCAGGAGTGCAAATGAAGACCTGGTCCACGCGATCATCGAGTGCGGCTTTGGCTGCCGCGGAAGCAAGCGCGTCATCCGCCTCAAAATAGACCATCGGCCACACCACCACCCCCATCGCTTCCAGACCTTCTTCAAGAATCGGGAACTGGGAAAGCAGTTCCGGAGCCACACCCTCACTCGTTTTGTATCCGGCGTACATTTCGTTTCGAAACGACTCGACCACGTGATCGGTTGCGACTCCCACATGCGTCGTGCCGCGTTCGATCATCGAGAGCACCGATCCCAAAACGCCGCGCACCGCCCCCATTTCCTGGCCTGCCGCATCTACGGCCGAGGGCACGGCGAAAAAATACCGGAATAATTCGTAAGTCCCGTCGATTAAGTAAACATTCATCGCTTCATCGATTTCCTAGCCGACTTCGACCAGACCGTAGGTATGCTGCCAGCGCGTGCGCAGGGCGACCAGGGCCCGGCTGATTTCCACTTGCGTAACTTCAGAATTCGGCCCAGCCATTACCGCTGCAGCTTCGCGCTTAGCTAGTTCCAGCAATTGCCGGTCGCGAATCAGGTTGGCCACGCG
>DATHOK010000288.1:0-62429 GCA_035484995.1 Verrucomicrobiia bacterium | reverse complement strand
ACCTCCGACCTCAGCGAGGCTGGTTGCTATATCGAAACCATGTTTCCATTTCCCGTCGGGACCAGTCTGGAAATGAGCCTCCAGCTTGATGGGACACTGCTGGCGGTGGGCACGGTGGTCACCTGTGACCCCCAGGTTGGGAACGGGATCGAGTTCGCCAGAATGCTACCTGAAGATTTGGAAGAACTGCGGGCCTTCGTGATGGCCGCACAGGAAGCCGAGTGAAGTGACTTCGGCCGCGCTTCGCATTCCTCCGGCGACAAACTCTCAGCGACCGTTCATAATGTTCGCATGTCTCCGGATAAGACCATCCGCCGCCTGAAGACCTATGCCGGCACTCAGGGATACGTCTACCAGTATTACTTTGTGGGCCGGCGCACCGCGCTCGCCAGCGATTCTGAGGCGCCGGCGACCGAATTCGTTTTCGATGTCACTTCCGATCGCAAGGTAACCTTCGCGGTCAGCGTTTTCCTTCCTGAAAAGGCTGTGGCTGCGTGGGCTGCAAACCACGGGCGTCCGCTGACGGATTCCGAACAGTACGGCGCCGCCAAGCTTCGTCTATTCCGCGCCTTCGACGAAGTGGAAGACGTGAAAGGCCACGGCCGCCGGCTTGTAATTGACGCCCTCCTGCTCGAAGAAGCGCTCGCTAGTTTGGGCGTAGAGTAGCAATTCTGGAGTGGATTAGCTTGCAGAATCGGTCGCCAGTCGACTCGCGGGAGGAGTTCTAAGAGTGAGAAGACTCAAACACGGCTTCATGACAGTGCTGATCGCGCTTGCCTGTTGTCGCAGCGCGTGGTGTAGCAGCGCGGCGTCACCGCAGACGATGCGATGGTCAGAGCAAAAGGCGGACGCCTGGTATGCCCAGCAGCCCTGGCTGGTTGGAAGCAACTACATTCCCAAGTCTGCAATTAACCAGATGGAGATGTGGCAGGAACCGACCTTCGATCCCGCTGAGATCGACAAGGAGTTAACCTGGGCCGAAGCGATGGGCATGAACACAATGCGCGTCTTTCTGCATGATTTGCTATGGCAGCAGGATGCGGCCGGGTTTCGAGAACGCGTCGACCGGTTCCTGACTATCGCTTCGCGGCATCACATCCGCCCGTTGTTCGTGCTCTTCGATTCCTGCTGGGATCCGTCGCCGCATCTCGGACCGCAGCATCCGCCCATTCCCGGCGTTCACAACTCAGGCTGGGTGCAGGGTCCCGGCGCAGCGGCACTGACCGACCCAGCCCAGTATCCGCGACTTAAAGCATACGTACTGGGGGTGGTGGGAGCATTCGCCAACGATGACCGCATCCTCGCCTGGGATATCTGGAATGAGCCCGGCGGCGTTAGCAGCGAAACCTACCCCAATGAAGAGCTCAAAGAAAAGGACAAAATCGCCCGCGTGACGTTGCTTCTGCCGCAGGCGTTCGCGTGGGCACGGGAAGCGAATCCCACGCAGCCTCTCACCAGCGGCGTGTGGACCGTCGACACTTCGTCAGAAAGTGGAAACCTTGGCGAGATCCAGCAGATCCAGGTGCGTGAGTCCGACATTATCAGCTTTCATAACTACGACTGGCCGGAGTCCTTCAAAAAGGAAGTACTGTGGCTCAGACAGAAATACCACCGGCCGGTGATTTGCACTGAATACATGGCGCGTTCGGAGGGCAGCACGTTTGATACGGTATTGCCGATCGCCAAGCAGGAGGGAGTCGGGGCCATCAACTGGGGTTTCGTCGCGGGCAAGACGCAGACCTACTTGCCTTGGGATTCGTGGCAACGTCCCTACGTTGTGGAGCAGCCGTCAATATGGTTCCACGAGGTGCTGCGGTCCGATGGAACACCGTACCGGCAGGCTGAGGTGGACCTGATACGGCAGCTCACGGGCAAGCATTAGTTGAGCGCTGTGATCCGGATCACAACCGCCGGTGACGCTTACCGCTTCCGCCTGCTCGTTCTCGCTGCAGAATATAATGTGTGAAAGGGATTAGGTCCCTCGGGCTCTGGCCCCTACTTGCATTAAACTCAGCGGACTCTGATACTTACCTAGCCTATGGCATTACTTTGGTTGCGCTTCGCGCTGGCTTGCTATTTCATTGGGCTGATCTACGCCTTCTTTGCGCTCAGCCGCACCAGCGATCTTTTCAGCCGCATCGCGTTCCACGCCGCCAGCCTAGGCATGGTCTTCCACTTCGTTTCGCTGGTCGAGTTGTTTCTCTCCGATCATGTGGTCTGGGCTTCGGTGCATAACGGCGAGTCACTGCTGGCCTTCTTTTCGATGACCTTTTTCATGATCATCTATGCCATTTACCACACCACTTCGCCCGGCGTAGTTGTTTTTCCGATCGTATTTTTCCTGACCTTTGTGGCAGCCCTTGACGAGCAACCCGTCCTGCAGACGTCTTTTGTTCAGCACAAGGGATGGCTGATTGCGCACATCATCCTCATCTTTACGGGATACGCCGCTCTAGTGCTGAGTTTCGGTGCCAGCCTGCTTTACCTTTTGCAGGAGCGCCGTTTGAAAGCCAAGAAGCCGAGCAGCCTGATTTCCTTCTTGCCTGCGCTTGAAGTGATTGACCAGATCGGATATCGATCGTTGCTTCTCGGCTTTCCTTTCATGACGCTCGGGCTGATTACCGGCTCAGTTGTGGCGATGTCGGCTTACGGTCACGTGGACTTTGAGGATCCGAAGATTCTGTTATCGATTTTGATGTGGGCCGTTTATATGGTGATGGTCGTCACCCGGTGGAGCTCGGGATGGCGTGGCCGCCGCGCCGCTGTGCTAGCGACGTTCGCCTTTGTGGCCGCCATCGTGGCCTGGGCCGCGAATTACTTTTCGACGATCCACAGGTTTGCAGCCTCATGAGATATCAGCTCATTGGCGTGAATCATCGAAGCGCGCCGCTCGAAGTGCGCGAGCGGCTGGCGATCCCCGAGTCACGCCTGGCCGATGCGTGCCGCGATCTCGCCGCGCACCCCGGAATCGAAGAGGGCATGATTATTTCTACCTGTAACCGGGTGGAACTGGTGACCCACACCACCAATGGTTCAGCCGACCTGCGCGGATTTCTAAATGAACATTTCCAGCTCAAGTCGGAGGATCTGAATCCCCACCTCTACGAGTTCCGCGAGAAAGATGCCGTTCGGCATGTCTTCCGCGTAGCCTCGAGTCTGGATTCAATGGTGGTCGGCGAAGCCCAGATTCTCGGCCAGGTGAAAGAGGCTTACGCGACGGCGCGCGCAGTGGGGTCGGTTCGCGGCCAGCTCGATCAGCTCTTCACCCGCGCCTTTGCGGTAGCCAAACGGGTGCGCAGCGAAACTGCGGTGGGAACGTCCTCGGTTTCCGTCGCCTCGGTTGCGGTGGAGCTGGCCAAGAAGATTTTCGGATCGCTGCAGGGCAAGACCGTTTTCATCGTCGGCGCCGGCAAGATGAGCGAGCTTGCCGCCCGCCACTTGATGGCACACGGCTGCGCCTCCATCTTTGTGGCCAACCGCACCTACGACCGAGCCATCGCGCTGGCGCAGAAGTTCGACGGCCAGGCCATTACATTTGAAGATCTCTACAGCTCCTGCGACCGGGCTGACATCGTCATCACTTCGACCGGAGCACCTCACGCCATTTTCCGCCGCGAACACGGCGAGCAGTTCCTTGCCCGCCGCAAGAACCGGCCCATGTTTTTCATCGACATTGCCGTGCCCCGCGACGTGTCACCAGAGATGGCCAAGCTCGACGGCATCTTCGCCTACGATATCGACGATCTGCAGCAGGCCGTCAGCAGTCACGTCGCCGACCGGCGCCACGAAGCCGACCTTGCCGAAGCTATCATCGCAAGCGAGATCGAGCGTTTCGAAGCCCGCCTGCACACCCTCGATGTGGTTCCGACCATCGTGTCGTTACAGGATCATCTGGAAACCATCCGCCAGGCGGAAATCGACCGCGCGCGCAGCCGCATGGGCCCGTTGACTCCGGAACAGGAAATGGCGGTCGAGGCCCTGACCCGTGGCATCATCAACAAAGTCATGCATACTCCAATCACGACGCTTAAGACTGCGGCCCGCGAGGCCGAGGCGACTACGGTAATAGACGTCGTGCGAAGGCTGTTTAATCTCCACGGCAAAGAAAAAGGGCCCGCATCGCAGGCTGGAGATGGAGAGGCGTCGGGCCAGAACGCGCGAGACAGGGGAACGGGATCGCGAAGTGATGCCTAACTTCCGCATCGGCTCCCGTGGCTCGCAACTCGCCCTCTGGCAAGCCAACCACATCTCCGCGCTGCTCCGCGCGCGCGGCCACGAAGTCGAAATTGAAATCATTCGCACCACCGGCGACAAGATCACCGATGTCCCCCTGGCCATGGTCGGCACCAAGGGCGGACTTGGCAAAGGAATTTTCACCAAAGAAATTGAAGAAGCCCTCGCCGCCGGACGCGTCGATCTTGCCGTGCATTCGTTGAAAGACCTGCCCACCGAACTTGCCCCGGGATTCGAAATTGCTGTGATTACCGAAAGGCAAGATCCGCGCGATGCTTTCTGTTCGGTAGTTTATTCGAAGGTTGAAGATCTCCCCCAACACGCTCGCATAGGCACATCCAGCCTGCGCCGTCAGGCGCAACTGAAAGCCATCCGGCCCGATCTCGACATTCATCCTCTGCGCGGCAACGTCGATACGCGCCTGCGCAAACTCGAACAAGGAGAATACGACGCTATCATCCTCGCCACGGCGGGCCTGAAGCGCTTGGGCAAAACGGAATTGATCAAACAGATTATTCCCTCCGAGATTATGTGCCCTGCAGCAGGACAGGGAGCGCTCGGCATTGAAATTCGCGAAGGCGACTCGGCCACGCGCGAGCAACTCGCATTTTTGGACGATGCCGCCGCCCGCGCCACCACCACCTGCGAGCGCGCCCTGCTCAACCGCCTCGGCGGAGGCTGCCAGGTTCCCATCGGCGTTTTCGCGGAGATCCGTAGCGGCAAACTACATCTCGATGCCATCGTTGCCGACCCCGACGGCTCGAGGCTTTTGCGCGAATCGCGCGACGGCAACCTCAATGATCCTCAACAACTCGGCAACGAAGTCGGCGAGACCTTGCTGAACCGCGGTGGCGACGAGATTCTCGAAGCCGTTTACGGCCGCGGCCTGGCCGTACCGCCGCAATTATGATTGCGGATCAATATCTCAAATGAAAAGTGGCGGCGTTCTTCTACAGCTTCTAGGCGGGACCAAGGGCTCGCATGCTCTTCGTCGCTGGATTAACCTTTGGCCGCCGTTTCTGGGAATGGGCATTCGCATCCGGCATATCGCGCCTGACATGAAGGCCGTCGACGTCGAAATGAAGCTTCGCTTCTGGAATGCGAACTACGTTGGTACTCACTTCGGCGGATCGCTCTTTGCAATGACCGATCCGTTCTATATGCTGATGCTGATGGCGAATCTGGGCCAGGATTACATCGTTTGGGACAAGGCCGCGACCATCCGCTACAAGAAACCGGGAAGAGGAACTGTGCGCGCGGAGTTTCGTCTTTCCGACAGCGAGATTGACGACATTCGCGAGAAACTGAAGACGCTGCCGAAGTATGAGCCCGTCTTTACGGTGGAAGTGAAGGATGAGGCGGATGTTCTGATCGCCGAAGTTCAGAAGGTACTTCACATCCGGAATAAACAGGCAGCTGAACCGGCCGGACAATAGGAAGCGACTCGTCGTGTACATTCCTGAATACTTCCGCGTGCGTGACCACGAAGATGCCGTAAAGTTCATGCGCGCGAATCCCTTCGCCATCCTGATCTCATCCACCGAGGCCGGGCCTTTCGCTACGCATATTCCTATTTTCGTACGCGCCGAAAAGGGCGAAGAGAAAGTCATCCTTCGCGGCCACGTCGCCAAGGCCAATCCGCACTGGCGTTATCTCGAACAACAGCCGCAGTGTCTGACGATTTTTCATGGGCCTCACTCCTACATCTCGCCCAGTAATTACACCGTGCGAGAAAGCGTCCCCACCTGGAACTACGGCGCAGTGCATCTCTATGGAAACGCGCAGGTGTTTTCCTCTCCTGAAGCGCTTCAGGGCATCCTTCATGAGCTGATCCAAACTTTCGAACCCGCGTATGCCTCGCAGTGGGCCAGCCTGGACGAGGCTTACCGCGAGCGCATGCTTCGACAGATTGTCGGTTTTGAGATCGAAGTCACGAAGATGGAAGCGAAGTTCAAGCTCGGCCAGAATCGCATTCGGGAGGATCAGCAGAACATGATCGCATCCTTGGAGAGAGCCAACGACACGGCCGTTTCTGGTGTTGCTCGCCTGATGAAGGAGCAGCAACTTGGCCGGATCGTGGACCCTAAGGACAGTAAATGAAGTCGCGGCCCGTTCCCTCTTCGCAGGCGCCGGGACTGCTCTCCGGCGTGCGCGTGCTCGTAGGCCGGACGCGGCACCAGGCCGGCGCTCTTTCGAATGAACTAAGCAGGCTGGGTGCGACCGTGCTTGAAATTCCGTTCATCGAAATTCGCGAGCCGCGCAGTTTCAAGCCCCTGGATTCCGCGTTGATGAATCTTGATGTCTACGACTGGCTCATCCTCACCAGCGTGAACGGGGTCGAAGCCATGTGGGAACGGTTAGCCAAGCTGCGCCTGCCGAAAACTGCTCTCAAGAGCATGAATATCGCGGCCATCGGTCCGGCGACGAAGAAGGCGATCGAACAGCGCGGCATCGAAGTGGACGTCGTTCCCAAGGAATACGTGGCAGAGTCTGTGGTACGGAGTCTCCGGCGACGGGTGAACGGAAAACGGGTGTTATTGGTGCGAGCCAAGATTGCTCGCGACGTGATTCCGCGCGAGCTGCGCAAGGCGGGGGCGCGCGTAGATGTGGTGGAAGCTTACGAAACCATTTTGCCGAAGTCATCGGGTCCGCGCTTGCGCAGCTTGCTCGGAGATGCGCGACACACTCCGCATGTGATTACGTTCACAAGTTCGTCGACCGTACGCAACTTTGTGGCATTGCTCGGCGCGCGCAGCGCGAAGCTTGACGGGGTACGGCTCGCTTCTATCGGGCCAGTCACTTCCTCAACATTGCGCGAGCTTGGCCGTCGCGTGGACATTGAGGCCAAAGAGTTCACAATCCCCGGACTAGTGAAGGCGATCTGCGCAAGTTTGACACGCTAACTGCGGCATCTGCTAGATTGCGGGAATGAAACCGAAAGCGATTTACCTCGTACTCTGCTTCGTTGGGGCCTTGCTTCCCTACTGGCAGTTCGTGCCGTGGGTGGTCGCGCACGGGATGAATCTTCCGCTCTTCGTCCGTGAGCTGTTCGTAAACCGCATCAGCGCTTTCTTTGGAATAGACCTGCTCGTCTCGGCCGTGGTTCTGGTCGTGTTCATGCGCGTCGAGAGCGGCCGAATTCAAATTCACCAGCGATGGCTTCCCATAGTGGCGATGCTGCTGGTCGGGGTCTCCCTGGCGTTGCCGATGTTTCTCTATATGCGGGAAATAAGACTCGAACACCTTAAGTCCCCGGACGGCGCAGTCCCAGCATGATCTTGCTCGGATCTACTCTGTCAGCGAGCAACTGCAATCGGCAGGGACGACATGAGCCAGCAGGAAGTCGGCGACGCGCTGGTAGGCATCGATCTGATTCTCCACGCGGGCGAAGCCGTGGCCTTCGTTCTCATAAATCTTATAGTCGACTGTGCCGCCACGCTTCTTGATGGCATCGACCACTTGCTGCGTCTCTGATTTCGGGCAACGCGGATCGTGCCCTCCGGCGAGCAACAGCAAAGGCGCTTTGATCTGATCGACGAAGTTGATGGGCGACCGGTCTTCATACAGCGCCTTATTCTTCACCACGTCGCCCATAGTCGCAAGATCTGACTGTTGCAGCACCGGATCTTCGTTCTCAATTTCGGTGAACCAGTTCACGAAGGGAACGATGGGCACGCCCGCGGCCCAAACGTCGGGCGCTTTCGTCACCGCCATCATGCTGAGATAGCCGCCGTAGCTTCCACCCATGACGGCGATCTTTTTCGGGTCGAGATGGCCGATCTGCTTGATCCAGTCAACGCCGGCCAGCACATCCTGCAAATCGCCGCCGCCCATGTCGAAAAGATTCGCCTGCTGAAATTCCTTGCCGTAACCCGTCGAGCCGCGATAGTTGGGGGCGAGAACCATGTATCCCTGATTGGCTGCGTATTGAATGAAGCGGTTGAACGAGTTCATGGTCTGCGCAGTCGGACCGCCGTGGATGTAAACGATGGCTGCGTTCTGCCCGTTGCGCGCCATGTTGAAGGGTACGTAGAGAAACGAGGAGATGGTCCACTTGCCGTCGCGGCTGGGGTAGTGCACCAGATAAGGCTCAACCATGTCTTCGGAACGCACACCGGCAAGGAGTGAATGAGTGACTTGATGCGACTTCCCGGTTGCCAGGGTATACACCCAGAGATCGCCCGGCACGGTGGGACCGTTGTGGTAGTAGAGCAGACGCTGGCCGTCTTTTGTGAAAGCAGCATGGCCGCCGGTAGGCTCGTTCACTCCTTTCGGAATCGGCAACGCAGTGGATTTGCCGGTCGCGAGATCGTGCAGGTAAATGTCTTCATTTCCGTCCACGTTCGCGCTGAAGGTAATATGCTTGCCGTCGGGCGAGAATTCGCTACCATGGATCTCCCATTTGTCGCGCGTGAGCCAAGAGATCTTCTTAGTCGCGATTTCTAGAAGGCCAACATTGTCGTGGCCATTGGCGGCGTTCGAGGTGAAGAGAACGTGTTTGCCATCGGGAGAAATATCGTCATTGGAGTAACGCTGCTCGCCCTCATGGGGCGTCAGCACCGTGTTCCTTCCTGTGGCGATTTCGGCAATAAGAATATTCGAATCCGTACCCTTCGCCTGCTCCCGCGTGTAGACGATGTACTTGCCGTCCTTTGACCAGACAGGGTTGAAATTTCCCTTGTCCTGCGGCGTGCCTGTGGTGATGTGCTTCACCTCGCGCATTAGCGTGTCGTAGATGTTGATCTCGTATGCGGCTGATGTCTTTGGTTTAACCAAGTATGCCAGGTAGCGTCCGTCGGGCGACCACGTAGGATCGGTCTCGGCGATCTCGCGCGTGCTGGTGAGGTTGACGACTTTGCCGGTCTTGGGCGAGACCAGAAAAATATCCCAGAGTTCGTCGCCGTCGTAATCAGATTGATAAGCGATCCACTTGCCATCAGGCGACCACGCGGGCGACGACTGGCGCTGATCGCTGACCGTGAGCTGCACGGGCCATCCGCCTTCGGCGGGGACGAGCCACAGATTGTTACGTCCGCTCATATTCGAGATGAAGGCGATGCTTTTGCCATCGGGCGACCACGTGGGCTGGCCCACTTGGCGCGTCATGTAGAGCTTCTCGATGGTCAGACTGCGGGCCTCGACCTGCGCGTTCGGCCTAGAGGCGATCTGCTTGGGATCGGTGATGGCCTGGGGTGCAGGCAAAGTCTGCGCGGCGATGGTCTCGGCAAGAACTGTGCTCATGAGTATGACGATAGCAAATGAGATCAAAATGCGCATGGGAATCGGAAGCCTCGAGTGAGCGGTGCCAAAAAATTCTAGCAGAAGGGTGAGGGGCGACGAACCTTACGCTTTGGCATTCTTGTGCATTTCCACAGTACTCCAGGTCTTGTCGGCAGCGTGGCAGAGGTTTTCGAGCGAACAGTCGACACACTTGGGCTTGCGCGCGATGCACAGCTTGCGTCCGTGCCAGATGATCTGGTGAGAAAAGAGAATCCACTTTTCGCGCGGGATGATTCGCATCAGGTCCTGCTCAATTTTCTGCGGGTCATTGTTCGTGGTCAGTTCGAGACGGCGCGAGATGCGGTGCACATGGGTATCAACGACCACTCCTTCGGCTTTCTTGAACCATGTACCCAGCACGACGTTGGCCGTCTTGCGGGCCACGCCAGGAAGGCTGAGAAGCTTTTCCATATCGTCGGGCACCCTGCCTCCAAAGTCGGCGACAATTTTCTTCGCTGCGCCCACCACAGACTTGGATTTGTTGCGGAAAAAGCCGGTGGACCGGACGTCGGGCTGCAACTGCTCAGGCGTGAGCGCGGCAAAGGCCTGCACTGTCGGATATTTTCGGAATAGTTCCGGCGTGACCCGGTTCACGTTGGCATCGGTGGACTGTGCAGAGAGGATGGTCGCGACCAGGAGCTCCCAGGCGCTCGAATGAGTAAGGGCGCAGGTAACCTCGGGGTACATTTGGTCGAGTCGCTTGAGGATCTCGGCAATGCGGTCGGGGGCCAGGGGATTGTAGCCGGATGCTCTTTTACCGGTTTTCTTCCCGCCTTTCGGCGCTGCTGCCGAAGCTGCGCTCCGTGGGCGGGCAGGAGTTCCCGTCCTCACACGAGCACCCTCCTGGCGGCCGGTGCGGGCGGGTCGTCTCGGTGTGCGTCCGCGGGGCATGAGGGCAACATCTTAGCAGAGACCTCGGTAACCACACCGACGATTGACTCGACCGATATCCCTCGGTAGTCTGGAGGTCACACTCTCTTCAGACAATGCTATGGCCGTAAGTTCCATTCAGCTCGGGCAGGTCTGGCGCAGCGACGCCGATGGCCAAGATTATCTGGTCACCAAGGTCTACAACGAAGTGTTCAGCCAGTATGCGATGCTGAGGCCGGCGGGCATCGCCGCACCGGATGCACCCACGGTGCGCGTCAAAGTAACCAAGACCCCGCAAGGCGCGGCGCTACCCGGCTACACCTTCACGCAGGACGGGTCGTTCTAGCCGAAAGTCTCTGCCGCTAATTTCCGATACACTGAATTCCAGTCCTCAGTTTCAGTTCCCGGCCCGACGGGTCAAAGTTTTGCTGAGAACTAGAACTGAGAACTGCCTCCAAATGACTGAAAACCTCCTGACCGTTATTTTTGCGTTCATCAGTTCCGTGATGAGCGCGACCGGATACGCCGGTGTCGCGCTGTTGATGGCGATTGAATCAGCCTGCATCCCGCTGCCTTCGGAGCTGATCATGCCGTTTGCCGGCTATCTCGTCTTTACCGGCACGTTCAAGCTGCTTTGGGTAGCGACGGCGGGTGCGCTTGGATGCAACCTGGGATCGCTGGTGGCATATGAGATTGGGTGTTATGGCGGGCGTCCTCTGGTGGAGCGCTATGGTCATTGGATCCTAATGACCCGCCGCGAACTCGACTGGGCCGATCGCTTCTTTGCGCGCTGGGGATATCTGGCCGTCTTCATCGCGCGGCTTCTGCCGGTGGTTCGCACCTTCATCGCGCTGCCGGCAGGAGTGGCGCGCATGCCGCGAGGACGGTTTCATCTCTACACGTTCCTGGGATCGTGGCCGTGGTGCCTGGGGTTGGCCTATCTCGGCATGAAGTTAGGCCAGAACTGGCGCGAGCTGGGCAAATATTTTCACAAGTTTGATGCGGTGATTGGAGTGATGCTGGTGGGTGGAGCGGTCTATTTTGTTTGGACTCACTGGCAGAACCGAATGCGGACAGCGGGGTGAAGAGACGCGTAGGACGCGCAAACAGATACTGGAGGCGCGTCACCAGACTAGAGCGGCTTACGGGGAGCTATTCGATGCCACGGCGGCGCTCCTCTTTTACCACGACCCGATCAGCATCAGTTCCGGCAACCCAAATACCGACGAGTATGAGCCCGAGGTTCAAACTATCCTGCCGCGACTAAGCAACTGCCACTCTTCAGAAGAAGCGCAGCGTGTCGCTCCTGAGGAGTTCGTCCGCTGGTTCGGCACAGATACCGCCGGCCCTCAAGAGCGTTATGAGCAAATTGCTTCTGAGCTTTGGCGGCTCTGGCAGAGAAGCGGCAAGACCAGATAAAATGGAGCTATGTCCCCCGAACTAAATTTCGGCCCCTACGTCGACGCCGAGAACGGCAAGAAGGTAGTCAAAGACCTGACCTTCGGCAATCCCACGCCGGAAGGGCTGGTGCTGACCACGCTCGATTCGGCGGTCAACTGGATGCGCAAGGGCTCGATCTGGCCGATGACATTTGGCCTGGCGTGCTGCGCGATCGAGATGATGTCGATGGGGGCGTCGCGCTTTGATATTGCGCGTTTTGGGGCAGAAGTGTTTCGCCCGTCGCCACGGCAGAGCGATCTCATGATCATCGCCGGCCGCGTGTCGAACAAGATGGCGCCAGTGATCCGGCTATTGTGGGAACAGATGCCGGAACCGAAGTGGGTAATTTCCATGGGAGCCTGTGCCACTTCCGGCGGCGTGTTCCAGAACTATGCGCTGGTGCAGAGCGTCAACCAGGTGATTCCCGTCGATGTTTATGTTCCCGGATGTCCGCCGCGTCCCGAGCAGCTCATCTACGCCATCACTCTGCTGCAGGAAAAAATCCAGAACGAGCGCGGGACCATCAAGAAGGCCCTGAATCTGACCTAGTGTTCTACGCAGAGCTGTGAGCTGCATCTTTGTCATCCTTAGTTCTCCTGTGTGTCCCCTGCCTTTTCATTCCCCGGCGAGTGTGCAAATGTTTTACCTGTCTGGGCTGTAACTGGCTCCCAATACGGCACTTGGAGCACGTTAGCCCATAATGGTCGCATGTCACCGAGGAATACGAAACCATTCCCGCCCCGGTGAATCTAAGTGTTTGAGTGGTTGCGTGTTGAGATTGGCCAGGCGCAGGGGGACAGCACACTCAGAAGAGCCCAGGCAGAACTAACCCTAGGGTGTGGAAGGTGCTCCATGGTAGCAAAACTGATTGATGTACTTTTCGGTTGCCGGCACTCCCGGTATAGCTTTCCGGTAACCATTCGCGGTGTGGCACGCCGTCCTCAAGCTGCGGTACTAACCGGAACCTACGTAGCCTGCCTAGATTGCGGCAGAGAATTTCCCTACGACTGGCAGGAGATGAAGGTTATCACGTCATCGGCCGAACGCCGTGAGTATGGGGCCACCCTCGCCACCAAGCAAGCGGCCTAAGACCTACCGCGCCGGAACGGTCGCCGCAGTCCGCTTTTCTATCGCTACAAACTCGCGCTCTCCCTGCCCGGTGTAAATCTGCCGCGGCCGGGTAATCTTCTGCTCCGGATCCGTCACCAGTTCCTGCCACTGCGCCAGCCATCCAACCGTGCGTGGAATGGCGAACAGTACCGTGAACATTTCCGGCGGAAATCCCATCGCCTGATACATGATCCCAGAATAAAAATCGACGTTGGGATAAAGTTTTCGCTTCACAAAATACTCGTCCTCGAGGGCGATGCGTTCCAGCTCAAGGGCGATGTCCAGTTTCGGGTTGCGTCCCGTGACTTCGAAAACCTGCTCCGCGGTCCATTTAATGATTTTCGCCCGCGGATCATAATTCTTATAAACCCGGTGTCCGAATCCCATCAGCTTCCCGTGGCCGTCTTTCACCCGCTTGATGTAGGCTGGCACGTTTTCTTTGGTGCCAATCTCATCCAGCATCTTCAGGACTTCCTCATTGGCGCCGCCGTGCAACGGTCCGGCCAGGGCTGATGCCGCCGATGCCATAGAGAGGTAAGGATCGGTTTGGGCGCTGCCCACCGTACGCATCGCGCTGGTACCGCAATTTTGTTCGTGATCGGCATGCAGAATAAACAGGATGTCGAGCGCGCGTGAAAGAACCGGATTTGCCACATACTTCGGCTCAACCATCTTCCACAGCATGTTCATGAAGTTCTCGGTGTAGCTCAAATCATTGTCGGGATACACGTAAGGGAATCCCACGTTGTGCCGGTATGACATGCCGGCAATCGAGGGCGCCTTGCCGATCAGCCGCTTGATCTGCAGCAAGCGGTTTTCCCCATCGTGCACCTGCCGGGCTTCCGGATACACGCTCGAGAGCGTGGCTACAGTGCTCACAAACATCACCATGGGATGAGAGTCGTAGCGGAAGCCCTCCATAAACTTCTTCGTGGTCTCGTGCAGCATGGTGTGGTGAGTGATGTCATGCACCCAGTTCTTGAGTTCGGTCTGGGTCGGCAACTCGCCGAAGAGCAGAAGATAGGCGACTTCCAGGAAGGTGCAGCGCTCAGCCAGTACTTCGATAGGATATCCGCGATAGCGCAAGATTCCCCGATCGCCATCAATATAGGTAATACTGCTGCGGCACGAGGCCGTGTTCATGAAGGCCGGATCATAGGTCATCAGTCCAAAATCGTCCGGATTCGTCTTGATCTGCCGCAGGCTCATCGCCCGGATGGTGCCGTCTTCTATGGGGACGGTATACGTCTTCCCCGTGCGGTTGTCCGTGATTGTGAGTGTGTTCTCCGGCATGAAGGACCTGCTCCTTAACACCTAGACTAGCGTAGTTTAGTTTATTTCGTCTCCGCAACAACCTGGTATGACGATGGTCACAGAAGCCGGTGATGATGCCATGCCTGCCTCCAGACTGGCCCGGGCTCGCGGACACAAAAAACCGGCGGCCTCAGCCGCCGGTCCGATGCGTTGGGTTTCGTGCCAAAGCTAGTTCGAAGAATCATCCCGCCGCTTCAAGGTTGGACGATCATCATCGGTCTGTCCGTTAGGGTTGTTGCCGTCACTGTTGGAAGTCCGCCGCAAGCTGGGCTTGTTAGCATCTTTCTGATCGAGCACTTTATGACGATTCTCGATCGACGCCAGCCTCCCTTTTACCTCGTCGAATTCGGAAGTAGTCACGATGTACTCTGCCTTCGACGGTAATATCTTGCGAATTTCTTCCTGGGTCTTCTCAATACGATCCGGAGTCTGCGGGTGCGTGTCGAATGCCTTGGAGAGCGTTCCAGGCTTCTTCTTCTCCATCGCCTGAATCTTTTCGAAGAAAGAGACGAACGCGGATGGGTCATACCCTGCGCGGTACATGTACTGCACTCCAAGGTAGTCGGCCTGAGCCTCGAAGGTACGGGAGAACTTGAGGAAGGTCATCGGAATCGCAAGCCCCGACGCCTCGTACGCTCCGTAGCCGATCGCACCGCCAATGAAGATCAAGGGAATTGACGCCATCTGCAATAGCTGCGCGCGCGTCATTTCTCGCCCATAGTGGCATGCCGAAACGTGCGCTATTTCATGTGCCATCACACCCGCCATTTCGGCTTCTTCGTCAGCCGCCAGGATCAGCCCCGAATTCACATAAAAGAATCCGCCGGGAAGCGCCATGGCATTCACCACGTCGGAGTCGATCACCTTAATCGTGAACGGCACCTGCGCGTCTGAGTTGCGCACAATGTTCTGGCCGATCCGGTTCACATACTCGGCAATCACCGGGTCATTCACCAGCTTGACCTGGGATTCGATCATCTGAGAGTATCTGCGACCGTCTGCGACCTGCCGCTCTATCGAATACCAGTTTCCGACGCCACGCCCACAACCCACGTTGCGGTTCCCTACTGCGTCCACATCGGCCTCGCCGCCGTCGTGCTTAATCTGGCTGTCATCCTGCGTGGGAAGCGCGGCAGGTGCCTGCTTCGGGGCGTTCTGGACGTCGGTGGCTTTGGGCTGACCTTGGTCTGGATCTTGAGTTGGGGCTTGCGTTTGGGTCTGACCCGGATTCTGTGTCTGCGCCAGCGTCCAGGGCACTGCGCTGAATGCCGCCACCACTACCGAGATTGTGAACCATCGCGATTTCATGGGAAACTCCTTCGCGCGCACCGTACTCTTACCAGCATTATACGCCCGGTCCGAAAGACACCAACTCAAACTTCTTCCAGTTAGACGCGAACTTCCCGGGCCGGGTTATCCCGGCCCGCGTAGGCGGGAGCAAGAACCCGACAACCCAGAAGCAAGAGTTCCCCCTTGAGGATTCCTGCGCTGGGCCGTAACATGGCCCGTTCCGCATTCGATACATCGGGAGGTGCCATTGCTCGACCGCCGCCGCTTCCTTACCACCGCCACCACCGGACTCGCTGCAACCCTCGCTTTCCGCGGAAATCTCCTCGCACAACTAGAGAAGGCTCCCACAACCCTGCCCGACCCAGCTCTCTTCGACAAGAACGAGGACGCTTACTGGGCTGAAATCCGCAGACAGTTTCTGATCCCGGAAGATGAGATCTACCTGAACAACGGCACCGTGGGCTCCAGCCCTGCGCCGGTGCTGCGCGCCATTTTCGATGGCTACGCCACCACCGAGCGAATGGACCAGCAGGATCCCGAGGATTACCCAATCTGGGGATACGCCGCGTGGAACGAATTTCGCGACCCCTTGGCCGCTTTCGTCGGTTGCCATCGCGATGAGATTGCCCTGCTACGTAATGCCACTGAGGCTAATAGCTACATCGCCAATGGTATCGATCTAAAACCGGGCGACGAAGTCCTGATGACCGACCAGGAGCATCCCGGCGGCTTGCACCCCTGGGATCTCAAAGCCAAGCGCTATGGCACAATTGTGAAAAAGGTCACGCTACCCCTTCCTGTGAAAGATGCGGCCCAAGTTCTCAATCTCTTCAACGACGCTATCACTCCCCGGACCCGCGTCATGTTCTTCAGCCACATCACGACCTTCTCAGGCGTCGTCCTACCAGCGAAGGAACTCTGCGCACTTGCCCGGTCGAAAGGGATCCTCTCGGCCGTCGACGGCGCCCACGTGCCCGGCATGATGCGCTTGAACGTGCAGGACCTCGGCTGCGACATGTATTCATCGAGTCCGCACAAGTGGCTGCAAGCGCCGAAAGGCTCTGGCTTCCTCTACGTACGCGATGAGGTTATCGACCGCCTCTGGAACACGATCGTCACCGAAGGCTGGGACGATCCCAAGTTGCGTGCTGAACGCTTCCAGCGCATCGGCAGCTCCAACGTGCCGGCTCTGTGGGGGCTTCGAGCCTCCGTCAAACTAGCGAATGATATCGGCTTGGACCGCATTGAGCGCCGCCACCGCAAGCTTGCTGATTACACACTGGATGAAATGAAAAAGCGCGGCGCCGAATCCTGGACCTCGCCCGATCCTGCCTTGCGCTGCGCCATCGTCACGGTCAACGTCCCGCCAGTCCCGCGCATGGACCTGGAAACCTGGATGTGGAAGACGTACAAAATCCGGATTCGCGGCGGTGACCCAAATAAGCTGCGGCTGTCGACACCTTACTATCTGCAGAAAAAAGACATCGATCGGTTTTTAGAGAAGTTTGATGAATACAAGCGGGAGAAAAAGCTGGGTTGATAGGAGAATTCCGGTCGTGGCACCCATCGACCCGGACCTAAGGAAAAACTGAGGTGAGACGGCCATTTGGCTGCGCTACAAGAGCCGTGTCTGCCAGATCCGCCGAGCGGCGCAGCAAACCTGACAGAATAGTTTTAAGTTCCTGCTCCCTCTCTAGGATCGTTTTTGTCGGCGAGATAGAACGAGTGTTAGGGAGCTTTGATGCCTGATCGGAAAAGGAATCCCGACGACGAGCGCGAGTGCTTAAACAGGCTGGCAGGCGAAATCGGTGCCCCTGCTTGCGACTTGCAAAGAATCAACCATGCGGCCAAAAGACTCGACTCCGAGGGTGGTCGACGTTCTCGACTATCAGTCCTTAGAGGAATGAAACGCTATTTCCCGATTCCCTGCTGAACTCAAGACCGCGGGGCGGGGGCACCCGCGCCACACCGTCTAGTCGTAATACTCCAACCCCAAGTGCGTGATCAGTTCCTCACCTTTCAAATGCCGGAGCGTGTTCTTCAGTTTCATCAACTGAATAAACAGGTCGTGCTCGGGATACAGCCCTGGCGCCGTCATCGGGGACTTAAAGTAAAAGCTTAACCATTCCTGAATTCCGATTCCCTTCAGCGCCGAACAGCGCTTTGCCAGATCGATGAAGAGCACGAGATCGAGGACTATCGGCGCCGCAAGAATCGAATCGCGGCACAGGAAGTCGACCTTGATCTGCATGGGATAGCCAAGCCATCCGAAGATATCGATATTGTCCCAACCTTCTTTATTATCACCACGTGGAGGATAATAGTTAATGCGAACCTTGTGGAAAATATTCCCGTACAGCTCGGGATAAAGCGCGGGCTGCAGAATGTGCTCCAGCACGCCCAGCTTCGATTCCTCCTTGGTTTTAAAAGACCCCGGATCGTCGAGGACCTCCCCGTCGCGGTTGCCGAGAATGTTGGTCGAATACCATCCGCTCAACCCCAGCAGCCGGGCTTTGAACGCCGGCGCCAGAACCGTCTTCATTAAGGTCTGCCCGGTCTTGAAGTCTTTTCCGCAGATCGGTGCTTCGTTCTGCCGCGAAAGCTCGAGCATCACCGGCAAATCCACCGTGAGATTCGGTGCACCATTGGCGAACGGCACACCCTCCATCAACGACGCGTAGGCGTAGATCATCGACGGCGCAATCATCTCGTCGTTCTCGCGCAGCGCCCTCTCAAACGACTTCACGGACTGATGCGCCGCGGTCGCCTCGATGTACGACTCCGTGGAGCCGCACCACATCGTGATCAGCCGACTCGCACCGCTGGTTTTCTTGAAGTCGCGGATGTCGTCGCGCAACTGCTCGGCCAGATCCATCTTCGTCTTACCCTTCTTCACGTTCGGCCCGTCGATCTTTTTCACGTAGTTATGATCGAACACCGCCGAACGAGGTGTGACCGTCGAAAGAAACGGCTTCAACTGATCAAGCAGTCTCTGGTCGAGCACGCCAGCGTTAGAGGCCGCTTCATACATGTTGTCTTCGAAGATGTCCCAGCCGGTGAAGACCAGGTCGTCAAGCCCTGCTAGCGGCACGAACTCTTTGATCTTGGGCGAACGTCCGTCGGTGCGCTTGCCCAGCCGCACGGTGCCCATCTGCGTAAGCGACCCGATCGGCTTCGCCAGCCCCTTGCGAATCGCCTCCACACCCGCGACAAACGTCGTAGCCACTGCCCCCATGCCCGGGATCATCACCCCCAACTTCCCTTTCGCTGGTTGGATCGTACCGTTATGCCGGGAACCGCTGTGCGCTTTCCCCTGGGACTTCACGTCGTTTTTCACCTCTACGCGGGGTGCCTTCGCTGCCGTCCTCGCGGACTTATTCCGTGTCGCCATATTTTGGACGCTTCCTCAGTAAGAATCTGTATGGATATGCAAACCTTGTATGTTCTCGCATTGGGAGGGGGTTTTGCAAACCGCCGCAGCCAAACGCGCAGAAAATCGCCTTAACGGGGTAGCAGCACCATCAAGCGGTGAGCGCGCATTCGATCAGCGAAATGAAAATTTTGTGTTGGACTCGGGGATGAACTTCCTGCATAGTGGAATTACTTCGCGAACCTTCTCTGTAGCTGGTCCCGCGAAGCTGCTGTTTGCATGCCAGCCCTGCTGCGGCATTGCAACTCTCCTGACCCTGTTGTTCTCCACTTCAATCTGAGCCCGCGCCATTCGGCCCCGCGCCGGTAGTGTGCTCTTCAGACTACGAATTAAAACAGGAGATCCCATGAACTCGATTCGCAGATTCGTCTACGCCGCTGCTTTGGTCTTAAGTGCCCTGAATTTCACACCCAGCCTCGCCTCCGCTCAGGATGCGGCGGGAACCTTTACCTTGACCCACGAAGTGCGCTGGCAGAGCGCCGTCGTGCCCGCCGGAAAGTATCGATTCACATTCGGAGCCAGCGGCCCCTCGGAGATGCTCACCCTGCGCAAGGTTGATGGCAGGGCCGTAGGCTTCATGTTGTTGGTTGCTGATACCGAAAACTCGCAGCGTTCGGACGAAAGCCGGCTCGTTGTGGTTTCCAGGCCGAGCGGTAGCTTCGTTAGCACAATGCAGCTTCCGGAATCGGGGCTCACGCTGCACTTCACGGTGCCGTCAGAACCTCGGGAAGTGGCGCAATCAGTCGCAACCTCGACTGCACCCGTCACTCGCTAGCTCATCCGCTGAAAAGCCCGAGGCTGGATAACTTATCCACCCTCGGGCTTTCTTTGCGAATCTTATCCAGGCAGGCGTGCTTCCCGATTCGATAGTCGCGTGCTCAACGCGCTCCCTCAGGTCAGCCTCTTCGGTGAGGACGACGAGCTCCCTCTTACCTCGTCACTCAGCATAATGGCCTCGGCAATTTCCTTCATCGCCTTGCGCTTCTGCCGGCTCTGCCGTTGCAACGTTAGGTACGCCTGCTCTTCGGTTAGTCCAAGATCGCGCTGCAGGATTCCTTTGGCGCGCTCCACTACTTTTCGCGTCTGCAATTGCTCCGACAGATTGGAGTTCGCATCTTCGAGCCGCGCCATCTCGATTTCCGCGCCCACCAGAAACCCGATGGTCGAGATCAATCGGATTTCCCGGCGGCGGTAAACATGATGTTGGCGATGCTGCAGGTTGATCACTCCCATAACCCGCCCGCGGCACATCAAAGGCACCGAAAGGAATGCTTCGTAAGTATCTTCGGGAAGTTCATGGAAAAACTGGAAGCGCGGATCGTGCGCCGCCTTCTCGGCAACCGCGACCGGCTCCTGATGCTCCGCCACCCATCCCGTAATGCCCTGTCCCAAGCGCAGTTTCAGGCGATCGACCACTTCGGGATGAGAATTCTTCGAGGCGCGCAAAACCAACTCGTCGCCCTCCAGCACATAAATCAGGCAGGAGTCGCACTTCACGAGGGCAGAAGCAAAATCGACTACGCGAGTCAGTACTTCGCGAAAACCGTCCGCCGTCGCCAGCTGAACGCCGATCTCGTGCAGCAAATCAACGTGTGAGTCCTCAACTGATAGTAAGGTTTCCATGAATAAGAGTATGGGCTCTTCTCTGGCCGTGTCTAATTCCAAATTTCAATGACTCTCATAAAGGATTTCCCGCGCGATTGTTACGATTTCTTAACATCTTTTCCGGAGGTTCTGCATCAACCGATTGAATTCTCGACGGAGTGAACGAACCGTCGCCGCTTCGCCGGAATCCAATCTGCTGTGTTACAAACTGTGCGGAGCAACCCTACAGATTCAAATCTCGGTTCTTGATTTTGGTCGGTACTGGGTACTGGGTACCGGGTACTCGATCCTACTTTTCGAGTTCCACTGTCTTTATCGGCAAATCCCAATGCCCGTCGAGAATCTCAAACCGTCGCTGCTCTTCGTGCTGGAAGGTCTCTTGATCAGGGTACATCTGCTTCTGTAGCGCCACTTCATCGAACGGCTCGTTGGCGACAGCCGCATTCTTGAAGACAATGGTCACGCGGAAGTCCCAGCGCCCGTCTTCGGTGGCATGGTAGCGCGGCTGATCCACCCAGACCTTCGCGATCCGTCCCATCTCCATCTCCTTCTTGAGGACCGGGTAGTGATTTTTCTTGAATAGCTTCAAAAACTCGTCCGCGTGCCCCCACTTGGCTTTGTAGTAGTACTCCACCACAAAGGGCCTGTCGAGATTTGCGGAGACGGACTGAGCCTGAAAGGCAACGGGTAATGTGACCGTGAGAAACAGCAACAACGCGAAAGTGCGGAACATGCGAATCACAGAATCCTCCTGGAAATACCACCTTGTACACTAACAGGGCGCCGAGGAAAAACGGTCGGAGGAGGAAGATCGAGGTGGAACGCGACGAGCAGTTGATCGTCAAGTTATTCGAGGACGGAGACCGCGCCCTGATTGCCGCCGACCTTCCTGAGCTCTCACGCATCTTTGCCGACGACTACGTCCAATACGACGAAGCCGGCAAAGCGTCCACTAAGCAAGACGTGCTGAAGAGCCTGAAGTCCGGCGCGCTTCGATACGTTTCGATGATCTCTACCGGTCGACACATTCGCCTGCTCAGCAGAGAAATAGCCCTCGTCCATGGCTCCGAGGAAGATGAAGTCGAGCGAGCCGGCAAGCGTTACTCCATCCGCTACATCTACATGGACACTGTCGTGAAGCGCCACGGCGAGTGGCGGATTGTGGCGTCCCAATTGGCCAGGCCCGTCGAAATTCGTTGACCTCCCAGGGGGGAAGACGCGAGCACAAACACAAAGCTAGACAGCGGCTGTGTTTCTGTTGAGAATGTGAGGCTGTCGAGTTTATCGGTTACCAAGTCTCTGGAGGAACGATTCCCTTGCGTACGACGACCCTCGCACTTTTGGTTGCCAGTCTCATTGCCCCGGTATTTGCGCAGAAACACCCAGCCAAGCAAGACGCCGACTCCACGCAGAAGCAGGCGGCCCCGCAGACTGCGGCCGCGTCAGCTGGAGAAGAGAAAGAAGAGGGCGACGACAAGAACCCGTGGAAGGGTCTCCAGTATCGCCTCGTCGGTCCATTTAGAGGCGGTCGCGTTGTCGCGGTAGCGGGCGTGGTCGGGCAGGATAACGTCTATTATTTCGGCGCGACCGCCGGAGGCGTGTGGAAGACGACCGATGGCGGACTGAACTGGAAACCGATCTTCGACAAAACGAAGGATGCGTCACCGGCGATCGGAGCGATTGCGGTTTCCGAATCCGATCCGAACGTCATTTATGTGGGAACGGGAGAAGCATGCATTCGCGGCAACATTGTCGGCGGCAACGGAGTGTACAAATCGATTGACGCTGGTAAAACCTGGAAGTTTGTTGGCCTCGCTGACACGCACGCCATCGGGCGGCTCGCGGTGAATCCCAAGAATCCTGACATTGCCTTCGTCGCGGCGCTCGGACATCCCTTTGCCGACAATGAAGAGCGCGGCATTTTCCGCACGCTGGATGGCGGCAAAACCTGGCAGAAGGTGCTCTATAAGGACGCCAAGTCCGGTGGCATCGACGTCGTGTTTGATCCCAGCAATTCCAACGTCCTGTTCGCGGCATTGTGGCAAGCGAGGCGAACTCCGTGGAGTCTCGACAGCGGCGGGCCCGGAAGCGGCCTTTACCGTTCCATCGACGGCGGCACAACCTGGAAAGAATTGAAAGGCCACGGACTACCGGAAGGCATTCTAGGCCGCATCGGTGTCACAGTCTCCGGCGCAAATCCCAACCGGGTGTGGGCAGTCGTCGAGGCAGAGAAAGGCGGGATCTATCGTTCCGACGACGGCGGCGATACCTGGCACATAACCACCGACGACCATCGCTTCCGCCAGCGCGCGTGGTATTACTCGCACATTTTCGCTGATCCAAAGTCGGAAGATACGGTGTACATCTTGAACACCTCGGCATATCGATCCAATGACGGAGGCAAAACCTTCACTTCGATACGCGCCCCGCACGGAGATAATCACGCTCTGTGGATCGATCCCACGAATCCCAAGCGTCTCATCAACGGAAACGATGGCGGCGCCACGGTTTCCACCGACGGCGGCGCCACCTGGACCAGCCAATATAACCAGCCGACGGCGCAGTTTTACCATGTCACCACCGACAACCGGTTTCCCTATTACATTTACGGCGCTCAGCAGGATAACTCTACCGTCGCCATCGCCAGCGCGAGCGCTGAAGGCGCGATTGATCGTCCGGATTGGTATGCCGTCGGTGGCGGCGAAAGCGGCTACATCGCGCCCGACCCCACCGACCCCGAGACCGTGTACGCCGGCTCTTACGGCGGAGAGATCACACGCTACGATCACCGCACTGGCGAAGAACAGTCCGTCAATCCCTGGCCAGTGAACCCTATTGGATGGGCTGCAGCTGACGTCAAACACCGCTTCCAATGGACCGAACCTATCGCTTTTTCACCGCACGATCCGAAGACGATGTACTTCGCTGGCGAAGTGCTGTTCAAGACCACCGACGGCGGCATGAGTTGGACTATCATCAGTCCCGACCTGACGCGCAACGACAGGTCAAAACAGGCGGCTTCCGGCGGCCCTATTACCAAAGACAACACAGGTGTCGAGGTCTATGACACGATCTTCTCCGTCGTGGAATCGCCCCTGCAGAAGGACCTGATCTGGGCAGGAACTGATGACGGATTGGTTCAACTCACCCGCGACGGAGGCCAGCATTGGGAGAATGTGACGCCCAAGGCCATGCCGGATTGGGGAACGGTAAGTATGATTGAGGCTTCGTCGCGCGACGCCGGCACTGCATACCTCGCGGTCGAACGCCACAAGTCGGACGACTTCGCACCCTACGTATTCAAGACCACGGATTTCGGCAAGACCTGGACCAAGCTAGTAGCGGGACTTCCGGCGAACGATTATGTCCATGCTGTAAGGGTCGATCCTCGGCGTCCGAATTTGCTTTTCGCCGGGACCGAGCTAGGTGTCTACGTTTCCTTCGACGATGGCGCCCGCTGGCAGCCCTTGCAACTGAATCTGCCGGCAGCTCCCGTAAACGATCTCGTGATCAAGAACACTGACCTGGTTGTCGCAACCCACGGGCGCAGCTTCTGGGTTCTCGACGACATCACGCCACTCGAGCAGTACGAGGATTCGATTCCACAGCAGGAAGCTCACCTGTTCACGCCCGCCGTGGCGAGTCATACCGTTTTCCGTGGTTCGTTTTTTGCCCCCAGCGGGAGTGTCGGAAAGAACCCGCCAGCAGGAGCCATCTTTAGTTACTGGTTGAAGGCTTCCCTCAAGAAGCCAGACCAGGCCAAGCCCTCTAGCGCTAGTGCTGATTCTGCGAAAACCGAAGCCACACCATCGACTTCTTCCGCCGGAATCGAAAAAACCGATAAAGATAAAGAAGAAGCTCCCAAGATCACCCTTGAGATTCTCGATTCCTCAGGAAAGGTCATCCGCAAGTACCCCAAGAAAGAGGAACCCGCCGACGAAGGAGAAGAAGATTTCTTCAGTCGCGGCGGCAACGCAGGCAACCTGCCCGCCGATGCAGGCCTGAACCGTTTCGTGTGGGACCTGCGCTACGAAGGAGCAACCAAGGTGCCGCATGCGCCGCTCTGGGGCGGTAGCACCGCCGGCCCCGAAGCGTTGCCCGGCACTTATCAGTCGCGGCTGACCGTCCTCGGCAAGAGTTACACTGCGCCCGTGGAGATCAAAGCTGATCCGCGGCTGAAGATCAGTTCCGAGGATCTGGCCAAGCAATTCGATCTACTTCTTAAGATCCGTGACAAGGTCACGGAAACGGACGATGCCATCATTCAGATTCGCGACGTTCGTGAGCAGATGAATGCCATCAACAAGCGCCTAAAGGACGACCCCCGAGCCAAGGCTATTGCCGATGCCGGCAAAGCGCTCGATACAAAAATGACTGTGGTGGAAGAAGCGCTAATCCAGACCAAGGCCAAGAGCGGCCAGGATGTGCTCAATTTCCCGGTGCGACTGAACAATGACCTGGTGGCGTTGAGTGGCGTCGTGGGCAGTGCCGACTCGGCTCCCACGAAGCAATCCTACGAAGTATTCGATATGGTCAGCAAAGCAGTCGATGAACAACTGGCGAAATGGAAGGCGATCGTCTCCACCGAAGTAGCAGCATACAACAGCCTGATGAAACAGCAGGACGTTCCTGCACTCATGGTGAAGCAACCAGAAGCAGAAAAGTAGCCGGCAAACTCTTGCGTGAGTTAGCGGATATTCTTGCCCTCCAGCTCACGGTAGCTGGGATAGACGATCCCAAACCCCAGTGCCGATTTCCGGGCCAGACTGCTCAGAAGCCGGCCTGGGAGAATTCCTGGCAAGCATTCCTCACCATCCAAACAATTCATTTGATGAATTTCGAGAAGTCGGATACGCTCGCGCCGCTAAAAAGAACGTAAACACCCTCAACGCCGTAAGGGACGGAACGCGACAATGACAGGTTGACATCGCTTTCCGGCCAAGAAATAAGGAGTATCTCTATGTCGGGCAATTCTGCCTTTTACCGCAAGGCCTGTTTCGCATTGGGGTCATTGGTTTTTGCAGCCGCCCTTGCAACCGCTTCCGCTCAGACCGTTGTCACCGACACGGGCACGTTCAGAGGAATACCCTCGCCGAGCAACCCAGCCGCGGTCGATGTCTTCTTCGGCATCCGCTACGCAGCCGCACCGCAAGGAACGGCGCGTTGGACGCCGCCGCAACCGCCGACTCCACCCACCGGCACCGTCCTGGCGGAGTTCCCCGGACCAGCCTGCCCACAGGCGGGGAGCACAGCGCCTCTGCCGCAGTCCGAGGATTGCCTCTTTCTGAATGTCTACGTGCCTGCAACGGCGACAACGCATTCGCACCTGCCTGTCTATCTCTGGATTCATGGCGGCGCGTTGGTCACCGGAACGGGAGCGGACTACGACCCCTCGGTGATGGTGGCGGAGAACAACATTGTCGTGGTGACGATCAACTATCGCCTGGGCGCGCTGGGTTGGCTGGTTGAGCCTGGATTGCTGGCCGAAACTCCAAGCTTTTTCCAGAACGTCGGCGATGCCGGTAACTACGGGCTGATGGATCAGCAATTCGCCATGCAGTGGGTGCAGCGCAACATCGGTGGGTTCGGCGGCGATGCAAGGAAGGTAACCGTCGGTGGTGAATCCGCCGGCGGTCTGAGTGTTTCGAGCAATCTAACCTCGACTACGACCGCGACGGGTCTGTTCCGCGGCGCAATCATCGAGAGCGGAGCCTATATGCTGCACGACGTGCCGTCAGAGGCCGTGTATGGAGCTATCTTCGGCACCGGTTTCGATGAAGCGTTGGGCTGCACGCCCCCGAATGACGCGGCCTGTCTGCGCGCGGCGCCAGTCGCAAGCATCCTCACCGCTCAGGGCGAAGTGTTTGGAGCCAACGGGATCTCACCCGATTTTGGCACCAGGATCCTGCCGCAAGCGCTGCAGCAAGCGTTCTCGGCGGGCCAATTCATTCGTGTTCCGGTGCTGCAAGGTACGAACGCCAACGAAGGCAGGCTCTTCGAACCGCTCGACTTCCCCTTCGCCAGCACCTTTCCAAACATACTGGCAGCCGGAGGCCCGGCAAATTTCGACTTGAGCAACCCAAACACATTCTGCGAAGCGGAGGGTTCCAGCACGCCGGCGGTTTGCACCTATCCGCAAGAGATCAACCTGTTCCTCGGAGTGATCGGCTTTCCGGCCGCGGAAAATACAGCAGCCCTCGGCGCCGGGTTGGCGGACGAGTATCCGCTTGCCAATTTCCCGGATCCGTTCCTTCCCGGTGATGCGCCCAGTTCCGATGAGGCGCTCGCGCAGATCTTCACCGACCTGGTCTTTGCGTGCAACGGATCGGATTCCAACATAGACCTCTCGCGTTTCGTGCCGGTCTTCGGCTACGAGTTCAACGATCCCAATGCGCCGCCCACTGTGGGTTTCGGCACGGCAATCGAGCCACCCAACGACGCGTTCGGCTTCCCGAGCGCTTCCGAGCATGCCTCCGAGCTACAGTTCCTGTTTAGTTTCGGTACTCCGCTCAGCGCCGACGAGCAGCAACTTGCCGGCGAGATGAAGACCTACTGGGGGAACTTCGTGAATACTGGGGACCCGAACCTGCCGCGACGGTCTTCGCTGTGGCTGCCGTTCAACTTCTTCGGATCGGTCCAAGGATTGAAACCTGGACCGAGGGTCCCGGAGCCATTCTTCAACTTCCGACAGGAGCACTTCTGTCGGATTTGGCAGCCGATCATCGCCGGCGAGGTGGGGGAGTAAACCATCGTGGTGATACATAGTTCGTTCATTACTGTTGCGTTCGTCCGCTTGTTCGTCGGCCGTTGCGGGGTCCACGACTGCGGGTTCCCACCGCGCGGGGTTGCGGACTGAGCACGCTTTTGATCTGCTGGCGCAACCAGCGATTTGCGGAATCGTTCTCCACGCTCTCATGCCAATACATCTGCGCCTCGAGTTGAGCGGTCTTCACGGGAAACGGATAAATGCGGTTGCCGGGTCCAGCGTTCAGGATCTGCGCGTGCCCCTGAGACAAGGTCAGCAGAAGATCGGTATCGCGGACCACTCGGCAGGCAGCAAAATTATGCTGGCAGCGCAGAGCAATCCTTCGGCGGAAGCCAAGCCGGCTAAGCTCTACGTCGATCAGACTGGGGCCGTAACGGCGGGAGGAAACGAGCACGTGGGGTTGCGCCAGATAGGTATCGAGATCAAGGGTCCGGGAGATTCCCGGATGCCCGGTTCGGGCCATCACCACGAACGGTTCTCCGAGCAACCGTTCTTGATGAATGGGTTCACTGGTCGTCATGGGAACGTCGATGGCGAGATCGAGCGACCCGCTCGCCAGTTCCGCTTCCAGGTCTCTGCGTTTGACCCGCGAGGTGGTAATCGACATCTCGGGCGCCTCGCGTTCCAGACGCTGCAGCAAAGTAGGAAGGATCAGAGACCCGACGTATTCCCAGAGCGAGATGTGGAAATTGCGACGGGTGTGGGTGGGATCGAACTGGTGACTTTCGCGAAGGTTTACCTCCAGAATCTGGAGTGCTTGCCGTACCTGGTCGATCATGTTGCGGGTAAAGGGAGTGGGAATCATGTGGGCGCCGCGGCGCACAAACAGGGGGTCCTTCAAAAGATCTCGCAAGCGCTTCAGGGCGTGGCTAATGGCAGGCTGGGTGAGGTTCAACTGATGACCGGCGCGGGTAATGTTGCCCTCGCGGTAGATGGCTTCCAGCACGACGAAGAGGTTGAGATCGACCTGGCTTAAATGCACGAAACATATATTACTGGATTCGTAAGATTCATTTGATGAATTTTGCGGGAGTCGCTAGGCTGTGTAACTTGTTCGAGACATAACATAACGTCCGGTATGCATTTTGCCGCTTCAACCCGCTCTCAGGAATATCTGCACAGGCTCGGCGCTTTCATGCAAGAGAATGTGTTGCCTGCAGAGGATAAATACTACAGCGAAGTCCGGAATGTCGCAGACTGGCGCACCTGGAAGCAGCCAGCGATCATGGAGGAACTGAAAGCCAAAGCCCGGGCCGCAGGGCTGTGGAATCTCTTTCTTCCCGAAAACCAGTACGGCGCGGGGCTGACGAATGTGGAGTACGCCCCACTGGCCGAAATGACGGGGCGATGTTCGATTGCGCCCGAGGTTTTCAACTGCAACCCTCCCGACACCGGGAACATGGAGGTTCTGGTCAAATACGGTTCCGAGGAACAGAAACAACTTTGGCTTAAGCCGCTTCTAGCCGGCGAGATTCGGTCCGCGTTCTGCATGACCGAGCCGGGCGTAGCCTCTTCGGACGCAACCAACATGCAGGCCACGGCCGTCATTGAAGGCGGGCACGTCGTGTTGAACGGGCGCAAGTGGTGGAGTTCGGGCGTTGGACATCCTCACTGCCGCGTGCTGATCTTCATGGGGCTAACTGATTGTGCGGCGCCCAAATATCGACGGCATTCGATGGTCCTGGTACCGCTACCCACGCCGGGAGTTGAGATCGTGCGCATGACGCCGGTTTTTGGCGCTTACGACGCTCCCTTCGGCCACGGGGAGGTGAGCTTCACCAACGTGCGCCTGCCAATGGAGAACATCGTCGCTGGGCCCGGACGCGGATTTGAGATTGCGCAAGGCCGACTCGGGCCGGGGCGCATTCATCACTGTATGCGAACCCTCGGGGCGGCAGAACGTGCTCTGGAACTGCTTTGCCGGCGGTCGCTGGGGCGAGTGGCATTTGGAAAGTCGCTGGCGGAGTTAGGAGGAAATGCGGATGTGATCGCCAACGCCCGCATCCTGATCGAGCAGGCGCGCCTGCTCACTCTCAAAGCCGCATGGATGATCGACCAACTCGGCGCCAAGGGAGCGAAGAGCGAAATCTCGCAAATCAAAGTGGTTGTGCCCAACATTGCGCTGGCGATTATTGATCAGGCGATCCAGATGCATGGGGCGGCAGGTGTGTCGGAGGATTTTCCGCTGGCAGAGATGTTCGCTTCAATACGAACCTTGCGCATTGCCGATGGCCCGGACGAAGTGCATCGGGCGCTGATCGCCAAGCTGGAGTTGAGTAAATATAAGGACAAGAATTCGGAAGCCGCCTGAAGAGAAAGCGAAGAACCGACTTGCTGCGCGAATCACTTGCCCTTAAACACGGGGGCGCGTTTCTCCAGGTAGTGAGCCACGCCCTCTTTGAAGTCTTCGCTGCGCAAACTTGCCACCATTTCCTCCACCGCAAGATCGAAAGACTCTGCTAAGGTTTGAAACATGGCTCCATAAACCTGGCGCTTAATTACTCGCAAGGAGCGCGGACTGACCCGCGATGCGAGATCGACAGCATATTCGTTGACCGTGGCGAGAAAATTCTCCTGAGCAAAGACTTGATTCACCAAACCCATTCGCAAAGCTTCCGACGCGTTGATCTGCCGCGCGGAAAATAGCAGGTCGAGAGCGTTGGGAAGCCCGACGATACGCGGCAGCATCCAGGCCATGCCGTACTCGGCGATGAGCCCGCGCTGGGCGAAGGTGGTCGAGAAACGAGCGGCGTCGGAAGCGAAGCGGAGATCGCAATAGAGTGCAATCACCAGACCAAGGCCGACTGCCGGACCGTTGATGGCGGCTAGAATCGGCTTCTCGATTCCAAGGAGGTAAGAATATTTCTTCTCGAAGTCTGGCAAACCGCCCGGACCCTGAAGAGGGCTGCCCAGTTGCGAGATAGCCTCGCGATCACCGCCCGGCAAGCCCTGCGTCGCGACGGAACTCAGCAGCGACATATCGGCGCCAGCGCAAAAGCCGCGTCCCGCACCGGTCAGCACGATAATACCGACGTTGGCATCGCGCTCAGCCTCTTCGAGGCTCGCGCGCACTTCTTTCTCCATCGTGGCCGTCCAGGCATTGAGCTTGTCTGGACGGTTCAGCGTGATGGTTGCGACTCGGTTCGCGACTTCGTAGATCGTTTCCTGCGTCGCCATGCCTCAGAACGACAAGCGCACGCCAAGTTGAATCTGGCGTTTTGGAAAAGCGGAAGTGAAGGTCAGCGGTACGCTGGGCGTAGCGGTCCCACCCCCCGCCAGGACTGTACCCGGTCGAACGCCACTCACATTGAATGTGGTGAACCCCGGCGCAAAGCCGAAAAGAGGGCTCACCTCGTTGTTGACGCTGGCGAAATTTGTCCGGTTTGCGATGTTAAATCCTTCTGCCGTGAACTTCAGGTCAGCTCTCTCGCCCAGTTTATGCTGCCAGCTCAAACGCGCATCGAAATCGATGTAATTGGGGCCCAGACCTGTGTCACGCGGGGCTCCGATGGGACGTTCATTGGTGGTGTGGTTGTTGCCGTTCACTTCTCCTCCGGCCAGCAGGTTGAAGGGATGTCCGCTGTGGTAAGAGAAAATTGGAGCCAGTTGAAAACCCGACAAGATACTCTGTTTCCACGGACTGTCGATCACACCTGCCAGCGACACTTTGTGCCGTTCGTCAAACTCAGAGAGACTGCGATCCAAATTGATGTTCGTCGGATCCTGCGGTCCGTAGTCCGTGTTGTAATCCGTGGACGTGTCAATGCCTTTACTCCATGTGTAATTCGCGAACACTGAGAAGTGGTTGCCGAAGCGTTTCGTGAGTTCCGCGATGCCGCCTTCGTAAAGAGCGTACGACTGCGAGCTATATTGGTTGTTCTGGATGACCAACGAATTCACAACGCATGGGTCGACGTTGGGGGCAGGCTGACAGGGATACGCCGGAACGCCCCCCACCTGCGGGACCTCCGTACCTCCGAGCGGATCGGCCGCCGGGCTGGTATTCCAGTTGCGATAGGAAACCGTCTGACCGTTGGCCAGAGTGACCGTGCTGAACGGCGCTAGCAACGGCGCTTGAGTGTCGTTGGTATCGATCGCCACCGGGAGTCTCTGGGTATGTGAATAGATGCCGCTCAGAGAAAAGGAGAGCCCAGGTCCGAGTTCGCGTTCGATTCCAAACGAAGCTTGTTGCGCGATCGGGGGACGATAGCCCGGCTGGTTCACGAAAACTACCTGCAGCGGGCCGACGGAACCGGTGTTGGTAACATCGATGCCGAAGGGGGCCACAGCAGCCGGCGTGATGCAGGCAGCACTCCCCGGGGCTGGCGTTGTGCAGCCAATCAAGTTGCCTGGCGCTCCGTTCGCGAAGAGCGTTGGGAACATAACCTCTGGCCCCTGTATACCCAACGCCGGGACCCCACCGATCGGATCTACATAAATAGAAATTTCGCGGTTACAAGGGCTTGAGCCGTTACCTCCAAGAAAGGTAGACCCACCTTGGGCGAACCCGCAGATCGCGGTCAGGTTTGCGACCTGGCCGGCTCCCGGCGCGTTCTCGACCGCGGACTTATTCCTGTTCACCACCCCCAGGCTCAAATCGACGTCGGGGATCTGGACATCTACGGGTCCGTAGAAGATTCCATACCCTCCCCGGATGACAGTCTTGTGATCTTTGAAGGGATCCCACGCAAAGGAAACCCTGGGGCCAAAATCTTTCTTATACGTGGTCAAAGGCGCAAATTGCGTGTCCAAGTCGTAGCGCAGACCATAGGTCAGGGTGAAGTTTGGCGTTACCTTCCAGGAGTCCTGCGCGTAGAACGAGGTCAGAGGCCGGGTGTAATACGGGTAAGTCGGATCTCCGAACCCCTGCTGGTAAACCTGGGGGATCCCGAACGATGCCGATTGCAAGGGGTTGATGGTGGCTCCTGACGTAGTTACTTCGCAGGGGTTCTCGGCTGTGGGCGCTAAGCACGGGCTGATCAGCCCTCCGGGGAGCGTCCCGAATACAAAGCGGCCGGGGAAAAAGGTGTGCGATTCCGTGTGATTGCCCCGGAGCAACTCGTAGGCGCCAAACTTAAACGTGTGATTGCCGTGAATCTTGGTGAAATTGTCGGCGAATTCGTAGCGACGCAGGATGCTGATGTTGGGTATGAAAATGTTCGTTCCTAAATTGTTGATGAAACTTGGAATCTGAATCCCCACCTCTCCCGGCTCGTTGGGAATCACGTTAAAGCTGTAGTAGTTCCACTGCACCCGCGCTTCGTTCTGCGCGGTCGGAGTGAGCTGGCGGTACCAGGTGGCTTGAAAGGTATTGTCGTAGTCGTGGATTGAACTTCCTGCTGAAAAGGCGGTCAGAGAATTCACGTCCGGTGATTCCTCCAAATCGTGCCCATACCGGTAAGTCAGCGAAATCTCGTTGTTCGCATTGAAGCGGTGATCCAGGCGGGTCTCCGCCAGGTATTCCCGCGTGTCGAAAGGAAAGAGTCCGCCCTCGGTTTCAAACTGGTTTTGCAGGAAGCTGTTGAGCGCGGCCTGGGTCGCGCTTACGGCCGGGTCAACTGTAGGACTCGTGCCAACCGTCAAAAGGCCGAGGAGAACCCCGCCGCATTCAGCCGGCGGCGCTGGGAATCCGGGCAAACAAGGCACCGGAGTCGTTGAGGGGTTCGCCTCCAACTGGCCAATGATGGCATTCTGCGGTCCCGTCGCTTCAAAAATATTGGTGTCCGTCAGCAGCGGAACAGCATTCTGCGCGTTCTGCCGCAAGCCCTCGAAAGAAAAAAACAGAAACGTTTTATCTTTCTTAATCGGGAAACCCAGGGTTCCCCCGAATTGCTGGCGCGTCAAAGTATCCTTAACCGGCGACCCTGTTAGTTCGGTCTGGGTGAGAGGATCGAAAGCCTGGCCGCCCTGCAGTGGCTGGGTGAACGAAAACGGATTCTGGGCGTCCATGGCATCGTCACGGAAAAAACCATAGAGACCGCCGTGAACATTGTTCGTGCCCGACTTGGTGACAATATTGATGGAAGCGCCCGTGGCACCCCCAAGGTCCGCGCCGTAGTTGCTGCGATTGATTTGGAACTCCTGCACATCGTCTTGGCTTACGGTGAGGCGCACGCCCCCGCTATCGCCCGAGGTCTCACCCCCGTCGACCGTTATGCTGTTTCCTCGGCCATTGCTGCCATAGAAGGACAGCCCGCTTTGTGGGGTATTCTTGACTCTAAAATCCTGGTCCCCGGCTAACCGCGTTGAATCGGAGACGCCAGGCGCGAGCAAGGTAAACGTAAGGTAATCGCGCCGGTCGATGGGCAGGTCGGCGATGTACTGTTGTGAGATTTCGTCCGCCTGGCTACCGCGTTCAGTTTCCACCACGGGGGGCTGGTCCGTTACCTCAACCACGGTTGCTACCTGCGACGGTTTCATCTTGAAATCGGAGGTGACTGTCTGCCCGATGCCAACAGTAACGCTTCTTCGAATCTCAGTGGCGAACCCTGACATCTGCGCACTAACATCGTAAGTGGCCGGCGAGAGCCCCACCACTCGGAACTGGCCGGTACCATTCGTAATTGCCGTGCGCTTCAAACCGGTCTGGGTGTCGACCACATTGACCGTGGCTTTCGGCAAAACCCCGCCGGAAGCGTCGGTTACCGTCCCGGTGATCTCTCCGGATGAGCCGACGCCCTGCGCGTGAACCATACAGGTTGCAAACAGGAGGCACAGAAGAACGCATGCGGTTGACGTAACAGTGGAATTGACAAGAAGCTGCCTCCACCAAGATGCCCCGCAGCGTGAGGCCGCACGACCATCCCGGCTGCTCTGTGCAAAACCCATATTTCCCCCTTGCTCAGGCTTTGTCTGAATTATGCAAAAGGCACACTCATCCCATTTCAGCGCGCCGCATCGGGCACGAGCGTAGCTGCGTTTTTCAGATTCATCAAATGAATTTTATGGATGACCATGTATGCTCCCAAGGAATTAAGCAGCTAACCCGCGGATGGACCCAGCCTGGCTGGAATATGCCGTTCCGCAGTCCTACCGTCTTCTTTCGCCTGCTTCTACGCCAGCGGGTTGCGCGGCCAGGAACTCGAAAATGGCTGTTTCCGTGGCCTCTGGTTGATCGGTCGAGAATAGATGGCTGGCGTGTTCGATCAGGACGAGTTTTGCACTCGGAATGCGCGCAGCGATCAATTCCCCGTTGCCGACCGGCACCAGGCGGTCGAGCTTCCCGTGAATTACGAGCGTTGGGGCCGCGATCTGGGGCAAACGGCTGAACGATTCCCACGCAAGTATCGCCTGCAGTTGAGCGAGATAGCCGGCCGGGGTGGTCGGCCAGGGGTTACGCTGAGCGATATCTTCATCGATTAAGTGCCGCGGCGTCGCGGAGTCATAGATAAAAGGGACCGCGGCCTCAGCGGCTTGTTCCCGGCTCATCCAAGTCCGAGCTTTTAGCATCTCGATTGCGGCCGGCTCGGCGCGCTGTGCGTTCGGTCCTCCGGCCGCTGTACATCCGAGAATGAGGGACTGCACGCGTCCGGGATACTGCAATGCAAATTCCTGAGCGATCATGCCGCCCATCGATACACCGAAGACATGCGCTACGGGAACACCGGCGGCGGCGAGCACGGCGGCGGCGTCCGAAGCCATGAGAGCGATCGAATAAGGGCCGGGAGGCACATCGCTCTGTCCCGCGCCTCGATTGTCGAATGCGATTGTGCGGTAAGAAGCCGACAGTGCCGGCCGAATGCGGTACCACATCGCGGAGGGGTAGCCCAGACCCATGATCAACAAAATCGGCGCGCCAGTTCCCTGTTCGTCCCAGTAGATTTTCGTTCCTCGGTTGTCAGCAAACGGCATTCAATCTCCTCTTTCAGGACGAATCGATCGCGGCAGCAATCACCTGCGATGTTCAGCAGGTAAGATCAATTGGCGATTTTGAGAATCAGCTTACCCAAGTTGTCCCCTCTAAACAGTTTCAGCAAAGTGTCAGGAAAGGTTTCGAGGCCTTCGACAATATCCTCGCGTGACTTGAGCTTCCCGGCCGCCATCCAGCCTGCCATTTCCCGAGCAGCGTGGGCGTAGCGGTCGGCATAGTCAAAGACCAGCATGCCTTTCATGGTCGCGCGCTGAACCAATAGCGACAGATAGTTGCGCGGGCCCAGGACGGGACCGGTATTGTTGTATTGCGAGATGGCGCCGCAGATTACGATGCGAGCTCCGCGCGCCAGGTTTGCGAGAGCGCCCTCGAGTATGTCACCACCGACGTTGTCGAAATAGATGTTGATGCCTTGCGGGCAAGTCTTTCGCAGCGCCTCTGTCACATCTTCTGATTTGTAATCGATGGCTGCGTCCAATCCGAGGTCGTTGACGATATAACGGCACTTGTCCGGCCCGCCCGCAATGCCAACTGCGCGGCAACCCTTGATTTTGGCAAGCTGTCCTACCACCGAGCCTACGGCCCCAGCCGCAGCCGAGACGACCACAGTGTCGCCCGTTTGAGGCTGGCCCGTTTCGAGCAAACCGAAGTATGCCGTCATCCCCGTCATGCCCAACACGTTGAGGAAGGTTGGAAGCGGCGCCACACGCGGGTCAGCCTCGATGAGCCCCTTCCCCGCAGAGATGAAATATTCCTGGACACCAAACGTTCCCGAGACATACTTGCCGATGGGGAACTGAGGGTTCCTCGAGGCAACCACCTGGCCAAGCGCCAAAGCCCGCATCACCTCGCCGATGCCAACGGGTGGGACGTAGGATCTGCTCTGGTTCATCCAGCCGCGCATAGCTGGGTCGAGCGATATAAACAGCACCCGGATCAGCAGTTCGCCTTCATGCAAGTCGCGAACCGTCTCTTCCTCATAGGCCCAGTCACTACGCTTCGGCATTCCGACGGGGCGGGAAGCCAGGGTGAATCTGTGATTGACAAATTCCATTACGTATTCCTTTCTGGTCAGACGGTGTAACGCTCGCTGGACAAAAGTCGAGCCGCAATTTGGCGACGAAGCGCGATGGAGTTCACCGGCATGTGATCCGCATAACCGCGCACGGTTGCGAGGTGCTTGCGCAAGACTTCCCTTTCGCAGCAGGCGCTCAGTACAGTGCGCGAGAACCCCTCAATCCGGGCAATGGCATCGCGCAGGTATACAGCGCAGATGTCGAGGGCGTTCTCGCTCTTGCCAGAGGATGTCAACTTCTTGCGGCGAAGCAGGCCAGATTCCATGGCAAACACCTCCATGGCGATGTCAGAGAGATTCATGATGACTTCCTGCTGTTTCTCGAGTTGAGCACCGGACCTGTCGTGAGCGACCGCAAGCGTCAGAAGAAATATTTTCTTCGCGTTGCGAACGATGCAGTCCTCCTCCGTTTTGGTTGCAGCCTGCTTCTCGTTCGAGAGACCGGGGTTCTCGCTCTGGTTCAAGACGGAGCGTGCCGCTTCGAGAAGGGGCAACTGCCCGCGAGCCGCCCGCTTCAACGGCATGCCCATAATGACAAGCCGGTTGATTTCGTTGGTGCCTTCAAAGAGGCGATTGATGCGCGAATCGCGATAGGCTCGCTCGACTGCATAGTCCTGATGAAAGCCGTAACCACCGTGGATCTGGACGCCTTCGTCCACCACGTAGTCGAGCATCTCAGAGGCAAAGACTTTCACCATCGAGCATTCCGCCGCATACTCCTCCACGGCGTGCATCTCGGTGATCGAGCTCTGTCTCCGTTCGGCGGCGCTGGCCTGCATCTGGGTTTCGATGAGTCCGGCCACGCGCCAGGTCATGCACTCGGCTACGAAAACCCGAATGGCCATCTCGGCAAGTTTGTGCTGGATAGCGCCGAAGTCAGCGATGGCGGAGCCGAAAGCTTTTCTCTGCTTCGCGTACTTGATGCAGATGGCGAGCACGTTCTTGGCTGCGCCGACAGACGCAGGGCCAAGTTTCAAGCGTCCAATGTTAAGCACGTTGAACGCGATGACGTGACCGCGCCCGATTTCTCCGAGAAGGTTCTCGACGGGCACAGCTACGTTGTCGAGATACACCGCAGTCGTGGAGGTGCCGCGAATGCCCATCTTGTGTTCCTCGGCGCCACTGCTCACACCTGGGAAGGCTCGCTCCACCAGGAAGGCGGTGAACTTTTCCCCTCCGACTTTCGCGAAGATAGTGAACAAATCGGCCGCGCCACCGTTGGTGATCCACATTTTCTGACCGTTGAGTATGAAGTGTTTCCCGTCGGGAGCGAGGTCGGCGCGGGTTCGTGCGGCAAGAGCGTCTGAACCGGCCAAAGGCTCCGTGAGAGCATACGCGGCCAGCAACTCCATGCGGGCCAATCGAGGCAAATACTTTTTCTTCTGTTCTGAGGTGCCGAAATAAACGAGGGGGAGGGTTCCGATGCCCGTATGGGCGGAGTGCCAGCCCGCGTAGGAGGCATCGCGTCCCATATGCTCGGCAGCGACCATCAATGACGGCAAATCCATTTCCATGCCGCCAAATTCTTCTGGGATAGTCATGCCCGTAAGGCCCAGGTCGGCGGATTTTCGCAGTACCGCAAGAGCTGCGCCCGGTTTCTTCTCTCGGATGGCGGGAAGATTGGGCTCGACTTCGCTGGCCCAGAACTCATCGATCATGCGGCCGATCGCAAGATGCTCCTCCGTGAGATCTTCTGGAGTGAAAACCTGAGTGGGGAGTGCATCTTCAAAAAGGAAAGCTGAGCCTCTTGTCTTGCCGGGAATTTCTGTTAAGGTCGTCATGATTGCGATGCCCCCTTTCGAAATTGACCATCTAAATTCGTTGAAAGAATTCGTAGGCCGCGAACTCCCCCCGACGGAGTGGCTCGTTTTGACCCAGGACCGAATCCATAAGTTCGCCGACGCTACCGAAGACCGGCAATGGATACATGTTGACCCGGAGCGAGCGGCGCGTGAGTCGCCCTACAGCGGCACCATCGCTCACGGCTTCCTCACGCTTTCGCTGGTGAGCTATTTTGCCGGACAGACGATTCGAGTCCGCGAGGGAGTCGGGATACGCGTCAACTACGGACTCAACCGTGTGCGCTTTCCATCGGCGGTGCGGGCGGGATCGGCGATTCGTGCCCGCGTGACTCTGCTTTCGGTCAAAGAATCTGCAGAGTTCGTGGATATCATTTTCTCGGTGAAGATCGAGAGCGAAGGTGCACACAAACCCTGCTGTGTCGCGGAGTGGCTGGTGCGATATTACCGGGCATGACGGTAGATGCAACCTGAAATCGATCATATTGCCCCGCTCTCCGCGCACTGTAGCGAAGCGCGCATTAGGATCGCGATCCGATGGGGCATGGTCGCAAAACGCTCATCGTGTGTGAGTCCACGGGCGTACCGGTAATAAATCTGCTGAACAATCACTGCGACCTTGAAACGCGCAAAGGCCAAGTAGAAGACCATGTCGTGAATCCCCCGGCCGGTGGCCAGTCCGTAACGGTGAGCCAGCTGGGCGCGGGTCAGCGTTCCCGGGATTGTCGTGGGAGCAGAGCAGATTTCCTGCAGCTCATCTGGGTCATCAGGATCGGTCCAATAGGCCAGAGTTGTGCCGAGATCGGATAGAGGGTCGCCCAGAGTACACATCTCCCAGTCCAGAACTCCGACTATCTTTGTAATGTCGCTTGAGTCGAGCACTACGTTGTCGTACTTGTAGTCGTTGTGAATGAGAGCAGCGTCGCTCGCGACTGGAACGTGTTGCGTCAGCCACGCGGAAATGCGGTCGACTTCAGGCAGATCGTGAGTTGCTGAATTGTGGTAGCGCTCGATCCATCCCCTCACCTGACGTTCGAGATAACCTTGCGGCTTACCCAAATCACCAAGGCCGATTTTGTCGTATTCGACGGCGTGCAAGCGCACGAGGTTATCGAGGAAAGCCTCGCTGAGCTGCCGTGCCACAACAGGAGACAGCACCAAGCTGGGCGGCAGTTCTCGGCGCAGGATGATCCCTCGAATGGGCTCCATGAGGTAGAAAGGGGCGTCGAGAACAGAAAGATCGTCGCAATACAAAATTACTTTCGGCGAAACTGGATACGTCTCGTGCAACCGAGAGAGCACGCGATATTCGCGGCCCATGTCATGGGCAGTCTTCACCTGGCTGCCGAACGGTGGCCGGCGCAGCACAAATTCCCGACCGCCCCAAGTCACACAATAGGTCAGATTGGAATGGCCTGCGGGGAACTGCTCGACCGTCAGAGGCCCGGGACCGTCGAAATGCCGACCTAGGTACGCCGTCAGCCGAGCCAGATCAAGCTCCTCCCCAGCCCTTACGGCAACCGCATTATCACAAGAAGCAATCATGGCTCCGAACTGTTAGTTCTTATCTTTCCGAAGTTCCGAGACTTCCTAGCGATACGTGAGCAAGCGCTCGTCTTCGAGATGAGGGTGAGCGTTGAACGAACTGAGCGTGAAACGGTCACCCGAACTCAAAAACAAGCTGAACGAGGCGTTGCGCGACATCCAGGTCAATTGCAGCGTGTCCGCATGCGACAAGTGCAAGGCTCGGCGCATGGCAACGCCGATCGGGCCTCCGGAAGTAAACACCACGGAATCGCCGGGCGGCGCGGGACTGCTTACGATGGTCGTAATACCCCGATCGACGCGTACACAAAAGTCTTGCCATGATTCCACACCGTCGACCACCAACTCACCCCTAACCCACATACCGATGACCGCCTCAAACATTTGTTGGAAACTTCTTTTTCGTTCGTCAGAGTCCTTGGCGCGCTCGAACGCCCGGTGAAGATCACGGACTTCTTGAGATCTCTCCAGCACCAGCGGCAGACCTACTTTCAGAACTGCTTCCGCCGGATATTCGTCGAACTCGTTAATCACAGCCACTCCGGAAAACTCCCGGCCAAATCTTCGATAAACTTCCTCGACTATGCGTGCGGTCTCCACCTGCCGGACACGAGGGCCCGAGCAGACGCGGCCGAACTGCAATCCGCGGCGGGCCCAGTACTCTCCCAACAGGCGGGCTTGCACTTCGCCAGTCGCGCAGAGTTTGTCATAGTTCGGCTCCAGAAAAGACGCCTGGGCGTGTCGCACTAAAATGACGCGGCTCATAATTCTCCGCTTATGCGTTGACGACCTGTTCCTTGCCGAACTCGGCAAATGTCTGGTTGGCCCCGGCGAGGCGCTTCAGCAAAGGAGCCGGTTCCCATAGTTCTCCGTGCTGTTGGTGGAATTCGCACACACGCTCGTAGACGTTTTTCAAACCCACCGTGTCGGCATACCACATGGGGCCTCCGCGATACGCCGGAAATCCGTAGCCATTGAGGTAGATGATGTCGATGTCGACAGCGCGCAGCGCGTAACCCTCCTCAAGAATGCGGGCGCCTTCGTTCACCAGGGCGTAGACGCAGCGATCGATCATTTCGGAAGCGACAATTTTACGTTGGGGAATTCCTGCTTCCGCGACCCACTTCCGCACCAGAGCACCAACTTCCGGATCGGTTTCAGCGCGACGCTGGTCGTCGTAGCGGTACCAGCCGGCCAGAGTCTTCTGACCGAAGCGACCCATCTCGCAAAGACGGTCCTCAGCAATGGGCTGGCGAACGCCAGGTTTTTCCAGATGGCGATATTCCTTGCGAATCCGCCAGCCAACATCCAATCCGGCAAGATCGCCGGTCGCAAGTGGACCCATAGCCATACCGAATTCGACCAGCGCGTTGTCAACGGCCTCGACTTCCGCGCCTTCTTCGACCAGGAACTGAGCTTCCCGGCGATAGGGTCCGAACATGCGGTTTCCGACAAAGCCCCGGCAGTTTCCCACGAGGACGCCGATCTTGCCGAGCTTCTTCGAGAGCTGCATGCAAGTGGCGATGACTTCCCTGCTTGTCTTTTTTCCGCGCACAATTTCAAGCAAGCGCATGATGTTAGCTGGGCTGAAGAAGTGGGTACCAATAACAGAATCCGGCCGCGAGGTGACACCGGCAATCTCGTCGATGCTCAATGTGGATGTGTTGCTCGCTAAAATGGCCGCGGGTTTGCAGGCACGATCCAGATCTTGAAACACCTGTTTCTTGAGCGCCATGCCCTCGAAGACCGCCTCCACCACCATATCGGCGTCGGCGAAGTTGTCATAGCTGAGGGTTGGCGTGATCAGAGCAAGCCGCTCGTCGACGAACTGCTGGGTGAAGCGTCCGCGTTGAGCCGAGCTAGCATAGTTCTTTCGAATCTTAGCGAGGCCTTGGTCGAGCGCGGGCTGATCAACCTCCTTCAACAGAACGGGAATACCAGCATTGGCAAAAACCATGGCAATGCCGCCGCCCATGGTCCCGGAACCGACAACACCGACAGTTCGAATTGGCTTGACGGACGTTTCTTTTGGCACATCGGGAATCTTTGCCACTTCGCGCTCTCCGAAGAAAACGTGAATGAGCGCTTTGGATTGATCGGAGAACAGACACTCCGTGAAGAGTCTCCGCTCGACCTCGCAACCCTCTTCGAAGGAAAGTTTGGTGGTCGCATCCACTGCGTCGATGGCGGCAAGCGGCGCCTTCAGACCCCGCTGCTTCTTACCCACATTCTCGCGGGCAGCCTTGATGATGGCAGTGTTCTCTTCGGCCGTACCCAGTTTCTCGCCACGGTCGCGAGTTCTAGGGATCGGTCTTCCAGCGACTTCGCGGGCAAAGCTCACCGCGCCGACAAGCAGGTCGCCTTCGATTAGGCGGTCGATGATCCCGAACTGGAAGGCTTCTGCCGCGGCAACCGGTTTGCCGTCAGTACACATTTCAAGCGCCTTGGCGACACCGGCAAGCCGCGGCAGGCGTTGGGTTCCCGCCGCACCCGGAATGAGGCCAAGTTTCACTTCCGGCTGGCCGACCTGCGCATCGCTTGAGGCCACTCGGTAATGGCCTGCCATCGCAAGCTCCAGCCCTCCGCCAAATGCGGCGCCATGAATCGCCATCACTACCGGCTTGCTGCAGTTTTCGATGCTGAGAAGCAGTGGCAGAAGGCTGGCGCCGCGCGATTTGCCAGAGGTCATCTTTCCGAATTCCTTGATGTCGGCTCCTGCAACAAACGTGCGGCCACCGCCGATAAGAATCGCTGCTTTCACGGAGGGATCGTTGTTGATCTCTTGGATGGCATTCGCAATTCCCTCCGGCACCCCAGGGCTAAGTGCGTTCACCGGAGGATTGTCGATGGTGATGACGGCAATATCGTTCTCTTTGACTCTGCTGAGCCGGACAAGAGTGCTCATCGTGAACTCCGATCATTGCTACCGGCGGCGCTTGGAACACAGTCGATCACGAGGCGAGCGATGCGTTCGCGGTGAAACGTCGCATCGCCCAGCATCGTCTCGGATGCTTTCGCACGGCGGTAGTAAAGGTGTAGGTCATTCTCCCAGGCAAAACCGTTGCCGCCGTGGACCTGGATGGCATGGTTCCCCACCGCCCGGCAGGCATCACTGGCGTACATTTTGGCGATAGAGGTCGCAGTCGCCGCGTCGGGAGCATCATGCGCCAGGGCCCACGCCGCGTAGTAGGCGGCGGAACGTGAACTCTCGGTTTCAAGGTACATATCCGCACACTGATGCTGGACAGCCTGAAATGTTCCGATCGGCTTGCCAAACTGCTTGCGCATCTTCGCGTAGTCCACGGTCAGATCGAGCACACGCTGCATTCCGCCCACCATCTCTGCAACCAGAGCCGCGGTGGCGACATCGAGAGCATGCACTAGATTGGCTTCATCACCCAGCTTCTCCGCTGGAGTGTTATGGAACTGGACGGCATGAAAGTTTCGAGTGAGATCCAGAGCCGGCATCGGCGTAATGGATAAGCCGGGCGCCTGTGCTTCCACCAGAAACACGCCAGACTGCGTGGCAACAACAACAAAGTCAGCCACGTCGGCGTCGAGAACGAAGAGCTTCTCGCCCGTCAGCCTGCCATTGGTGGCAACAAGCTTCGCGTCGGCCAGGTCCCAGGAGGCGGTGGCTTCAAGTAAGGCGAGAGTCGAGCGTGCCTCGCCGCGACAAATTCGAGCGAGATATCTCGTCTTCTGCGCATCGCTGGCGATGGCATCAATCACCGCACCAGCAAGGACGACAGTCGACCAAAACGGGCCGGGAAGCAGGGCGCGGCCAGCTTCCTCCATCAGAAGAATAAGTTCCACCGTACCGAGACCGAGTCCGTCATATTTCTCTGGAAAAATGATACCCGTGTAACCCTGTGCGGCCATCTTCGACCAAAGCGACGGATCGTAGGGCTGCTTGCTTTCAGCCAGCTGCCGCACGTGCGTCATCGGGCATTCGCCCGCAAAAAACTGGCGCGCGTTCTCCTTGAGGATCTTCTGACTCTCGTTTAGTCCGAATTGCATGACCTGTTCTCAATAGCTCCTGGGCAAACCCAGGACGAAGTGTCCGATGATGTTGCGTTGAATCTCCGAAGTTCCGGCTTCGATGGTGTTGCCCCGCGAGCGCAGGTATCCGTAGGCCCAAGTGCCTTTATCGACGGAGTGCTCGGAGGAACCCGCAAGCTGGCCGAACGGACCGAGCAACTCCTGCGCGACCTGCTGCAATCGCTGGTTCAACTCGCTCCAGAAGATTTTCTGGATCGAACCTTCTGGGCCAGGCACTCCAGTTGCACTGATGCGGCTGAAGGCGCGCATCTGGTTCCACCTCATCACTTCAATTTCGGCATAGCACTGTGCCAGCTTCTGCCGGATCAAAGGATCTTCCGCCGCAGATTTTCCGTTCCGGCGCAATTGCCCGGCAAGCTCGATCAAGCGCTCCATGTTGCGGCGAAAAGTAATCTGCAGACCGGCCCCGAATGTGCCGCGTTCGTGCATCAGCGTCCCTATCGCCACGTCCCAGCCCTGATTCACGCTTCCCACAACATTTTCGACGGGAACACGCACATCCCGGAACGAGACCTCGGCGAATTCACTCTCTCCAGTGATCTGGCGAAGTGGGCGAACACTGATTCCCGGGGACCTCATATCCACCAGCAGCACAGTGAGCCCTTTGTGCTTTGGCAGACTCGGATCCGTTCGAACCACCAACTCGCACCAGTCAGCAATCCAACCGTAGCTATTCCAGGTCTTCTGGCCGTTGACCACGTAGAAACTGCCGTCCAGTCTCGCCTCGGTCTGTAATGAGGCGAGATCGGAACCAGCATTAGGTTCGGAAAACCCCTGGCACCAGATTTCTTCCGCGCTGAGAATCTTCGCCAGGTGGCGCGTCTTTTGTGACTCGGTTCCGAACGCAATGATGGTGGGCCCGATCAGACCCAGCCCCAGAGTGTTGGCCATCGGTGGCGCAGTGGCCAGAGCCATCTCCTGCCAGAAGATGACCTGCTGCATCAAATTCGCGCCGCGGCCACCATATTGCTTGGGCCACGAAACTCCTGCCCATCCGCCTTCGTACAACTTGCGCTGCCACGCCCGCAGATATTCGAACCGGGATTCCAGCGAGTCCTCGCGCCGGTCGGCCCAGTCGGCAGGCACATTCGCCGTGAGCCAGGAACGCAATTCACCCCGGAATTGCATTTCCTCGGATGTCAAGTTCAGGTCCATCCCATCTCCTTGCGGCAGGGTTCACAGTTCCCGACTAAGCGTCATTGCCCCGCACCCCGTATTTCGCCCGCAGTTCTTTCTTCAACACCTTTCCAGTCGCAGTCTTGGTCAAGGTCTCGGAGAATTCGATCGAAGGTGGACATTTGTAGTGCGCCAGATTAGAACGGCAGAACTCAATGAGTTCCGCTTCGGTCGCAGTGCATCCTGGTTTTAGAATCACCACGCCTTTGGGAACCTCCCCCCACTTGTCGTCCCGAACTGCAATCACTGCCGCTTCGTACACCGCAGGATGCGTCAGTAACGTTCGCTCCACTTCCAGCGATGAAATATTTTCGCCACCGCTGACAATGATGTCCTTCTTGCGATCGACGATCAGGAGGTAACCGTTCTCCATGACGACGGCCATGTCACCGGTGTGAAACCACCCGCCGCGCAGGGCTTCCGCCGTCGCCTCTGGATGCTGCCAATAGCCGGCCATCACACTGTCGCTGCGCGCAATGATTTCACCCATGGTCTCGCCATCGTGGGGTACGTCCTTGTCATCGAGATCCACGACCCGCAGTTCGACTCCCGGATAGGCATAGCCAGTCATCGATTGGAATACATAGCGCTGCTCGGGTTCGCACGCGACATCTGGTTTGAGCTCCGCCGTGGCAAGAGAGGGGGAGCATTCGGTCAAACCGTATCCGGAAAAACACTTGCAGCCGAGCTTCTCCTCGACCTCGCGCATCAGGGAAGGAAAAGATGCCGCGCCGCCGATAGTGATCCACTGCAGAGAACTCAAGTCGTACTTGGAACGGTCGGGGCAATTCACCAATGCTGCCGCCATGATGGGTACCAGGCTGAGTGAACCGACCCGCTCCCGCTCCACCAGACGAAAGATCTCTTGGGGGATAAATCGCGCACTCATGATGTGAGTGGCTCCCACGAGCGTGACGGTGTGCGCCGCGCCCCAGCCGTTAGCGTGAAACAACGGAATCGTATGCAGGAAGACGTCTTCATACTTGGTCTTGTGGAACACCGCTATATACAAAGCGTGGAGGTAGATATTCCTGTGGGTGAGCATCACGCCTTTGGGATCGGCGCTGGTCCCGCTCGTATAGAAAAGTTCGCAGAGAGAATTCTCGTCAAACGATGCAATTTCCGCGCGGTGCGGCGTCGCGGCGGCGAGGAGTTGTTCGTAGTTCTGGCGAGCAAGCCAGTCGGCCTGTGGCGTCGCATCGAGCAAGTGGTAGGAGTCGACGCTGGTCAGTCTCATGCGAAAGGAATCGACCAGACCAACGAAGTCTTGCGCCAGAAACAACCTGGTCGCGCCAGAATCGTTCAGAATGTAGGCAAGTTCATGAGATGCGAGACGGTAATTGAGCGGCAGCAGAACAGCTCCGGCATCGAGGACTCCAAAGTACGCCTCCAGCAGTCGATGACAATTCATGCTGAGAAAGGCGACCCGATCCCCCGCCTTCACTCCGGCTGCGAGCAACGCGCCCGCGAGCCGGGCCGCGCGATCAGCGAACTGCGCGTAGGTAAATCGCTCGTCCTGGCAAACTACCGCCGTCTTGTTTGGAAATTGCTGCTCCGCATAACGGAGGAAGCGGACGGGCGTGAGCGGAATATTCATGCGTGTCGACTACCAGGCAGTCTGACCTCCGTCCACCACAAGAACATGGCCTGTGACATAAGCCGATGCATCGGAAGCCAGAAAAATGGCAGCGCCTTTCAGGTCATGGTCGCTGCCAAACCGGTGAAGAGGAATCTTGGCAAGGAGCGACTCCTTGTGGTGCTCAAGAATCCAGCTCGACATGTGAGTGGGGAACCAGCCCGGAGCGATGGCATTGACTTGGATATTGTGCGCCGCCCATTTGCATGCCAGATCCTTCGTGAAGGCGATGACCCCGCCTTTGCTGGCGTGGTAGCCTATGGCCTGCAGATCCGAAGAAGCTCCACCCAGCCCCGCCACGGACGCGATGTTGATGATCTTGCCGTGTCCTTGCCCGATCATGGCTTTACCCACGGCCTGCGAGAACAGGAAAGTTCCCGTAAGATTTGTGTCTATGACCTTGTTCCATTGCTCAAGCGTCATTTCCTCGACCGGGGCTCCCCAGGAGACGCCCGCATTGTTAATAAGGATGTCGATGCGGCCGAAATTTTGCAGAGTCGACGCCACCACTTCCTTAATCGTAGCGGGATCTTTCACGTCGCAGCCGAGGGCGATGGCCTTTACGCCCAGGCTGGCCAACTGGTCAGCCGCTTCCTGGCAGCGCTCCTTCTTGCGGGCACACAACGCGACATTGGCTCCCATCTCCGCTAACCCTTCGGCCATCTGGCGGCCAAGCCCAATGGAACCACCCGTGATGATCGCGACGCGCCCGCTTAGGTCGAACAGCTTCCTGACATTCACAATATGACAAGCTCCCGGCCAGAAGGTTCAGATTTGCACAAAGTGATAGTCAATATCACAATATAGCGACTAACGTCAAACACATATCACATTCCGAGGAAGAACCTACGATCCGATGCTTAACGCGAGCCGGCCGGAAACCTGTCCCCTGCGCAGTTGCTCCAGTGCTTCGTTCGCCTGAGACAAGGGCCGGGTTGCTACTTCACAGTGAACTCTCCCGGCCGCACCCAAGGCGAGAATTTCATGCAGATCTTGTCGCGTACCAACAGCGGAAGCCTGAATCCGGATTTCGCCAGCCGCCATCAGAATGGGCGGAAAACAAATATCCTGGGCGGGCAAGCCCACGGCGAGCAGAATTCCCGTTGGACGAAGACAATAAAACGCCATGTCGTACGCGGCTTTGGCCGCGGACGTCACCAGGGCGACGTGAACTCCGCCCTGCGACCGCAACTGCTGCACCACCTTGTCAGATGCAGCATTCAGCGTCCTGGAGGCTCCAAGAGTCTTTGCCAGAGCGAGCTTTTCTTCGCTGATGTCAATTGCGGCGACATGGGCTCCGAGTTCGCAGCCGATTTGAACAGCTAGGTGCCCCAGGCCGCCTACGCCAAACACCGCTAAGCGTTGCCCCTTCGTAAGGCGCGACTGCTTAAGAGCACGATAAACGGTAACCCCGGCGCATAGCAGAGGAGCAGCCCTCTCGGAGGCAAGATTATCGGGAATTCTGGCGACGTGGGTAGCCGGTGCCTTCACAAATTCGGCGTAGCCACCGTCCACCGTCACACCGGTAATTTGTTGACGAACGCATAGGTTCTCGTTGCCTTCTCGGCAAAACTCACATTGTCCGCAGGTCCAATGGATCCACGGCACGCCGACGCGGTCGCCGACCTTCACACCCTGCACATCGGAGCCGACCTCAACAATGTTTCCCACCACTTCATGCCCGAGGATGAGCGGTTTCTTGACGATCCCAGCCAGCTGAGACCAATCGCCATCCGCCACGTGCAAATCGGAGTGGCACACTCCGCAAACTTCAACCTTGATCAGAACTTCTCTTTCTGTGGCCTTGGGAAGCGGAACATCTTGAACTGTAAGAGGAGTCTTGAAGTCGCGAAGCACAGCAGCTTTCATCTTCTTCCCTCTCGGGGGACCGCGATTGGTCGTCGACTTAAGAATAGGCTCGACCGCTCAAACAATTCAGGGCTCGAGCCCTCGAAGGAAAAACTCTACCGCGCTGCGTACTCGCTCCGTGAGCTTGTGCGGTCCGGTCAAATCTACCGCCCACTGCCTTACTACTGTGTTGTAGAGGCCTTCCATGAACTCCGCCAAATGGACAACGGGAAAATCGTTTGTAATGTCGCCTCTTTTTTGACCTTCAGCGAGAATCTCCCGCAGCAAACCAACGGTGGCTTCCTCGTGTCCGCGCATATTGGAGCAACGCACCGGGTCCATCGCGCCCGAAAGGACAACGGCCTGCCACAATCTCCGGTCCGCCTCCACTTCCTTCGCCATGCTGATATACAGCCGGCGCAGACGTTTCGCCGTGCTCGCATTGGTCGATAACTCCGAGCGGAGCCGGTCCCTTATGCAGGCAAATCCCCGTTCCCCGACTTCCCGCAGAACCGCGTCTTTGCTGGAAAAATAGCGAAAGAACGTGGGCTGGCTGACTTCCAGAACTCGCACGATGTCCTCGATCCGCGTGTTCTCAAAGCCACGCTTGCGAAATAGTTTGATCGACGTCTCGATGATCTGCTGGCGCAACCGGGCTTTCTTTCGTTCACGAAGTCCCACTGTCATATCGTTTTCATATCGTTCGGCAACACCTCTCCGCGCCGCCCTCACTCGAGGCATCAATTCCCCCAGGCACTGCCCGAAAACATGCGATCGTCACCACGCGGACAATGTGATAGGCACTATAACAAAATAGCGACTAACAGATTGAAAAGTTTTTCAACAGGATGCTCTCACCCATGCGTCGTCTTTCGACGGATGCTACCGCGAGGAAGCGACCTTCTCAAGAAGTGAGTTTTCTTTCGAATCTGTCCTCATAGCTCGTCCACTACTGATCTGCGCTCGGCTAGGAACATGGAGAGCGCACTCCGTCCTGATGCACGTAGCGGATCACTTCCACCTCAGACATCGCAATCAATCCTTCGTCCACCATTTTATCCAGTGCAGGAATCAGGCTCCTGATCTTTTCCTCCGTGTCGATCACAGAGACCATGATCGGCCGGTCTGACGAACGAAGCAGATGCCGTTTGTGAATCAGCGTACTCGCGCCATAGCCTTCAATACCGCGAAATACGGTCGCACCCGCGATGTCGAGTTCCCGGCACTTGATCACAATCGCTTCATAGAGCGGCTGGTCTTGCCACTTGTCATCCTCGCCGAAATGGATGCGAAGCATCTTGGCTTTGCCTTCCAGTTTCATATCTCCATCTCCTGCGGCCGATCGGCCTTCTGGTAGTTGTGGGAGTACTTAATGACATCGACGTTCGACAGCACGACCAAACCCTGCTGTACCATCTGGTCGAGAATCGGGATGAACGCCTGCAGCTTCTCTTCCGTGTCAACGATTGACAGCAGGATAGGTCGGTCGTGCGAGAGGCTCAGCTTGGCATCTTTGTGGATGCGGCGGTTAGCGCCATAACCCAGAATTCCGCGATACACGGTTACGCCGGCAATGTCGTGCGCTCGGAGACCGTTGACGATAGCTTCGTGGAGAGGCTTGCCGTTCCATTTGTCGTTTTCCCCAATGTAGATGCGCATCATCTTGGCCTTGCTTTCCCGCTTTAGTGGTGAGCCTTCGGAGGCACCTCGTTTCTGCTTCTTCTCAGCCGGTTTGACGATGGTGGTATCGTGCATTTCAATCAGACCTGTGCCGACCATCTCCTGCAGCTTGGATAACAATTCCTCAACCTTCGCGGCGGTTTCAATGAACTCGACCTTGACCGGTAAACGGACCGCCAGGTCAACCATGCGGGTCGTGTGCAGGTGGTGATCCGCACCGAATCCAGCAATGCCGCGAGTCACCGTGGCGCCCGACACGCCATGAAAAAACAAAAAGTCGAGAATGGCTGCGTAGGCCGCCGTCCCGTGGAACTGCTGATCTTCTGCAACGTAGACGCCGACTTTCTTCCCCGGCCCCGGTGTGAGCACATTTTCCTCCTGTCGTTAAAGTCCTCTTTGACCTACCAAAAACTCAGCGGCACGACCCAAAAGACCTCCGCCCCCATGAATCCCGTGTTTCAGCCGTTGAAGGAAAGTTTCGAGTTCCTGTTCCATGAGGGCGAGCTGTTCCCGCCAGCGTCCACTGAAAGTCTTTTAAGATCGCGCAAATTGGACATTGTGCCCTTGGTGAGTGCGTGGCGTAGATTAGCCGTGGGTGCTGAAGCTTCCGTTTTCATGGGATCGCCCTCCCCACCATAACCCCTCCCCACACTGCAACGAAGCCAACCACCACGCTCAGTGCCACGTAAAGAAAGCCCAAGCCGATCTGACCATCCTGGATCGTGCGCAATGTCTCATATTCGAAGCTAGAGAATGTCGTGTACCCTCCGATGAACCCAATCGGGATTAAGTATCGCCAGTTGGGGCTCCAGGAAGTCCTTGCTGTCATTAAAGCAAAGACCAGCCCAATCAAGAACGAACCCGTAATGTTTATGACGAGCGTCCCGTAGGGAAAGCGTGTTCCCAATCTGCTGGCAATGTAAGTGCCCAGCCAGAAACGCAAAATCGATCCCAGACAACCTCCCGCGCCCACCAACGCGTATTTCAGCAAATCGCTAAGCTCCTTTCCTTTTTACAATGCGTTTTGCACCAGACCTTACTGCCCACCCAGCAAGCCGCCGTTGGCTCAAGATCGGACTTCCAATTTGACCGAAGTCGCCGGTTCGGGTTGCCTCGCGACGGCAAAGACCAGTACCGTCGCATCCACACATTCTGCCAGCGAGAAGGCTCAACTGTAGCTTCTTTCCACTTCGTGCGAAAGATTTCCGGATCGAGTTCGGCACCAGCGAGAAACGTGAGAACAATAGCCCCGTTCCAGCGAGAAAGCTGATCCAGCTTGCCTTCCCACCAAGTTCGGTGTGGAGCGCAGTGGAGATCTTGAACCAGATCGCGACCAGCGTCGCAACCAAGGCCAGGCCGACCCACACGGAGGCGAGGACCCACACGTTTCTCCATCAACGTACCTCTATCTAGTTTTGCGGGTTCGTCGCCGGGGCATAACTCCGCGACAAGGATTCATCCGCTTGTCAGGAGTCATCAGCTGCACCCGGCTCAAAGAATGGGGCAGCGGTTTCGGTGAACTCCTTCACCGTCGATAACATCTTTAAGTACAGCAAATACAATGTGAAGTCAACCGGATTTCCGTCGGCATCGAAGCGATGGAGCAACGCGTCAGGCTGCGGGAATCGGGAGTTTCGCAGCGACTGCTGCGCCAACATTCTTATCCACACGTGCCGAAAACAGGCGTTTACACTTACCCCCCTCGTACAGGTCAATGAGTGTAATCGGGATTCAACGCCAGTTAGCAGCCAGTTATGTCTATGCGGCCCTCCGCAGTGTGCACGAAGATCTCTCTCGGCGACGTTGGGCGGTCAGAACACCCGGAAAGACCCATTGGTCGACAACGTACCCCTGGGGGTCACCACCTTAACCTTGCCCGTAGTTGCGCCGGCCGGAACAGTGGCTATGATCTCGGTGGGCGACACGAAGGTAAAAGTGGCCGCAACGCCGTTGAAGGCGACGCTAGTTGCGCCAGTCAGGTCCGTCCCGAGAATTTTCACGCTTCGGCCCGGACATTTGGCTGTTGGTACGGTTTCGACGAACGGGCTAAGCCCCATCGACAACCTGAAGACCGTGCCGCAGCCTTCGGTACAGGCGGTAGAACTTCCACCGGCGTAGGTCGTTCCATAAAAGTTTCCGTCCGTGGCCTGCACCAGTGCGACGTAAGGATACTGACCGTCAAGGCCATCAAAAGTGTGCAACGTCGTGAACTTGCCCTCCGGAGTAATTTGAAAGATTGTGCCGCAGCCGAGGCGGCAACTGGAATTGGCTGGCCCACCGCTTGAAGTTGTTCCATAAAGATTGCCGTCGGAGCCCTGGATCAAAGCTCCACTAGGGCTCAAGCCGTCGGGGCCGGCGAAGTAATGCAGCGTAGTCAGAACGCCTTCGGGAGTAATCTCAAACACTGTCCCGCAGCCCGTAGTTACGCAGATGCTGCTGGCTGGGCCGCCTTGGGCGGTGGTCCCGTAGAAGTTCCCGTTGGAGGCTTCCATCAAAGGGGCGACAGGCCACGATCCGTCGGCTCCGCTGAAGTTGCGCAGCGTCGTGACAGCGCCATCAGCTGTCATCTTGAAGATTGTCCCGTAGCCGCCGCCCGCGTAGGTGATGGTTGTGCCATAAAAATCTCCGCCGGTGCCTTCCACCAGTCCCGCTACGGGATAGTTGAAGTCTTCAAAGTTATAAAGTGTCGTCAGAGTGCCGGTGGGAGTCATCCTGAAGATCGTGCCGCCACTTCCACTTCCACCAGTGCTAGTTATACCGTAGAAATCCCCATTGCCGGCTTGCATCAGCCCAAGCGGGTTTAGGCCATCGGAGCCATCGAAGTTATGGAGCGTGAAGAGCGTGCCCCGGGAGGTAATTTGGAATACGGTTCCGCAGTAGCTGCACCCGCTGCCCCCACTGGAGGTTATTCCGTACAGGTCTCCGTTGGTGGCAGGTACCAGAGCTGATTCAGGGACCTCGCCGTCGGCACAATTTGTTCGCGCACAAAAATAGTGCACCAGGGTGAGCTGGCCCGCGAGCGTGATTTTGAAGGCTGTGCCACTCGCCCTGAGTCCGCCATCATCGGTGGTCCCGTACAGATTCCCGTCGAAACCTTGTATCAGCGGCGCTTGAGAAAATGAACCGTTCGTGTTGTTGAAACTGGCCAGAGTAGTAAAAGTCTGCGCGGGCGAAGAAATCGCGGTCGCGGCACAAAACAGGAAGCAGGCAGTTTTCCATCCGCAAATAGAATTCATAATGTGATCTTTCCCGACCCGCGTTGCCTCATGTGGATGTCGCGAATGCGGAGCGCAGCAGCTGTCTTATGATTGGGTGATCGTCAACGATCAACACAGGCTTTTCACCCTGCACCCTCAAACCTATGGTGAGCTGGTCGAAGGACTGCGAACTATCGGGTGAACGCTGTATATAGACCACGAGGATTGTCTTGTTCGCGCCTCTCCCAGCCCGCACGCGGGCGGACAGCCGAGTCAACTGTCGTGATCAGGAGCTTAAACTCATTGAGACCTGGCCGACCTGCGTCAATGGTGTGATGGCTACTTAGCTTCGGTTGCGCGAAAGACCGCCGCGCTATTTCTAGGATTACGTCTCCGTATGCCAAGCCAACCCGAGATGGAGACTTTGGTTGCTGACAAGGGTGACGTTCGTTCGGACGAAACGCGGTCCCTGACCCTGGTAATCCGAGCCTGGGCTTAGACTTTGGGGACTAAACTCGAACGGGCGCTCGAAAGCAATCGCCACCCCGAAATCCCCGGGCGCCCTACGCTGCACACGAAGAACCTTGCCGCGAGCGCTTAGTTGTGTTCCGGGCTTGGGCAGGTGGGCAACTCCGATGGCCACCTCCACGTTGGAACCCTCAGAAATCAGGAAAGCGCTGGAAACCAAAATACCACCGAGGCTGATGTTCTCCGAGCGGACGTGTACCTTCTTGTTGGCCAGGATGAGCGAGACAGGAAGGTTTAGAGGGTAGCGAGTACTGCGGCGTTCTGGAATTTGGGGGGAGTCCATTTGGAGAGATTATGCCGAACCTCGTATCCCAGACAGGTAACGCTGGTGCATCTCGGAATGCGCAAAAGGCTGGGGTTGGGACAGTAATCTGTTACGGAACTAAAAGGATTTGTGGCAGCTTTTATTGAAGGCGACGACGGCACCCCGGCACGGGAAGGCGGCTGCAGGAGTGGTTGGTGAGTCGACTGACCCTCAATGAGTGTAATCGCGTGATTACGACACTTGACACCTAAGCAAGTGCAAAATGTGAGGCCAGCCATCTGATTCGCTCGCGCCGACTGCGCGTGCAAGTTAAGCCATGAAGGTGCTGAAGAATTTTCTGATTTTCCTTGGCGTAGTCTGCGCTTGACTGTCGGCCAAATTGGCCTGACAACATGCGCTATTCGTAGTGCAGTGCATCGATAGGATCGAGGCGGGATGCGCGGATGGCCGGGATCATGCCGCTGACCAACCCCACTAGCCCCAGGATTGCGGTAGAAACGAATACGCTGATTGGTGAAATGATGAGTCGAATATCGCCCACCTCTCCGTGCTGGGCGAGCGCGCTGTAGAAAGTGAGACTCCCTACAGAGAAGGAGATGATGTAGGCGAGCACGATCCCTAAAAGGCCTCCAAAGAAGGTAATCGCGAGGGCTTCGGACAAGAACTGCACGAGGATATCGAAGCGGCGAGCACCCAAAGCCTTCTCCACCCCAATCTCACGTGTGCGCTGGGTTACGCTCACCAGCATAATGTTCATGAGTCCCACGCCACCGATACCCAGAGTCAAAGTACCAATAAAGGCAAGCAACACCTGCAGCGCCACGGTAATGGTGCGAAATTGAGAAAGCTGATCCATGATGCTGAAAACGAAAAGAGCCCGCCTATCGTCGGCGCGAAAATTGTGTTGTGCCGCCAGCGTATTACGAACCGACTTTTCGACGCCTCCATAGTTGTAGCCGAGAAAATCTAACCAGATCATGTCGATGTAATAGGTACTGCGAAAATCGCTCATGGCGGGGAACGGGATGTAGACCCCCCGGTTGATACTGTTCTCGGTGCCTTCCTGCGGCCGGGGCTGAAGCACGCCGACTACTTCGTAAGGAATGCCGCTGATACGAACCTTCTCGCCCAGGGGGAAGCGGCCGGAAAATAGCTTTTCACTGGATTCCGAGGCCAGCACACAGACGCGCGCGCGCAGTTGCAAGTCCTCGGCGGTGTAGAAATGACCGAGATTCAGTTTCAGATTCTGAATTTCCTGGACCGGGGGATTGCCACCATGGACACTCCAAGTGTAGGAGCGCCCCTCGTAGCTGACCGGCGCATCGAAAGTCGATTCCGGAGAGATGCGGGTCACTTCCGGCACATTCACGACGATCCGATCGACGTCATCCCTGGTTAACCGGATACTGGTGCCGGCCTTGTTTCCTCCGGCCTGCATAGACGTGCGCCCGCCGGCGATGCCCATCGCCGACGTGCTGGCAAAGCTCCTGAATATATTGACGATGGCGGTTGAGAAACCGGTGCCATAGGCCAGCAACAGCACTACGGTGGCGATCCCCCAAGCCATACCGAGCATGGTCAGCGCAGTTCGCAAGCGGTTGTGCCGGAGTGATCCATATGCTTGCGAGAGCACGTCTTTCGGATGGATCATTCGCTACTCCTGACGAAGTGCTTCCACGGGCTGGAGCAAAGCCGCCCGCCGCGCCGGATAGAGCCCGGCGACAATGCCCGCCAAAGCAAGACTGCCCATCGCGAGCATGGCCGTCGCCGGGTAAATGTGAGGCAATTCGAATCCATCGATCTGCGGCACAAGTCCGAACAGCTTGGTCGCCACGTAGGCTGCACCCAGGCCAATGGCGCCGCTGATTCCGGTCAGCATCAGACCCTCTAGAAAGAACTGAAATAAGATGTTGCGTTTGGTGGCGCCCAAAGCCTTGCGCAGCCCGATCTCCTGGGTGCGCTCCGTTACCGTCACCAACATAATGTTGACTACACCGATTGCGCCCAGACCGAGTGTCACCAGACCAACGGCCCCCAGGAACGTATCCATGGCATCGGAGATTTTGCCAACCATCTCGGCGCTGGCGATCGAGTCCCAATCGTCAAAGGCGTCGGGCGTCTCGGGATCAAAGTTATGGTTTCTGGCAACGATACTCCGCACCGCCTTCTTGGCTCGTGGGTGCTGATCGCGCGTAATCGGCTGGTAGGCGACATACTTGATCGCTTTTTCGTTGCCCGCTCCTTGCATCGGGAAATAGGTACCCATGGTGGTATACGGCATGATCAGGCGCATGTTTTGGCTGTTGTTGTTTCCGCGACCGATTTTCTGCATCGTCCCAACCACCTCGAACGGTACATCATTGATAAGGAGCGTGCCGCCTACGGCTGGCCGGCCGGGGAACAATATGCGCACGAATTCGCTTCCGATCACACAGACATTGTGGCGCTCGCGTTCGTCGTTCCAATCCAAATAGCGCCCTTGGTCTATGGGCTGGTAGCGAATGCCCGAGAACTGTGGTTCGGCGCCATCCACATAGCCGTTGCTACTGCCGTACGCGCTCACCAGCCGAAGGTCGCCGCGGTAGATTACCGGCGTGGCATTGCGGACAAACCGCGAGCTACGAATGTCTAAATAGTCCTGGTAGTTCAGGTAGTACTGGCGGGACGAAAGCTGGCTGCCGCCAACTGCTGGCACGCGTCCGTTGTGGATCTGCATGTAGTCTTCGCCGAAGCTCGCCATGCTCTTGGCGGTTCCCGCGCGAAAACCCTCTCCTAGTCCAACCAGGAGCAGCAGCGAACCTACTCCCCAGGCAATGCCAAACATGGTGAGAAAGGAGCGAAGTTTATGCGTCCACATCGCGCGCAAGACTTCGTTGAAGCTGTCGGCAAATCGCCTCATAACCGAAGCTACGAACATTCGAAGAGCAATGTTCCTATTATTCCATGTTCGCAGAGGGGCTCTACCCTTTGCTGTGATGCCCATCACAGCAACCTGCGTGCCTTCTTGACGTAACATCGCCATTAGACTCATTGACGAGGATCGGCCTATCTCGATGAGTGCTATCGCCTATGTTGTGACGAGGAAGGTGCAGCGATTGGGGCGTCCGCGATCCGAAACATGTTCCGGCAAGTGTTCCGAGGGCAAGCCCAAGGCATGGTGTAGGCTTTAATCATGTTCAGGCTCAGATTGCTGTTGCTGCTGGTTTTCCCGGCTTTTATTTCCCAAGGGAGCGCGCAATTCGCTCACACCTACCACAAACAGATCGTCGATGCCACCGGGAAGCCGCTGCTTCTACGCGCAACCAATCTTGGCAATTGGCTGGTACCGGAAGGTTACATGTGGTTGTTCCAGGGCGGCCCGCAATCTCCCCGTGAAATCCGCGCGTTGGTTTTGGAGTTGCTTGGACCTGAGGGCGCGGCCGCATTCTGGCAGAAGTATCGCGAGAACTACGTCACGCGGGAGGACATAGCGCTGCTGCATCGGGCCGGATTCAACGCCATTCGAGTTCCTCTGCATTACAGCCTGTTTGAGAGTGACGACGCGGAAGGTTTCAAGCTGCTGGACCAGTTGATCCTCTGGAGCCGTGCCGAAGCTCTATATGTGATCCTTGATATGCATGCCGCACCAGGCGGACAGACGGGCGCTAACATCGATGACGGCACCGGATATCCCTGGTTGTACCAGAGTCCACAAGAGCAGGAGCATCTGGTCGCCACCTGGCGGCGGCTGGCGACGCGCTATCGCGATGAGCCAGTCGTGCTCGGTTATGACCTGCTGAATGAGCCGATCCCCAATTTTCCCAGGCTCGCGCCTTTGAATCCTTCGCTGGAACCCCTCTACAGGAAGTTGTCGGGCGAGATACGGAAGGTTGATGTTCACCACATTCTCTTTATCGGCGGGGCGCAGTGGGACGGAAACTTTTCCGTCTTCGGCAAGCCTTTCGATTTCAACGTTGCATACACCTTCCACAAATATTGGACGGCGCCAGATGAAAACGTGCTGCGGCAGTACCTTGATTTTCGCGAGCGTTACGATGTGCCGATCTGGATGGGCGAGTCCGGGGAGAATACCGATGAGTGGATCGCGCAATTCGTTAAAGTGCTGGAAAAGAATAACATCGGATGGGCTTTCTGGCCGTATAAGAAGATGGAAAAGTCATCGGCCGTCGTCACCATTGTCCCTCCTGCTGATTGGGAGAAGATCGTGGAGTTTGCGAAGCTTCCGCGCGACACCGCCCACGTGAAAGAACGGGTGAAAGCCCGGCCTGAACAGGAGACGATCATCCGGGCTTTCGCCGGCTTTCTGGAGAATGTCCGCCTGCAAAAGTGTCGCGTGAATCAGGGATATTTGAAAGCGCTCGGGATGAAGTCTGATATTGAGAAGACAAGTGCGGGAGGGGCAGCGAACTGAACGATTCCAAACTTGCCAAGAATTTTCACGACGGAGACACTCCCACAACGGATGTGTTTTTACGGCGGTCCGCGGCGAACTCGCGGGTGAGAATCTGCATTCTCACCCGCCGTTCCAGCTTGCCCAGTGGCGCCACTGGGCCGTCTTCGATCCATGGATTCGCTAGCTTCTTTTCGCTCGACCCTCAGTCCGCTGGCCGCAGCATCGATCGCTTCACTTTCCTCTGGCGGAATAATGCAATTTTCGAAAGATTCTAAACACTCAATCTGGACCACGAAGGGCCACGATGGATGTCTGACGGAAGGCTACTATGCCCGCGACGGGGCTATGTTTTGGAGTGCTGGCTCTTCGTGCCACTAGGTCTACGCCACATCTTGCTGAATCTTGCGCGGGTGCGCTGAAACGATTGTCTTCAACGGGAGACTCGCGCAGACCCTCGTCCCTAAACCGTCGGATTCGACGACCAGGTCGCCTTGAAAATGGCGTACGCGCTCGCGCATTCCTTTGATTCCCACTCCCGTGCCTTGGGACTGAATCTCAGCCAGTCGTTCTGGCGACATTCCACTTCACGGTCTTCAACCTTCACGTGGATGCTGTTTTCTTCGCGCTCAAGTTGAATCAGCGCGGTTTTGCTTCCCGAGTGGCCGATGGATGTTCCTGCGGAGCGTCGTTTGTGGCTGAGGGTCTGAATGTCAGTCGGAGGCCCGACGCTAACCCACGACCGCCTTGGTGATGGTGACCTGACGCAATGGTCTTCGGCAATACGGCGAATTCCCGCGAGCAGAAACACGCCGCTACTGCCGATTGCATTTCACACTCTGTTAATAGTTAATCGCTAAAATCTCAAGACAACTCACAAAAAGGAGCATAAAGGGGGATGCCATGATGGAACTGAGTTCGTTTGATCGCGTTGTAGCAAGGTTAGGCATCAGCCCCGATCAATACAAGGACTCACTCCCATTGAAAGAATGGGTAGTGAGGAACAAGGATCAAAAGTATGTGCCTACCGAACTGCTGAAGCATTGGGGTTTGGAAGGCGAGGAAGCCGCTTAGAGGCTCTGTTGGAAACGCGAAGACCGCAGGATGACGTGGAGATCAAAGTCTGGTTATCTTGCGGCGGAGGAAGACACCGGCACGTGGAGCGTTACTCGGGTGCCGTGTCCAAGCTGACTGGAAATCTCCACATTACCGCCATGGAGTAGGGCAATGCTCTGCACGATCGCCAGACCCAATCCCGTGCCGCCAGAGCCCTGGGACCGCGACGAGTCGACTCGGAAGAAGCGATCAAAAACCCTAGGCAGGGCCTCAGCTGGAATGCCCGCGCCCGTATCGGAAACTTCGATGCAAATCGTGGAAGAATCCTTGCTCATAAGATTAACGCTTGTTCCCAACACGACCGCTCCGCCGCGTGGCGTGTGTGCCAGGGCATTCGAGACTAGGTTGCCCACTGCTCTCTGCAAGAGTGTGCGGTCCAATTCGGCAACGACTGGTTTGTCGGCACCAATAGTGGTGAGCGAGACTCCCCCATCCGCCGCCGAGGCTTCGTAATATTCCTTCACCCCCCCCAGCAATTCCTGCACATCAACCGGCTCGCGGCGCAAATGAGTCAATGGGCTCTCCGCGCGTCCCAAAAACAGGAGGTCGCCGATAAGATCGGAAAGTCGAACTGCCTCTTCGAGGCAGGACGAGATCACCTCGCGATATTCCTCGGCACCTCGCGTGCGGGCCAAGGCAACTTCTGCTTCACCGCGAAGGTTATTGACGGGCGTACGCAAGTCGTGCGCAATGTCTGCAGAGAATCTCGAAATGCGCTCGAAGGACTCTTCCAGCCGGTCCAGCATCTGATTGAAGGTACTGGCCAGGGATGCCAACTCGAAGGGATAGCCTTCTGGCAGAATACGCTCCCTCAGGTTCGTCGAACTGATGTGGCGAGCTGTGGTTGCCATTTCCTCAACCGGGCGAATTCCGTGCCGGGCAATCCGGTATCCCACCAAGGGAAAAACGGCGAAGGTCCCCAGCACGATGATCCAGGCCCACAGCCGATAGCGTGCCAACAGCGCCTCTTTTTGGGAGAGATCAATTGCAATTTGAATGGTGTCAGTTTGAGTTGCAGACAACCCGACCGGTGCTGACACGCTAGTCACGCGAAAGGCTTGACCGCCCCTGCCCGCCATCCGAATAGTGCGACCAGGGCGGCTTTGGGTCCGACTGGCCAATTGCGTCAGGTCTAATTGATCCTCCATGCCTGGCGTCATCAACAGGGAAGCGTTTCTTTCATCCAGCAGGCGAATATAAAATTGCTCGTATCGCCGCGCGGCCGATTCCAGCTCAACTTCCTCTCGCAATGCATCCCAGTCGTCTGGTCTCTCCCGCAACATGGTGCGTAGTACATGCACCTTGTCCGCGAGGAACAATTCAGCACTTTTCTCTAGTTCGGTCACCAGCACGAAGTAAAGGCTGGCGGTGGCGAAGACCACCAGAAGCAGACCTGCAAGAGCGTAGCCGGCCATTAGGCGGAATGCCAGAGTTCCCCACAAACGGGAGGTCGGCAGGGAGCTAGTCGCATTCAAAGACATAGCCAGCGCCCCGAACGGTATGGATCAATTTGAGCGGGAATGGATCGTCCACCTTGCTGCGCAACCTTCGCACATTGACGTCTACTACATTCGTGTCGCTGTCGAAGTTCATGTCCCAGACAGCTTCGGCGATCAGGGTCCGCGATAACACTTCGCCAGGGCGGCGCGCCAGCAGGGATAAAAGAAGGAACTCTTTGGAAGTCAGCTCCAACCGCTGGCCGGCGCGCGTGGCCCGCTGGCGCAATAAGTCGATCTCGAGGTCGGCCAGGCGAAGCGTCTCTGGTGCCCGCGAAGGCCCACGGCGCAGCAGCGAGCGCACCCGCGCCAATAATTCGGAAAAGGCAAACGGTTTTACCAGATAGTCGTCGGCGCCCAGTTCGAATCCCCGTACGCGCTCATGTACGGCATCGCGAGCGGTCAGGAAAAGGACCAGCGCCCGCCGGCCTTTCCGGCGCAAGCGAGTTAGAACCTGCCAGCCATCCAGCCCGGGCAGCATCACGTCGAGAATGACGAGATCGAACTGTAATTCCTGCGCGAGGTGCAACCCATCGAATCCATCTTCGGCGACGTCAACGACGAAGCCCGCCTCTGCAAGTCCCTTCTTCAGGAATCCGGCGGTCTTGGCTTCATCCTCGATCACTAGAATTCTCATGACTCGTGCTCCCGGAATATCGCGGAAAGAAGATTAAGACGCGTTCAACGATATCCTGCGAAGGTGTCGTCCACTCGGGGAGCCTCGTTGAAGACCGAATGCCCCCCGCGCAACTAGAAAGCGATCCGCAACGCAAACTGAATCTCGCGCGGGGTTCCTGAGCCCACCGGGGTGATCGGCGATATGATGCTTGTGTTCAAGTTCACCGTGGTGATGATGCTGCCGAACCCGGTGGTGTTCGCCGGATTGAAAGTGGACTGAGGCGGACCCAACTGCGAGTGATTAAAGATGTTGAAGAACTCGGAGCGAAACTCGAGGCTAGCGCGCTCCGTAAGTGGGATGTGTTTAGCGATGCCGAGATCAACTTGCCAGGTGCCAGGCCCACGCACGAGGTCGCGCGGCGCCGTGCCGAACTCCCCAGCCGGGGTAGCAAACGCCGCGGGATTGATCCATTCAGCGACCTTTTTTCCTCCTGGTGGAGTGAGAGAAACGCCCGGAACAAGATCGGGACGCTCCGTTCCGGAGCCCCCATCCGGCGCCGTGTAATTGCTGGGCATGAGCACATTCACCGGGAAGCCGGTGCGAGCCAGGGCGGTGGTAGTCAGTTCCCAGTTGCCGGCGATAGCGCCAGCAATCCCGCCGTCATGCAGCAGCGGCTTCCCTTGGCCGAAGGGCAGCTGGTAGACCGCATTGCCGTTGACCACGTGGCGGGCGTCCCAGACGCCGCTGGCGGTTTCACAGGCCAGGCACAACGGATTCTGCGGCGATATT